>JBAVHY010000305.1:0-27122 GCA_049686315.1 Candidatus Acidiferrum sp. | reverse complement strand
ATCCTGCCCAGTGCCATCCGTATACGAGCAAGGACTGCGTGTGTCAATAGGATTCTGCGAAAAATGCGATGGCAGGGCCTATTTCGGGGCCTCGGTGGCGCCGCCGTAGTAGCCTTTGCGGGCGAGGATGGTCAAGCCCTCGCGACGGACGCGAACCTCGATGGAGTGGTAGTCCACCTTGCGCTCCCCCGACGGAGAGTAAACCAAGGTGTATTGGTTCCGCGCCTCTTCCGTGATGCCGGAGTAGAACTCCGAAAAAGTGCTTTGTTTGGCCCCAAAATAGACGTCGCCTCCGGTGTCGTGCGCATAGCTGACCAGGCGATCGAATTTGCGTTCAAAGTAGGCGCTGCCGGTCGCCACGCTGTAGACCGCGATTTCCTGGCGGAACAATTCCTCCCGGACTTCGCTGTATTTGCGGGTGTTGAATTTCGCCCCATTCTGGCCATCGGAGATGATCAGAATGATCTTGCGGCGCTTGCGGCTGTCGCGATCCCTGAGCAACAGCGCGGCGTTATAGACCGCATCGTCCAGGGCCTTGGTAGGCTGGCCCTTAATGGCGCGCAGCGAAGGGTCATTCAACTGCGGTGCCCCCGGTGCCGGAGCCCCATTGATGGTCGGGCCGCTGAATGGGTCGCTCGGGGGAGCTGCAGAAGTATGCGAGGCAATCTCGGTGCGGCGCAACTGGGTGACCAGCTTGTCCTGGTCCTTGGTAAACCCCTTGCCCTCATGGAAGAACTGGTCAAAGCGGCAGATGAAGGCCTCGTCGCTGGCGCTCATTCCCCCCACCAGTGAGATCAGGCTGGGTTCCACCTGGTCCCTGTCCTTCTGCTTCAGATCGTTGTCAATCAGGACGACCATGGAAATCGGGACCGCCTCGGTGGTGAAATTGCGGATTACCTGTTCGACGTCATCTTCGAAAACACGGAATTCATCCTTCCTGAGATCGGCAACAAGGTTGCCGTTTCTATCTTTTACGGTAACGGGGACGACCACCACAGTGGTAGTTACACTAAGCTTCGGCTGGCCCTGCCCGGGGGCGGCCTGAGGTTTGGCTTGCGTCTCGGGCGCTGGATTCGTAGGAGGAGGTGCAGGATTCTGCGCTTGCACTGCCAGGCCAGCAAATAAGAACACGGAAGGGACAACAAGATAAGCGATTTTTCGTGGACTTTTCATAGTGATCAGGCCAAACTTTTCAAGGCTCGGATAAGCAATTACACTCCGGTTGAATCATAAGACGCATCCCGCCGGGCGGTTCGTTGCATCGAACGAATGCAGAACCACCCTGCGGTGTGAGACCAAAAGCTGCCACTCGCCGGTGCTGGAATGCCAAGGCGAGGCACCATTAAGGATACCGAGAAACAGTGAAAATCGGGAACGTGAAGATTACAATCTTGAAAATGATGGGGATGCGGTGCTTAGCCTGTGCCGCGGCAATCGTCCTGGCGGTTCCAGCGCCGCCGGAAGCACGGCAAACTGCGGCCCAGGGGCAAGCACAAGGGCCGGTGATTAAGACGGAAGTAAGTTTGGTCAACCTATTCGCCACGGTACGGGACAAAAACAAGCGCATCGTCACGGATCTGAAACAGGACGATTTCAAGGTTTTTGAGGACAACCACGAGGAAAAGATCTCTTTCTTCGCGAAAGAGATGCAGTTGCCCATTACCCTCGGGCTGCTTCTGGACACTTCCGGCAGCGAACAGTACATGCTTGGCGCGATTCAGGATGCTGGCTCGCGGTTTTTGCATCGGGTGTTGAGGAAGGGTGATGAAGCGATGATCATCTCCTTTGATACCGACGTGGATTTGCTAGCGGATTTTACGGACGACAAGAGCATCCTCAGCCGCGCCATTAATAAGGCCCGCATCAATACTCCCGGTGGCGGCTACATCGCGGGAAACCCGGGGCCGGTGCCCACGGGGAACATGGTGGGCACAGCGCTTTATGATGCGATCTATCTGGCTTGCGGGGACAAACTCAATGGCGAAGCCGGACGCAAGGCGATCATTATTGTCACCGATGCGCAGGACGAAGGTAGCCGTGTGAAGCTGGAAGAAGCAATCGAATCGGCGCAGCGCACCGATACCGTGATTCACATTTTGTTGGTGGTAGACCCGCGATATGGCGGGAATTCCAATGTAGCGCACCGGCTGGCGGAGGAAACGGGCGGAAGGATGATTTCTGTGCGTTCGGAGAAACATCTGGAAGAAGCGTTCGACCAGATCTCCGAAGAATTGCGGAGCCAGTACACGCTAGGCTACTATCCAACCAATACCGCGAAAGACGGCAAGTTTCGGAAGATCCGGGTAGAACCGAGCAATCACGAATACAAAGTATTGGCGCGAAAGGGCTATTACGCGCCGAAGGGCTCGCGGGGCTGAACTTTCCCTTAACACCGCAATTAGCGCGCATTGACCACAGGCGATGCCTTGGCTAGTATCGCAAGGCAACCGTTCTGAGCTTCGCAACGCGCTTTATGATCAACGAGACAATCGGACATTATCGAATTCTGCGGCAATTGGGCAGCGGCGGCATGGGGCTGGTGTATGAAGCCGAAGATACAAAATTGGGCCGCCGTGTCGCTCTCAAGTTCTTGCAAGAGGGCGCCACGAAGGATGCCGCTGCCCTGGAGCGGTTTTTGCGCGAGGCACGTTCGGCTTCCGCGCTGAACCATCCGGGGATCTGCATCATTCACGCAATCGAGGAGAATGAGGGCCAGACCTACATCTGCATGGAGTTATTGGAAGGCGAGTCGCTGGACAAAGTTATTGCCCGCGGCCCGCTGCCGATAGCGCGGGTCGTCGGAATCGGGATCGAACTGGCCGACGCGCTGGACGCCGCGCACAAAAAAGCAATCATTCACCGCGACATCAAGCCCGCCAATATCTTCATCACCGAGCGGGGCACCGCAAAAATCCTCGATTTTGGGTTGGCCAAGCTGATGGAGCCGGAAGGGGCGATGGAAGGCGATACCCTGTCCCCATCAAATGAAGCCTTTCTGACCAGCCCGGGCACCACCGTCGGCACCATCGCCTACATGTCGCCGGAGCAAGCTCGCGGAGAGGCTCTCGACGCGCGCAGCGATCTGTTTTCCCTGGGTTCCGTCATTTATCAGGCGGTGACCGGCGCGCTTCCCTTCCCGGGCTCCACGAGCGCCGTGATTTTCGGGAATATTCTGCATACCGCCCCGGTTTCGCCGGTGGAGCTGAACACCAGCGTCCCGGCCGAACTGGAACGCATTCTGAATAAGCTGTTGGAAAAGGAGAGGGAATTCCGGTACCAGATTGCCGCGGAAGTCCGCACCGACCTGAAGCGCTTGCAACGAGAGTTGGAGCCCGGACGAGTGAGTTCCGATCCGGCCGTGGCTACTAGCCGGGCGTCGAGCGGGGCGGTACGCACGCTAGGGAGCGGCTCCACCGCTGCCGCACCATCGGGGGTGGTGGCGGGGAGTGGCCGGGTGCTGGGCGAGGCGGCGCAGAAGAACAAAATCGGCGCATGGGTCATCCTGTTGGGGCTGCTGGTGGTGGTTGTCGCCGCAGGCTACGGGCTGTATGCGCTGGCGCACAAGGAGCAAATCGGGCAAAAGCCGAAGCTCGCGCCATTTGAGAAATTCACAATTGAGAACGTCTCCAATAACGGCCATATAAGGCAGGCTGCTATTTCTCCGGATGGGAAATACCTGCTGCAAGCGCTCGAAGAAAAGGGACTACAGTCGCTCTGGCTGCGGCATATTCCCACGGGAACAAATAAAGAAGTGGTGATGCCGGCGGCGACGCGCTATGACGGACTCACCTTTTCGCCGGATGGGAACTACATCTACTTCGTTCGGCGCGATGAGACCAACGAGACGGAATCGGAATTATACAGTGCCACGGTATTCGGCGGGACGCCCCGGATTCTGATTAAGGACGTGGACAGCCCGATTACCTTTTCGCCGGACGGAGAGCATTTCGCATTTCTGCGCGAGTTGCACGATTCACCGAATTGGGACTTGTTGCTGGCTAAGAGCGACGGAACCCTTGAGAAGCCAATCTTCACCGCCCGCACATTGCAAAGCGATAGCCACGTGCCAGCCTGGTCGCCGGATGGCAAGACAATTGTGATCCCGATCGTGCAACCTACTCCGGATGCTATCGGTGGTTTCCTGGAGGTCGATGCGGCAACAGGCCAGGACCGCGCCGTTGGAGTATCGCCCGACCGCATTTACTATGGCCCCGCGTGGATGCCCGACGGTCGCGCGCTAATCTCCAGCGCATCGCAAGTGGAAGCGGGGCATATGCAGCAACAAATAGGCTACGTCAGCTATCCGGACGGCCAATATCGCGCGGTGACCGCGGACACTAATAATTACGGGAAATTGGGAATCGCGAAAGACGGCAAGACCATGGTGGCGATCCAGAGCAAATTTCGCTTTTCCTTGAGCATTGCACCGGCCGGCGATCCAGATCAGTTGCACACCGTACCGTTGGCGACCCATTTGGAGGTGTGGCGTTGGAATTGGATGCCGGATGGCCGGTTGCTTCTGCCGCAGGCCGGGAACCTCAAGGCCGTTTCCGCCACCGGAGAAGAAACCACGTTGTACTCGGATCTCAAGCGTATCCCTGATCAGGCGGCGGTTTGTGGCGATGGGCGCTACATCGTGTTTCGCCAGGTTGGCCGCACGAGTGGAGCTTCGGCCAATTTGTGGCGAATGGATTTGAACGGCACGAATCAAAAGCAACTGTCCTCCGGCAGGAATGACCGGGAACCAACCTGTCCCAAGGCCGGAAACTGGGTGTATTACGTGGATAACACTGACAATCGTTACGTAAAGCGTGTCTCGGTGGAGGGCGGTGCACCTGAGACGGTGGTGAAGTCCCCGGTCGGGGCTATTGGTCTTTCGCCGGATGGCAAGGAGATCGTATCCTACGAAGTGCGGGAACTGGACCACAAGTTGATGCTGCGGATGGACAACGTTGACACCCAACAAATGACTTACAGCGATATCGATCAGCGGGCCTTGCCCCACCAGGTTGAGTACACTCCGGATGGGAAAGCGGTGGTCTACGTGGTGCGCGAGAAGGGCGTGGACAACTTGTGGTTGCAGCCGCTTGACGGCAAACCGCACCGCCAACTCACTCACTTCAAGGAAGACAAGAACTTCCGGTTTGTGTTTTCCCCCGATGGCTCAAAGATCGCCATGCAATGCGGCGAAGTCGAATCCGACGCGGTACTACTGCACGACCAAAGCAAGTAGACGCGATTTCCGAAAACATAAGACTGATTTTCGGGGACCTGAGTAGCTCTCTCGGTGACGGGGACGGGAGGGTCTGGAATAACAGCCGGCCGGGTGAAGCGCGCCATGGTCCGTTCGATGGCGGCGAATAGTTCGGCGGTGCGGATGGGTTTAGAAACGTAATCATCCATGCCGGCGGCGAGACAGCGTTCCCGGTCGCCTTTGAGGGCGTGCGCGGTCATGGCGATGATGGGGTGCCCGCCTGTTGCCTTTTCTTTGGCGCGGATGGCGGCCGTGCATTGGAAGCCATCCATTTCGGGCATCTGAACGTCCATGAGCACGAGATCAAAGGAGTCTTTCTTGAGCGTTTCGATCGCTGGGCGTCCATCGATGGCAGTCACCACAGATGAGGTGCGCGGAGCTTGCTTAATGCGTCAATTCTTTCACTTGACCGTGCCCGCGGGTCTGGCGGACGTGTTCTGGTTGGCGCGCGCATAGTAGCCGCGACGCGCGCGGACCTGGTAACCCTTGTGTTCCGGCACTTCGATTTTGATCTTGTGGTAGCGGGCGTCCAGCGAGTGATTGGAGGGATTGTAGGCCAGGGAATACTGGTTGCGCAGCTCTTCGCCAATGTCCTGGAAAGATTGGTCGAGATCGTCGACGTGATAAGGGTAAAAGGAGCGGCCACCGGTTTCGTCGGCGAGATCCTGAAGGATCTTGTCGCCGTCGGTGAGATGGTATTTGCGGTTGCCGGATTTTTCCTTGCTGGGGTCGTCCAGCGTCACCCATTGCGTACTGGTGCTGATGGTGTAAATGACCACGCTGGTGCGTTGCGCCATCTCGATGGCCTCGGAGCGGGTGTGCGTTGAAAGGTTGTCCTCGCCATCGCTGATAAGGATCATGACGCGCCGGACAACGTCAGGCTGATCGCCGGGGGGTCGCGGAGGATGGCTCAATTGGTTCACGCAAGCGTCGAAAATAGCATCGTAAACGGCGGTGCCGCCGCCGGCCCGGGTGCGCAGGATCTGATCACGTAGCTGTCCAGCATCGCCGGTGAACGGCTGCACGACCTCGGGTTCGTCATCGAAAGTCATCACGAACGCCTCATCCTTGTTGCGCCGGAGGACGCTAAACAGGAAGTTGTTGGCAGCATCCTGCTCGAATTTCAGGCGGTCCCGAATGCTGTTGGAAGTATCCATCAGCATGCCAATGCGGAGTGGCAGGTCAGCTTGCCTGCTGAAGTAACGGATATCCTGCGGCGCATTGTCGTCCAAAATCTTGAAGTCTTTCTGCTCCAGGCCGGAAATCAGCTTGTTGCGGCGGTCGAGCACGGTGAAGAGCACGTCCACCAGGTTGACCACGATCGGAATGGTCGTCTGGCTCTTCTGGATCTGTTGCGGTTCAGCGGGTTTTTCGGCGGGCTTTTGAGGTGGAGACGGAGGGCTCTGCGGCTGTTGGGCCGAAGCCACCAGGCTTGCCAGAAGGACGGCAGCCACAAGAAGAGCAAACAGTCGATAGCGCATGGACCTTGATTATAGGAAGCCGGCAAGTGCAGCGTCAATTCGCGATTGCTTCTCGCCCGCGGCGGCGGAGAGCTTCGCCAAATATTCCTTCAATTCGGCCGGTAACCGAGCAGTGAGCTCGATCGTTTGGCCGGTCCGGGGTTGCGTGAATCCGATCTTTGCCGCGTGCAGGAAATTCCGGCCCAGGGAAGGGAGCGTGGTGCGGCCAATGTGCAATTGGCCCGCGGCACCGTAGAGCGTATCGCCTACAACGGGATGGCGAACCGCGGAGAAGTGTACGCGGATCTGGTGAGTGCGGCCGGTATGCAATTGAACCTCAAGCAGGCTCGTGGAATCGATGCGCGAAAGAACACGCCAGTCCGTGCGGGCAGGCCTTGAATTAGGAAGTAAAGCGGCGCGAGTGGCGGTCATGCGCGTACGCCGCTTGGGGTCGCGGGCGATAGGCAGTTCGATCCGTCCGCGCTCCTCCGCCATCTGTCCCTGCACCAGAGTAACGTAAATCTTCCGGATGGCGCGCTGGCGAAAAGCTTCCGAGAGCTTGGCGTGAGCGAAGTCGCTTTTTGCCACAAGGAGAATCCCGGAGGTCTCTTTGTCCAGGCGGTGAACGATACCGGGGCGCAGTGAATCTTCCTGTTGCGAAAGAGACTGACCGCGGCCCAGAAGCGCGTTGACCAGCGTGCCATGAGAGTTCCCTGCTCCGGCGTGAACAGTCATCCCTGCCGGCTTGTTGATGGCGATGACGTCCGCGTCTTCGTAGAGCACATCCAGCGGAATCACTTCCGCTTCAGCCCGCAAGGGCGGCCGTTGCCGCGGCACTACCTCAATCACATCGCCCGCGCGGACCTTGTGCGCGTCCTTGGCTGGTTTCCCATTCAGAAGGACGAACCCATCCTCGATAAGTTCCTGCACACGCGTGCGCGACAGATCCGTGCAGTGGTTGACTACGAAGCGATCAAGGCGCGCGCCCGCATCTTCCGAGGAAGCAGCAAACTCGAGGTGCAATATTTCTGTCACGCGGAGAGTGTACCGCAGAATGCGCTCCAGCCTGGATGCAGTGGCTGTTGCGATCTAGGCCAGCGTGCCCGAGGCGGCGAGCTTGCCATACCAGTAGCCGGAATCCTTGATGATGCGGCGCTGATCGCGGAAATCCACGTAAACCAAGCCGAACCGTTGCGCGTACCCTTCCGCCCATTCGAAATTGTCCAGCAGGCTCCAATGATGGTAGGCGCGTATGTTTGCCCCGTCTTTGATCGCACGGCCGACGGCGCTTAGGTAGCCACGCGTAAACTCAATGCGGCGCTGGTCTGGAACACGGCCGTGAACATCGGGCGAATCGAGGTACGAGCAGCCATTTTCGGTAATTTCCAGGGCCGGAGTGTCGTACTCGCGCGTAATGCGCATCAGAAGTTCGTGGAAACTGTCTGGCCAGACTTCCCACGCAAAATCCGTAAGCGGGCCTTCGAAGGCGTCATAACTGTTGACGCCGGTTGCCGCTTCACCGGAACCAGCGGGGATCGCGGAGACGAACTGCCGCCGGTAGTAGTTCATTCCGAGATAATCGAGTGGCGCCTTGCAGAGTTCCATGTCACCCGGCTTGACGCCCATCACATCGTAGGGATTTTCGCCGACAAACCCCTTCGGGTACACGCCCTTGAGCGCAGGATGGATGAACCAGACGTTGCCGACCGCGTGAGCCCGATCCGCCGCAGCCTTATCCTCGCTGCTGGACGTGGCGGGCTCGCAATTGGAAACACTAAATGCGGAGCCCACCTGGAATCTCGGATTCACCGCCTTGATCGCCCGGAAAGCCTGGCCCTGCGCGATGTTGACTACGTGCGTGGCGCGCATCGTGGCGGCATAGTCCCGGCGGGCCGGCGCATGAATACCACGTGAATAACCAAGGAAGACGAATACCCAGGGCTCGTTGAATATGCACCAGTGGGCGACCCGATCGCCCAGCGCGCGGGTGACGATTTCGCAGTAATCGGTGAAGCGCCCCGCCAGTTCCCTGTTGGGCCAGCCTCCCGCATCTTCCAAAGCCTGGGGCAGGTCCCAGTGATACAAGGTGGCCAGTGGCCGGATGTGCGCTTCGCGCAGTGTGTCAGCGACGCGCTTGTAGTAATCCAGGCCTTTAGGATTTGGCTTACCCGTGCCATCCGCCTGAATGCGCGGCCACGATATGGAGAAACGGTAGCTTTTTACATTGAGCGCCCTGGCAAGCTGTATGTCTTCCTTGTAGCGATGGTAGGAATCACAGGCGACATCCCCGGTATCGGCGCCCTTCACTTTGCCGACGGTGTGCGCAAAGCGATCCCAGATGGATTCCCCCTTGCCATCAACATTCCAGGCGCCCTCAATCTGATAAGCCGCCGTTGCCACGCCCCAGAGAAAATTTCTGGGGAATTGATAGGGAACAAAAGCATTGTGCGCTTCCGGAAAAATGCCGAAGGCCCGCGCGGAGGCTGGAAGTGAACTCACCGCCGCTGCGCCGATCAACCCGCCAAGAAAATTCCGGCGGGATATACCGAATATGCGAGGAGCCATGGTCACCCTCCCGAACTAGAAAATCGTTTTACTACTTACGATTTCAAGGAATGCTGTTGCGGGAATAATACATCAAAAACGATCAGGATGGCGCCAATTGTGATCGCCGAATCGGCCACGTTAAAGGTCGGCCACGGATTGAAGGTATCCCAGGGAAGGAATCTCAGCCACACTTGGAGGAAATCCGTCACCGGTCCGTGCACGATGCGGTCGGTTAGATTTCCCGCCGCGCCGCCCAGCAGCAGAGCGAGTCCCACGGCGTTCAGCGCGCTGGAATTGCGGCTGGCAACAAGCAGCCAGGCGATGAGCCCGATGATTATAGTGGAGCCGGCGATGAGAACAATCCGCACCAGGTGCGGGTCCCAATCGGCCATAAAACTGAACGCGATGCCGGGATTCCGCGATGAAATGATGTCCAGATACCTGGCATTGCGCGGGTAAGGGAAAAAGCCCGCGGGGCGCGATTCGATCCAAACCTTGCTGGCGCGGTCGAGGAAGACCACGGCCAAGGTAAGCCAAAGCCACCGCAAACGGGGTGGGAGGATCATGAGGGGAAAGATGTAAAGCAAGTAAAGGAAGCAAAGGAAATAGGGGAACCAACGTGTCCCCGTTCCTCTCCTTTACTTCCTTCACTTCGTTTACTTCCTTTACTTCCTTTCATTTGCCTCCTTCAATTTCCGCAATGGCTTCGCTGCAGCGCTCGCAGACTGCGGGATAGCGCGAATTCTCGCCCACATGTGTGGAGTAGTTCCAGCAGCGCTCACACTTCTTTCCATCCGCGCGTTGCACAGTAACTTCCAGGCTGGGCACCGTCTCCGCCTCGAACTCACCGGCTCCCGCGCTGATCAATTCCACCTGTGACACGATGAAGAGGCCCGGCAATAGCGGCAGGTAATGCTTTAGTTTTGCCTTCAGCTCCAGGTCCGCGTTGAGAAGCACCTTGGCTTCCAGTCCTGAATTGATCAGCTTCTTCTCATTTCGTGCGATCTCCAGCGCTTTCAGCACCTCACTGCGCACCTTGGCAAGCAACTCCCAAGTGCCCACCTTCGCTTGCACGATGCCAGTGCGCAGTTCCGATTCTTCGGGGAAAAGCGCAATGTGGATACTGTCCGCTTCGCCGGCCATCTTCGGGAAATATTTCCAGATTTCCTCGCTGGTAAAAACAAGAATGGGAACCGCCAGGCGCACCAGCGCACTGGTAATTCTCCAGACGGCTGTTTGCGCGGAGCGGCGGGACTTGTTCTTCACCGCTTTGGTATACAGGCGATCCTTGAGCACGTCGTAGTAGAACGCGCTCAGGTCCACAACGCAGAAATCGTGAATAGCGTGGTAGATGCGGTGGAATTCATAGGCGGCGTACCATTCGCGGCATCGCTTCACCAGATCCGCGGTGCGTTCCAGCATCCACTGATCCATTTCGTCCAGTTGCGCATTCGGCAAAGCATCGCGGGCGGGATCGAACTCGTTCAAGTTCCCGAGCGCAAAGCGAAAGGTGTTGCGGATTTTCCGGTAAGCCTCGCTGAGCTGGGTCATCACCCGGTCGCTCATCTTGACGTCGGCCTGATACTCCTGCGAGCCCACCCAGAGTCGAAGCAGGTCGGCACCCCACTTGTCGCAGATTTCCGTCGGGAGCACGATATTCCCGAGGGATTTTGACATCGGCCGCCCCTGTTCGTCGAGCGTCCAACCGTGGGTGACTACTCCGCGATACGGAGCTTTGTCCTTCACCCCAACCGCAATCAGCAACGAACTGTGGAACCATCCGCGATATTGGTCCGGCCCTTCCAGGTACACGTCAGCCGGCCACTCCTTGCCTTTCAAAACCGCGAGGTGGGAAGACCCGGAGTCAAACCACACATCCAGAATGTCATGTTCCTTGCGCCACTTGGCGGCGCCGCACGCGCACTTCGTCCCGGCGGGCAACAACTCTTCGGCAGAGTGCTTATACCAAGCGTCCGCGCCCTCTTTTTGGAACCACTTGATGACATTTCGCAGCGCGCTGAAGTCTTCCAGGCGCTTCCCGCAAGCGTCACAATAAAAAACAATGATGGGGGTGCCCCAGAAGCGCTGGCGAGAAACGCACCAGTCCGGGCGCTTTTCGATCATTTCGTACATGCGGTCCTGGCCCCAGGCGGGCAGCCACTTCACGTTGTGGATTTCGTCCAGCGCTTCCTGGCGAAAAGTTTTGGTCGCGCCTTTCGCGGGCTGATCCATCTTGATGAACCACTGTTCGGTGGCGCGGAAGATCACCGGGTTGTGGCAGCGCCAGCAGTGCGGATAGCTGTGCTTGTATGGATGGTTTGCGAGTAATGCGCCGCGATCTCCCAGGAGTTTCACAATGATGGGATTCGCGGCGAAAACATCCTTACCCTTGTATTCCGGTAAGCCTTCCAAGTAGATGCCGCGGTCATCGAGCGGCGCATAAATCTCTAATCCATACTTCTGGCCGGAGATGAAATCGTCCGCGCCATGGCCCGGAGCGGTATGCACGATTCCGCTGCCCTGATCGAGGGTCACATAGTCGGCCAGCAATCCAGGAACCTGGATTGGCAGGAAGGGATGCTGAAACTTCATTCCTTCAAACTCCCGCCCCTTGTAAGTGCCCAGCACCTCCGCCTGCTTGATTTCGCAATCCGCCCGCATGGCCGCCACGCGGTCCGCAGCCAGAAGCAACTTACCCTTTTCTGTTTGCACCACGGCGTACTCGAAGTCGGGATGGAAGGCCAGTGCGCGGTTGTGCGGAATCGTCCATGGCGTCGTGGTCCAGATGACCGCAGAGACGTCGGAGGCGATCTTGGCAGCTTCACCGGCGCCGCCGCTCACAACTTTGAAGGTGACCCAGATTGATGGGCTGGTGTGGTCTTCATATTCAACTTCGGCTTCCGCGAGCGCAGTGTTGTCGTAGATGCACCAGTACACCGGCTTGCGTCCGCGGTAGACGTAGCCTTTCTCCATGAAGTCCAGAAAGGCACTGGCGATCGTGGCCTCATACTCCGGACTCATGGTCAAGTAGGGATCGTTCCACCTGCCGAACACTCCCAAACGCTTGAAATCGCGCTTGTGCTGCTCCACATATTTAGTGGCATAGTCGCGGCAACGTTGGCGGAATTCCGCGGGAGGCACCTTACCCTTACCGCCAAGTTCTTTTTCCACTTGCGTCTCAATGGGCAAGCCGTGGCAATCCCAGCCGGGGACGTACGGGGCGTAGTGGCCCGCCATGCTCTGGGACTTCACGATCATGTCTTTCAAGATTTTGTTGAGGCCGGTGCCAAGATGGATGGTGCCCGTCGGATAGGGTGGCCCGTCATGAAGTACGAAAAGAGGCTTGCCTTCCCGGGCTTTCAAGATGCGCTCGTAAAGATCCGATTCCTGCCAGGCGGCAAGCTGCTTGGGCTCGTTCTGAGGCAGATTCGCCTTCATGGGAAAGTCCGTTTTGGGCAGGTTCAGGGTCTTTTTTAGTTCCAGTGGTTCGGCCATAGCTGTAGTTTGTCGTATCCCTTCTACGCCGCCACTCCCTGGAGGACCAGGCAAAGGTCGCGCACCCCTGTTGTACGGCGGGAAACTTCGGAAAGCAGTGTAACCACGTATGTTACAATAAAGGGCGAAGCTGTGTCAGCCGCAGGAGCCGCACAACCTTTTCCCGGCCAGGGTGAATCATAATGGCTGGGCGAACTTTTGGCGGACGAACTGCGTCTAATTTAAGTCGAGGGACAAAGGTGTCTGGATTTATAAACCTCCTTCCCGATGATTTGAGCAAGACCAAGCGAACCGGGTCTTCGGAAGCTGTCTCCGTGCCCAATTCGGCGCTGCCGGACTTTGGCACCCCGGCGCACTTGATGCCGGATAATTTCTGGTCCAACCTCAAGCAATTCCTGTTCGAGCGCCCGGTCAAAATTATCGAACGCGGCGACGTTCCCTTCACCAAGAATTCCTTCGGCTCGGGAATGGGCGAGAACCTGAAATTCTTTTTCTCGGCACCCGCAGCTCCCAAGACCGTCGTGAATAAGCGCCTGGAAGTTGACTGGGGCGGAAGCTTCGGCGGATTTGGCGGGCGCCTGAAGGATCTGTTCTTTCCTCCAAAGCCGGCGCCGCTGCCGCCTGGAATAAAGGCCGTCAAAGTAAAAGAAATCTGGTCCAAGGATGAAAACTTTGGCTGGACCCAGGCGGTCGCTTTTGCGGCGCATGCGGGATTAGTCGCCCTTCTGGTGACGCCTTTTATCATCTCGTTGACCACCCCGATCAAGGCGGTAAGCAAGACCCAACTCGGTTCCGCGGTTGACATTTCGCCTTACATTGCGAAATTGCCTGCCGGAACAAACAAGGCGGGTGGCGGCGGTGGTGGAGGCGATCGTTCGCCACTGCCTCCCACAAAAGGCAAAGCACCACGCTTTACCATGACGCAGTTCACGCCTCCAACGGCGGTGATCAAGAACCCTAATCCGAAAATGCCCATGGAGCCGACGCTCCTCGGTCCGCCAGATCTGAAAGTTGCCAACCCGGCGCTCTCTAATTTCGGTGATCCCTTGGCGGCCTCTGTGACCATGTCGAACGGACCTGGCGGTGGCGGCGGCATTGGTACTGGTGAGGGTGGCGGCATTGGCAGCGGGAGCGGCGGCGGTCTTGGCCCAGGCGAAGGTGGGGGCACGGGAGGCGGAATGTTCCACGCCGGCGTGAACGGTGTGGGTATGCCCAGTTGCTTCTATATGCCGAATCCGCCGTATTCCGAAGAGGCGCGCAAGGCAAAGTACTCCGGCATCGTGCTGGTGGAAGCGATTGTCAATCTTGATGGCCACCTGTCTAATCTGCGCCTGATCAAGAGCCCCGGACTGGGCCTCGACGACAACACAATTACAACGTTGAAGACCTGGCGATGCAAGGCCGCCACGGGACCGAATGGCAAGGCCGTGCCGGTCATCGTGACCTTTGAGGTCAATTTCCGGCTCTACTAGTTCCGTTCCACGCTCTCTCAATTAAGCGGATATTCCAACGAAGCCCAGGAAATCGCGCGAGTCACGATCGGTGGCAAGCCTTGGAAACTTCCAGGCAACCTCCACGCGCACGCTGAGTTCTCACTGAGCAGGCAGGTGCAACCACCATGGGCATTCTTCCTGTTGGCTCTTCCGGCAATTTCGAGGACCACTCTGAGTCTTGGATCCACCGCGTTTCAGGGAATTTGCGCCAAGCGATCCGCGGGGCAAAGACTCGACCTTCGTCAGCGAATGGGGCGCCCATCCATTTCAATGTGATCGATCTCTCGGAGCGGAGGGCCGGGGCGCAGACTTTTTCCGCGGGGGCGCACGTCGTAATTCTCTTGGTGATGCTCTTCGCTATCGCATCAGCGCCAAATCACGGCTCCCTTCGTAAGCTCATCCCGTTGGATTCCGGCAGGAAGTTGCTGGCGTACATCCCTTCTCCTGATACCCAATCTACGGGACGGCCATCGCTCGGGAGCGAAGGCGGTGGCGGTGAACAAGACCCCAGACCCGCGCGTTTTGGAAATCTGGCGCCAAGATCGTCCATGCCGCTGGTTCCTCCCCGCCTGAATCGCAACGAGGATGAAGCTCTGCCCGCCCCTCCTGCAGTCTTCGATCCAAATGCGCCGGCCGATGTAGCCACTGTGACGCATCTTGGCTTGCCGTGGATGAATGCGGACACGGATTCCGCCGGCCCCGGCAAACATCACGGTTTTGGCAGCGGCGACGGTGGCGCCATGGGAGATAGCAACGGCGACGGCGCTGGTGCCGGTGAGGATAATGGGCCGTACGCAAACGTAGTGTCACCCGTGGCTTGTTTGTACTGCCCTGAACCGGGGTATACGGAGGAAGCTCGAAAAGCAAAACTGCAGGGAAAAATGCTCCTGCAAGTTCTGGTCGGCACGGATGGGGCGGCCAAGAAAATTCAGGTTTTGCACGGGCTCGGCATGGGCTTGGACGAACGTGCCATTGAAACTGTGCGACGATGGCGCTTTTCCCCCGGTCGCGATGCCAGTAAGCGCCCTGTGACTGCTTGGGTTACGATCGAGACCCACTTCCAACTCTTCTGAACCTCGTTCAAGCTGCCCGATTGCCACGGCCATCAACCGAGGCGGATTGGACACTCCGATTTTGTTTGCGACTGCCGCAAGCGGTGAATCTGCTAGGATGAGCCACATGCGATACTCTCCGCGGCTGCCTTTGGCCCTCTGCGCCTTCGGATTTCTTGCTGCTTCGCTTGCAGCTCAAGGCGGTAGCGGTGCCGTCGACATCGCCGCGCGTATCACTCCAACCGCAGCTCGGCCGGAACCCGTTCGGCAATTCGCTCTCTACGTCCTGACCAAGAGCTACGCTGATATCATCAAGGAAGTTGAAAGCCAGGATGCCCTTCCCGCACTGGAAAAATTCATCGACAGCCAGGCGTGCTCCCCGGAATTGAAAACATGGCTGAAAGCTCACCAAGTGATAGACCTCACTTCACCCGACCTAGACCAGGTGCTGACTACCGATGACATCATGAACGTCCCGGAATTCCTTGCCGCCTATCAGCGGTCAAACGCGGGCGGTGTCACCACCGGACTGCCTAAGCCGAAATACCGCGAATCCGATAAGGAACCAAACCCCGAAAGGTACAAAAAACAGCGGGAAGAATTCCTCTCCGCCACAAGAAAGTTCATTGAGACCCATCCCGGTACTGTGCAAGGTCTGGAGTTGCAGCTGACCGGGGTGAATCCAAAGCCCGCTTGGGACGGCTTGCATGCGGACCATAAGCGGAGAGTCGCTCAACTCGCGCCAGACACCGCCCAAGTGAAATATCTCGCTGGAAAAGCGGAAACTGATCTCGATGGCCGGGCGCTCATTACCGGACTGCCTGCCGGGAACTACTGGGTCAGTTCCTTGGGCATGGATGCGGCCTCGGGCGACCGGCGACTGCTCTGGGACGTGCCTGTTAGTGTGCGCGCGGGGCAGACTACTCATCTGGAACTGAGCAATCTCAACGCTACGGATGCGCGTAGGACTACCGCCCCATAGAGCGCCCTGTTCAGCGATGTTAGGTTATGCTGCTGTTATGGGCACCCCGCTGTTGTGGGTCGGGTTTAACCTGTTTGTTCTCCTTGCCGTTGCCCTGGACCTGGGTGTATTCCACCGCAAAGCTCGCAAAATTCAAGCTCGAGAAGCGGCGTTCTGGAGCATGGCGTGGATTGCCACGGCGATGTTTTTCGGCTATTGCGTCTGGCACTGGTACGGAGCGCAACGCGGGCTTGAATATTTCACCGGCTACGTCATCGAAAAATCTCTCAGCGTAGACAATCTCTTCGTGTTTCTTTTGATTTTCCGGGCGTTCCAGGTGGATGAGCAGGTGCAGCATCGCGTTCTGGCATGGGGCATCCTGGGAGCGCTGGTGATGCGCGGGTTAATGATCGCCGCGGGCGCCGCGTTGATCGCGCGCTTCCACTGGATCCTCCCGGCGTTTGGAGTTTTTCTGGTTTACTCTGGTGCGCATATGCTCCGGAAGCGGGGAAAGCAGGTGCAGTATGAAAAGAGCCCCATCTTCCGCTTTGCCAGCACTCACTTGCGGGTGACCAAGGAATATCACGGCGGAAAATTCTTCATCCGTCAGGCAGGACAGCTCTTGGCTACGCCGCTCCTCCTGGTACTGATTGTGATCGAAATTTCCGATGTTACGTTTGCCGTGGACTCCATTCCCGCCATTTTCGGGATTACGCGCGATGCCTTCATCGTCTACACCTCCAACGTTTTTGCCATCCTGGGACTTCGCGCCCTTTATTTTCTGCTCTCGGATTTACTCGAATATTTGCGGTATCTTGGAATAGGCTTGGCGCTGGTATTGATCTTCATCGGTATGAAAATGGTGGCAGATCCCTGGCGGCATATTCCGGTGAGCTTTTCTTTGACCGTGGTTGGGGGAATTCTGCTGATTGCAACTCTTTTGTCTCTTTGGAAAGGTCCGAGGAAAGAAAGCGGGAAGAATCCAGCCGTATGTTGAGTTTGCCGCAAGGCGAAAGTGCGCGAGTGAAATCATGAATGATACTCTGCAACGGGCAATCGAAGGCATGAGTTCAAGCGACCCGGAAGTCCGCGTGGCTTCTGCAACGGAAATTCACCATCTTGGCAGGGGCTTATTGGATCATGCGGTCTACCCTTGGTGGTCCGACGCGGAATTGTCCTCTCTCCTGGACGGAGGCAATCCTAAGGTGACCGTCGGCCTTGCTGTAGTGCCGGAACGCTTCGAAAGGATTCACGAAGCCAGTGGTTCGCCCCGTCTTGCGGATATGCCTCCCGATCAGGATGCACAGGAGTTCGAGCTGCATCTGCCCGGGGGACTATCAATGGACGTTCTGACCTCCAAGGATCCCGACGGGAGCGGCGCCATTGCCAAATACCTGAAAAAATTTGGAGAAGGAATTCAGCAGGTTGAATTTCGCTGCAAGGACGTGGATCGCGCCACGCAAATCCTGCGGGAAAAGTTTGCTATGAAAGCTGTCTACCCCGCCACTCGGCCCGGCGCGGATGGCACGCGCATTAATTTTTTCCTGGTATCCGCCCCCGCAGCGGGAAAAGTCCTGATCGAGCTCTACGAACCTTCCCCTCGCCTCGATTGAACTTCCCGCGGCGTTGCCGTGTTCAGCGGAGCAATGGCGGCGCTCAAAAATTGCCACACGCGAAAAACTTCCGCGACGGTCCACGCTTGCGCAATGCATCCGCCGGGTGGAAACGGCGGGTCGCCCCCGAAAATCTCGCCCAACGTGCCTAATCCGCCGCTAGAGATGGTTCTGCCAAGCGGCTCGAGGAAACTCTGCGCCAACGCGGCATCGTGGTAGACGCGATAGTGCGCCAGCGCAAATGGACCAAGCAGCCAGCCCCAAACGGTTCCCTGATGGTATGCCGAATCCCGGTCTCGCGGCCCTCCGCCGTACTTGCCTCTGTAACCCGGCTCGAATGGTCCCAAGCTACGCAGTCCATGAGAGGTCAATAGTTGCTGCGCGGCAATGTCCACAACCGCTTTCTGTTGCGGCGATGAGAGCGGACTTACGGGAAGCGAAACCGCAAAAATCTGATTGGGCCGGAGCAAGGCATCTTTGTCGTCCGATAGGGTGTCGATCACGTCGAAGCAACAGTTGCGTTCCGCGTTCCAAAATTTCTGGAAATTACGCTTGGCTTTGTCCGCCAGCTTTTCGTATCCTTCCCCGGGACGCGCCAGCAAGCGGGCGAAACTCGCCATGGTGTGCAATGCATTGATCCAGAGCGCATTCACCTCCACGGGCTTGCCCGCCCGAGGCGTTACCACCCAGTCGCCTATCTTTGCGTCCATCCACGTAAGTTGCACTTCCGGGCTTCCCGCAAAAAGCAGTGCGTCGGAGGAATCTACCTTGATGTTGTAGCGTGTGCCCTGCACGTGCGCATCGATCATTGCCGCAAGCAGGGGAAACAATTCCCGGATGAACTCCAAATCCTGGGTTGCCTCAAAGTATTGTCTGAGTGCTTCAAAAAACCACAGGGTCGCGTCCACCGTATTATAGCCGGGCGCATCACCCGCGTCGGGAAAGTTGTTGGGAAGCATGCCCGCGTCCACGTAGCGGATGGTCGAACGAAGAATGTCCCGCGCGATTTCGGGCCTGCCTGCCGAGAGCGTCAGCCCTGGCAAGGCAATCACAATGTCGCGGCCCCAGTCGTTAAACCACGGGTATCCGGCTATGATGCTCTTCGCATCCGCTTGATCTGGAAACGCCCGCTGAACGAGGAATTGGTCGGCGGCGAGCACCAACTGCCAGAGCCAGCCGGGCTCCTCATCCGCACCCAAAGCGCAAGCTCGTGCTCGATGTTCCTGCCAAGACTGAAACAGTTTCACTTCATGGTTGGCTTGCTGTTCACGAGCCTGCTCTCCGTCCAGAGAGGTATTCTCCTCGGTCGTCAAGACCAGAGTGACACTTTCTCCTACCTGTAACCGGCAATGAAACTGCCCGCCATAAAAGCGGTCTTCATGGTAGTCCAGCCCACGCTCGCGTTCCGCTGGAAGAAAGTAATCCCGATACCACTCATCTTGAACGCTCCAGGAAGCGCTAGTGCTTTTCAGATAAAAAGGCTTTGCCTCTTCGAACGCCTGGATGCGTAGGCCGTGCTCCACTGGCTCGACACGCGTCCGCCAATTCGGAGCTTGCGTGGTGTTGTGAAAATCGCGGTAATTCATCAGAACTTTGCCTTCAAGATCGATGGGCGCGCTGGAACGGAGCAAGCCGAACTGGACATAGGTCGTGTTCTCGCCCTGCTTCACCCAAATGCGCTTTTCCAATAGCGCATCCGCGAGGGCATACCGCCACACGGGTTTGCATCCTTCCAGATGAAAACTCTCGATTTGCTGGTAACCGTTGGGTGATGTGAACCCGCTCACCCAACGATTGGTGGAGAGGAAAAAACTGTTGCCGAGATACCGGACCGTTTCGTCGAAGCCGTTGACCAACACCGTGCGCCTTACTGGCGGCTGCAGCGCGGCAACCAGCAGCCCGTGATACCTCCGTGTGGTCGTGCCCGCGACAGTGCCACTCGCATAGCCACCCATTCCATTCGTGACCAGCCATTCGCGGGACTCTGCGGCCTCCAGGTCACCGCAGACTTCCCTGCCGAATTGCACTTCTCCGAGTAGTGACACGATTACTCTCCGCTCTGCTCGAGAAGTTTCGCCACGAGTCCGGTCCAGCCAGTTTGATGGCTGGCGCCAAGGCCCTCGCCGTTATCGCCATGAAAGTATTCGTAGAAAAGGATCAAGTCGCGCCAGTGGGGATCCTTGTTGAATAACTCGTTGTTTCCCGTGAAGGGACGGCGGCCGGACTCGTCTCGCAAGAACAGCCGCGTCAAGCGGCGCGAGATATCCGCGGAAACTTGCCAGAGGTCCACCTCGTTATTCGAATACGTTGGGCATTCCACCTTGAAATCCTCGCCGTAGTAGTGATGAAACTTCTGCAGCGACTCGATGAGCAGATAATTTAAGGGGAACCACACCGGCCCGCGCCAATTGGAGTTGCCACCGAAAATCCCCGACGTGGACTCCGCTGGCTCGTAATCGACCCGGCTGGTATTTCCGTTGACCTGGACTTCATACGGATGGTCCAGATGATAACGGGAGAGCGCGCGAATCCCATGCGGGGACAGAAATTCCGTTTCGTCCAGCATGCGCTTCAGAATACGCTTTAGTTGCTTTTGGTTCGTCAGCGACATCAACCGCCGGATGCCGCGCGGAGAACGTTGCGTCATCTCGATGTGCTCCGGCACATCCGCGTGATTGTCGATGAACCACTGCATCCGCCGCTTGAAACCCGGCAGACGATCCACGACTTCCGGCTCCAGCGTTTCTACGGCAAAAAGCGGAATGAGCCCGACCATGGAACGGATCTTCATGAAATGGTCTTCGCCGCTCGGAAGGTGCAACAAGTCGTAGTAAAAGCCATCCTGGTCATCCCACAACGACATTCCATCCGTACCAATATCGTTCATCGCGTGGGCAATGTGCACGAAATGTTCGAAGAACTTGCTGGCGACGTCTTCATAGGCCATATCCTCTTTGGCCAGCTCCAGTGCAATGGCCAGCATGTTCAGGCAATACATGCCCATCCAACTCGTGCCGTCGGACTGTTCCAGGTGGCCGCCGGTGGGCAAAGGCGCGGAGCGGTCGAACACGCCAATATTGTCAAGGCCGAGGAACCCGCCCTGAAATATGTTGTGGCCGTCCGGGTCCTTCCGGTTCACCCACCAGGTAAAGTTCAGCAGCAGCTTGTGAAACACTTTCTCGAGGAAGGTCCGGTCTGCCACGCCGCGCATGCGCCGTTCGATCTTGTATACCCGCCAAGCCGCCCACGCGTGCACCGGGGGATTCACGTCGGCAAACGCCCACTCATAGGCAGGGAGTTGCCCGTTGGGGTGCATGTACCACTCGCGCAGCAGCAGCACAAGCTGCTCTTTCGCGAAATCCGAATCTACAATGGCGAGCGGAATGCAATGAAACGCCAGATCCCACGCGGCAAACCACGGATATTCCCATTTGTCCGGCATGGACAGCACGTCGTCGGTATACAGATGCGCCCAATCCTTGTTCCGGCCATGCCAGCGCGATTCGGGCGGCGGAGGTCCGGCAGGATCACCCTCCAGCCACCCTTCCACGCCGTAATGATAAAACTGCTTGGACCATAGCATTCCGGAATACGCCTGGCGCGTCACCATGCGCGCATCGGGCGAAAGATGCTGAGGGATTCGCGAATCGTAAAATTCGTCAGCCTCCTTCATCCGCTGCGTGAAAACGGCCTCGAATCCAGCCTCGAAGTCGCGGGGCCCTGGTTTCGCTACCTCGGGCTTGCGCTCAGCCGGAGCGACGCTGGCCGCAGCCGTCGGCAATTCCGGGTCCATGGTGCCCAGGGGATCTGCGTCCGTAAGCCTCAGTTTGAGCGTTGCGGATTCCCCGGGCGCGAGGTGAAACAAATAATGCGCCGTCATTTTTGTCCCGCGCAGCGCCGGATTCACCGCTTGCTTGTTTCCGTGAATGACATATTCATGGAAAGCATCTTTGACGTAAGGAACGCGCTCGCGGTAATTGAACAGCTTGACGTAGTTCGTTTCATTCTCCGTGAACAGCAGTTCAGGCGTTCCCGCGCATAGCAGCCATCTCTTGCCATATTGCCAGTGCTCGATTTCCGCGCAGATTCCTGCTGGCAAATTCGGAGCCTTGCAGACCTTTGGCCTACGCAAATCCTTTCCCCACGACCAGGTATTGCGAAACCACAGCGTCGGCAAAAGGTGCAGATCCGCAGCTTCTGGTCCGCGATTGAAAGCCGTGATTTTTGTTAACACATCTTCCGAATCGCATTTCGCGTATTCGATGAACACATCGAAATAGCGGTTCTCGGCAAATACCCCCGCGTCGGCCAGCTCAAATTCGCGCTCGCTCCGGCCGCGTTTCTGATTTTCCTCCAGCAATTGCCGGTAGGGAAATTCCGCCTGCGGGTACTTGTACAGCATCTTCATGTAGCTGTGGGTGGGCGTGGAATCTAGGTAAAAATACTGCTCTTTGACGTCTTCGCCATGATTGCCTTGATTGCCCGACAGGCCAAACAACCGCTCTTTCAATATGGGATCGCGCCCATTCCAAAGGGCTAGCGCGAAACACACCCGCTGGTGGCGGTCGCTGAGACCGCCGATGCCATCCTCGCCCCAGCGATATGTGCGCGCGTGGGCATGTTCAAATGGGAAAAATTCCCAGGCTGTGCCGTCCGCGCTGTAGTCTTCTCGAACCGTGCCCCACTGCCGCTCCGCGAGGTACGGCCCCCAACGCTTCCAGTGCTTCTTACGCACCCGGGATTCCTCCAGGCGCTGGTCTTCCGCTGTTAACGGTCTGGCCATGGCTCGGTCCTCGCGATTGAACGAGTAAGCATCTTCGCAGAGACCAGCACCGGCGGCAACTGGGCGTGGTCGCTTCGAATCACAAGAGCATCGACCCTCACACGGTGTCGAAGATGAAGCGGTGCTTCTGCCCTCTATTCATCACCCCAAATCCGTCATTCCGCCTGCCCTGCTTGCCCCGAGCTTCGAGGGGAGCGGAATCCCTCTTCAACCTCGAAGTTCCTGATATTTTCGGTTGGAACGCACCAGCTTCTTACTCGCCGTAGGGCACCCAAATATTCTTCACCTGATAGGCGCGCTCCAGGTACCAGGGGCCCTCTCCCTGCGCCTGATCGAAGAAGTCGATTTCGCGGCCCTCGTTGCTCCAGACCTGTTTGAGATTCCCTATCGACAGGGCCTTCGCGGCAGCGCACATCTCCTCGTCGCCGTAACACCACACCGCGTCCAGGTCATCGTGTTCCGCCAACACCTTCAGCAATTCGCTGGCACGACCCGTCACCAGGTTGATCACGCCGCCAGGCACATCGCTCGTCTCAAATACTTGGTACAGATCCCCCGCGATCAGCGGGTAACTTTCCGACGGTACCGCCACCACGGTATTCCCCGCGGCAACGAGAGGCAGCACCAGTGAGAAAAACCCCAACAGCGGAGTCTGCGTGGGGCAGATTACGCCAACTGTCCCCACGGCCTCATTCATCGCGATCGAGATGTTGCGGAAGGGCGGATTGTGGACCGCTCCATCAAATTTGTCGGCCCAAGCCGCGTACGAAAACAGCCGCTCCACGCTGAGCCCTACTTCTAGCGCGGCCTGCTTCTTGCCCACAGCAGCGGCCAATCGTCCGGCAATTTCGGCGGCGCGCTGCGACAGGTTTTCGGCAATGTAATAGAGCACTTGGGCACGATTGTGCGCCGTGGCTCTCGCCCAGGACTCCGCCTTGCGAGCCGCCTCGACAGCGTTGCGGATGTCCTTGCGGTTGCCCAAGGGCGATTCGCCCAACAACCGGCCGTTCTTCGCCAGAATTCCCACGCTGTAGCCGGAGTCCGGCCGCGCCTGCTTACCGCCAATGTAAAGCTTCACCGTGCGGTCGACCGTGGGATTCGCCACCTCGGCTTGTGCGCCGTTCTTCTTTGATGACACACGCAGGACCGGAGCCTTCCGAAGCCACGCAGGTTCCAGGTATTCCCTCAGCCCCTCGCGGCCGCCTTCGCGGCCGTAGCCGCTTTCACGGTACCCGCCAAAACCGCACGCGGCGTCAAATAAATTCGTGCTATTCACCCACACGACTCCGGATTTGATTTGCGCCGCTGTTTGCAGTGCCACATTGATGCTTTCACTCCACACGCTCGCCGCAAGTCCATACACCGTATTGTTCGCCAGTTCCACTGCTTCCTTCGGCGTGCGAAACGTCATGGCCGCCAGCACCGGACCAAAAATTTCCTGCTGCGCCACCACCGACGTCGGGTGCACGTTGCTCAGCAGCGTCGGCTTGTAGTACAGCCCGCGCACCGGCATCGCCACTTCCGGCTGCCAGCATGTCGCTCCTTCCGCCACCCCCTGCTTCACCAGGCGCTCGATCCGCTCCAATTGCACGCGCGCCACGATTGCGCCGATGTCGATGGCCTTGTCCAGCGGTGCGCCGACACGCAACGTGCTCATGCGCGCCTGCAATTTCTTGGTCAGCTTTTCCGCGATGCTTTCCTGCATCAACAAACGCGAACCCGCGCAACACACTTGCCCCTGGTTGAACCAGATGCCATCTACTAAGCCTTCGACAGCGCTATCCAGGTCCGCATCCTCAAAAATGACGAACGGCGATTTTCCACCAAGCTCCAACGACAATTTCTTGTGCGATGCCGCCGTTGCTCGCCGGATTGCCCGGCCCACCTCCGTCGAGCCCGTAAACGCGATCTTGTCCACGCCGTTATGCTTCACTAGCGCTTCGCCGGTCGCCCCGTCTCCGGTGACAATATTCACCACGCCTTTCGGCAATCCCACTTCAATGCAGATTTCCGCGAACGCCAGTGCGGTCAGCGGTGTGTACTCCGCGGGCTTCAACACCACGGTGTTCCCGGTAGCCAGCGCTGGAGCGATTTTCCACGCCAGCATCAAAAGCGGAAAATTCCAGGGGATAATCTGGCCGACCACGCCGCACGGCTGATAGCCCATAAATTCCCGTTCGAGCAACTGCGCCCAGCCCGCATGGTAATAGAAATGCCTCGCCACCAACGGGATATCGATGTCGCGACTCTCACGGATCGGTTTGCCGTTATCGATAGTCTCCAGCACCGCCAGCCGCCGCGAATGCTTTTGCACCTGCCGTGCTAGCGCATAAAGAAATCTCGCGCGTTCATGCGGCGTCAGCGCCTGCCAGCCCTTCAGCGCTCCGCGCGCCGCCTTCACCGCCGCATCCACGTCCCCCGGACTGCCTTGCGCTACCTCGGCGATTCTTTCCCCCGTCGAGGGATCGCTGGTCTCAAAATACTTACCCTCGACAGGCGCCTTCCACACGCCGCCAATAAAATGCCCAAACCGCCGCTTGAACTGGTCGAGCCATTGCAGCGACTCCTTCGGATCCTCGGGCGCCGGCCCATATTCCATGGTCCTGAATTTCTCCACAACACTCATCGTTTCGGTTTGCTCCACAGAAGGAACCCGACATTCCGCCTGCCCTGAGCGAAGTCGAAGGGAACGCAGTCCGCGAAGTGAGGAGTCCCTCTTACTTTTATACTTTTTTTCACTCTTCTACCTTTCCACTTTCTGTCTCTTCCCCTCACGCACCACTTGTCAACCAGTCGTCACTATCTCCACGTTCTTCTGCGTTTTTTCGCGCCACGTCTCAATCCGCTTCTGTATGAATTTCAGCCGTTCCCGGCCCCACTTCGTGTGCATGACCACCTTCTCGATATCCACAAACGCTTCCGGGTCGCCGAGCTTCTCGCGCAGTTCCTTCAGGAACGGATGCACCTTCGCAAACATGACAAACATTTCGCCGCTGATCGACGGCTTCAGGAACATCTCTTCGCTCAGCACTCCTTGCAGCACGAACGAAGCAGCCATCCCCCAGTAGCTCCACGCCTGCCGCAACCAATTGTTTTCTTGCGAGCCCAAAGCCATGGCCACTTTCACGAAATCATCCGCGCTGCGCGGCGAGAATTCGGTCAGCATCCAGTGGCGCGCCCTACGCATTTCCGCCTCGCGCCGCAAATCGTAAAGTTGCATTATCAACTGCGCGTCAGTAGCACTCGGCTTCTTTGGCATCTCCCCTCCACTCTTCCGTAAATCGCGTCCCGCCGCCCCGGCTTCCTTTTCACTCTTTACTCTTGCACTTGCCGGTTTGCTTTTTGATTCGTTGCTTCATCTCTTATGCCACAGGATGCCGGTACTCCGCCGAATATCTCCCCGTCGCGTGAAATTCCAGTTGTCGCTCAATATCGCCGAGCATGCTGCTTGCGCCCAGTCGGAACAGGCGCGGCTCCAGCCAACTGTTCCCCAATTCCTCTTTCATCAGCATCAGCCATTCCACGGACTGCTTCGCTGTGCGAATTCCCCCCGCTGGCTTGAACCCCACGGCCATCCCCGTCTCCTCCGCATATTCCCGGATGGCGCGTGTCATTACCAAACCTACCGCCAGCGTCGCATTCACGCTTTCTTTTCCCGTTGACGTTTTGATGAAATCCGCGCCCGCCATCATCGCCACCAGGCTAGCCCGCGCCACGTTGCGCAGCGTCACCAGGTCGCCCGTCCCTAAAATCACTTTCAAGCGCGCCGGCCCGCAAGCGTCTTTGAAGGCCACAATTTCGTCAAAAAGCCGCTGCCACTGCGCCCCAAACACGAGCGCCCGCGTGATCACGATGTCGATCTCGTGTGCGCCTGCCTCCACGGACCGTCGAATCTCCGCCAGCCGCTCCTCAAATGGATTCAACCCTGCAGGAAATCCCGTCGACACCGCCGCCACATGAATCTTCGTTCCTTCCAGCCCCCGCCGCGCCGTCTCCACAAACAAGTGATACACGCACACCGCTCCCACCTGAATTTCTAGCTCCTCAATCCCAAGTTTTTCCACGATTCCCTGCTGAATGGGCTGCCGCGCCTTGGCGCAAAGCCGCTTCACGCGCTCCTCGGTGTCATCCCCCGAAAGCGTCGTCAGGTCCATGCACGTGATCGCCCGCAGCAACCACGCAATCTGCCAATCTTTCTTCACCGTCCGCCGGGTCACCAGCGTCGCCGCACGCCGCTCCACCGCACTGGTGTTCACGCGCACATTTTCCACCCAATCCAGATTCAGCGAAGTGCCCTGGTTGCTCGCCAACGCACGCCCATTCAGTACCGCAATCGTTTCCTGCGGAGCGCGCCCCTGCGCTTCCACAATCCTGTTCCCGTGACGGTCCGTAATCTCCAACCGCGGCTTAATCTCCCCGCTCATTTCCTTCTCCGGTGCTGTTGTAGATTCTCTACTCCAATTC
>JBAVHY010000304.1:0-23286 GCA_049686315.1 Candidatus Acidiferrum sp. | reverse complement strand
CTTCAGCCCTACCTCCTAAAGAAAAGGACTTTTCAGCAAGCTGCAAAAATCGTGCCCTCCCGTGAAACAGGAGTTGCCACACAGGCGCTGTCCTCCTTTCTGGCAGCAAAATTTCCCTATCCCTTTGAGCGATTCTTGATTTCGCGCGCCAGTTTCTCGATCTCTTCGGCTTTTTTCATCAGGTTTAAACTGAGCACTTTGCTGGAGTCGGTGCTGTTGACTTCCGATTTCAGTTCGGTGGCTAGTTGATAGAGCCGGTCGACCTTTTTCTTCATGTCCTTGTCGTTGTCTTCCAGGATTTTCTTGTCGGGATTCGGAAGCTTGGCGCTGTCTTCGTCGGACTCCTGACCGTGCTTCGGCGGTGGAACCACGACAGGATTCTGCGTTGTCATCGGGTCACCGGCAAGTCCGGACGAAACGCCTGCCAGGACCAGGCCCGCCAGAAAAATTCGTCGTGTGTGCATGAGGCTGCCTCATCTCCCCGGCACTCGCGTAAGCGAGTTCCTACGCTGCATGCTGTCGCCAGCAATGCTATACTCGCCCCCCGATAAGCCTATGTCCAGCGTTCTATCGGAAATTCCCGCGGTCCCGGTTTCAAACCTGCTCCATCTTGTCGTCATTATCGCCGCGGCACTGCTGATCAACCGCCTTTTACGCCCGGTCACTCAGCTCATGGTCAGGCCCGCGGCCTCACAAGCTCGCGCGGCGCAGGCCTATGAACAGCAGACGCGCACGCTGGCGGAAGTGGTGTACAGCGTGGGCAGCAAGGTCGTGTGGGCGCTGGCACTGCTCATGGGGGCGCACGAGTTCGGCGTAGATGTCACGCCGGTTGTTGCCGTCGCCGGAATCACCGCGGGGGTGGCTGCCGGCTTCGGAGCCCAAAACCTTGTGCGCGACGTGATTTCTGGCTTTTGCATTATTCTCGAAGACCAATATTCCACGGGCGACACCATCCAGGTAGCTGATACCGTTGGGCGCGTCGAGCATCTAACTTTGCGCCGCACGGTTGTGCGCGATGCGCGGGGCGCCTTGGTGACCATTTCCAACGGCGATATTCGGACGGCCGGCAATTTCAGCCGGGACTGGTCCCAAGCGTTTGTGGACGTTGCCGTTTCGCCGGAAGTTCCACAGGAGCGCGCGCTGCAAGCCCTGGATGCGGCCGCGGCCGAACTGCGCAATGATCCTTCGTGGTCACAAGCGCTGGTTGACGGGCCACGCATACTGGGTTTGCAGGCTTACGACCAGAACGCCTCGACCGTGCGCATGCAAATTCGCACCGCCCCTTCGAAGCACGAGGATGTTTCGCGGGAGCTGCGGCGGCGGATTCAGCTCGAGTTTCAACGGCAGGGAATCCCCTTGTCGAATGTACAGCGCGTGGAGCTGGTGGGCTCTCCAGGACCGCAATCGCCGGATCCACCGGCTCACTCCGCCTGACGCACCTAAGGAGAATCCGTTATGGCCCAGATTACCTACGAAGAAGTGAACCTCATGCTGCGGCTTTACGATTTGCGACGCGAACCGCGGTTGCGGGAGGCGCGCGCCTGGTTTGTGGAGCATTTTCACGCCGGCACGCCGGAGGAGCTGATGCTGAAATTTCCCCAGGGCAGCCAGGAGAATACGTACATCCGGATGGTCATCAGTTATTGGGAAATGGTGGCCAGCATAGTCAATCGAGGCATGATCAATGACGAGCTTTTTTTCGAAAGCAATGGGGAAATCTGGGTGGTTTGGGATCGCATGCGCGGGATCGTGCCCACATGGCGCGCCGCATTCAAGAATCCTTCCCTCTTTTCTGGAATCGAAGAAACTTGCAAGCGCCTGGAAAACTGGCGGGAAAAGCGCGCGCCTGGCTCGACAGCAGCAATGCGGCAGATGATGGAACAGATGCGCACGAAGCCGAAGTAAAGGACGCGCGGAAAGTTCCTCCCTGCCTTCTGCCGCGATTAGGTGGTTAGGTTGGTCGCTAACCGCGGAACAGAGGCGCTACCCACGCCCGGTTCCCGGTTTGCGATCCTCATGCAATTTCGGCCCGCAGCCTTTGCCGCATACAACGCTGCGTCCGCTTCCCTGATGATCTCGTCAAAATCCCGCCCCTCGAAGTCGGTGGACAATGCCATTCCGATACTGATGCTCACAGATAAGCAATTCGAAAGCACGTGAATAGGGTTCGTTGAAATTGCGGCTCGAAGGTTTTCCGCACGCGCCGGCGCACTCGAAGCGTCACACTTGTTCAGAATGACCAGAAATTCTTCCCCACCGTACATTCTCCCCGTCCGCGCCCGTGGGTTCCCGTCCTCCGCCGTCAAATCCGGTTCGCAAGTAGCTTGACAATACGGTTCCGTCCCTGAGGTACAGGACACCCCGCCGAATATGATTTCGGGTCTGTAGCGCCCGAAGTATTTTTGTTCCTTCCGCAGCATCCTCGAAAATCAGAGCCGCCGCGCTGTTGGTTCCGATCAAATCGGCGGCTGATTGCAATTCCTCCACTTTGTGCAGGCGCAGCAGGTGTTCGCCATAGATGAGAAACAGGGTGAATGCCAACAGCAGTCCCGCGCTGCTGCTCACCAGTGTCAGCAGCACCAGGCGGGACTTCAGCGAACTGTTTTTCAGAATGCTCATCTCAGCCGCCCGGCATTTCGCCGGGCTTGACCACGCGTTTGGCAACGCCTAGCAACCGCGGGTCCATCCTCAGGCCCGCGGTTCGAGCTGCCGTCAAATTGACTCCAAACCTCACGGCATTGCTTTCATAGCTCAACTGCACAACTCCACCAGCTTCCAGGAATCCATTGCCTTCGCCAAAAGTGTGCACGCTTGCCCCTTTCACTCCCTCCAATAGCTTCGCGAAGCGTTTTGCGGCCGAGGCACCGACGAACAGCGCCTGACAGTCCTTCAAGTGCTGTTCCTTCTGCGCCCAGCGGACTTCCACTCTTCGGTCGTCAATCGTGGTGGTCCTTAGTTCCTGTGCCAGCGCAAACCCGAGTGGAGCATCCGCCTCGACACAGAATCGGAACGCCCCGTCCTTCGCGGGGGCGGTTGAGACCGGCCATCGCACAAAATTCAGCATATTTTTCAAATAAACTGCCTTGATCCGGTTCTCCGGTGACGCACTCTGCCCCCATGAGCCCTGGCACGCGGAATAGAGCAGGAACGCGAAGAACGCCGCCATTCCCAGAGTTCGGCAAGGAAGCCGAATGGTCATTCCCACGCCCTTCCCCGTTGTCCCAGGCTCATGCCTTCTTTTGTTCAATCGACACTTCTGCCACTCTTCCCAGTAGGGAGCGAAGGCACCCCAGCTCACATGTGCAAGATGCACACCACTCTCGGTTGCCGGAGTTGTCCATCAACAGGAAAACAGAGCACTTGTGGAGTGTGATTTTTTTACTAATGGCGCGGTGTTTCGATTCGGAACAGGACCCTCTTCACCGATTCAATTCTGCTCACGCTCGCAACTGGCCGAGTGATTGGCCATGAATCGAAAGAATTGAAAGCAATGGAGACCGTGGAAGGCTTACGGTAGCACACTACTATCGTTGTGTCGGGCTTAGCGGACTGCTCCCAGGAACACACCAAAGGGCGGAACGGACAGATCAAACAAGGCGACCGGCCCATTCGCCTTTTGAGGTGCAAGAAGAAGAGGAGTGGCAACTTTGTCTTTTATGCCGAATGATGTGAGGTCATAGTGGAGCTTCCTGGGCTCCGGGCTCATGTTCAGCACAACCAACACGGCTTCGCCGGTGGCAGAATTCTTGCGCAAATAGGAGAGCACATGAGGATTTTCCGGGTCGAGCGATGCATAGGTTCCATTGCGCAGCGCAGCGTTGTTGCGGCGCAGTTCAATGAGCCGACGGTAAAACGAGAGGATCGAATCGGGTTTTTTCGATTCCACTTCCACATTGTAAGTGGCGGCGCTCGGCGGAATGGGAAGCCAGGGATGATCCCCGGAACTGAAGCCTGAATGCTTCGACGTGTCCCATTGCATCGGAGTGCGTTCACCATCGCGCCCCTTTTCTTCCGGCCACCCTATTTTTCCAATGGGGTCCTGAACATCCTCTTTTCGCGCGGGCAGGGTGGTGCGCATGGCGATTTCCTCGCCGTAATAGAGCAGTGGCGTTACACGAGCGGTCAAAAGCAGGGTGGCCATCAACTTGGCAATCTGATCGTTGTGAACGCCGTCGCCATAACGGTCCCACTGGCGAGATTGATCATGATTGCTGAAGAAGAAATGGGGCTGACCTCCCGCGGCGTTATTTTCGACTTCATTCAGCAGCCGGCGGAATTCTGGCGCGGAGAGGCGATTGACGTCGGCAATCTGAAAATCCATCGGCAATTGGATTTCGTCGTTATGGGGACCATACATTTTAGTAAGTTCCGTAATATTCGGCTCGTCCGCCTCGCTGATCAAAACCGGATTCCCCGGATAAGCATCCACCACTTTGCGCATCTCGCGCAGGACCTCATGCACCTCCGGCAGGTTGTCCGTATACTTGTGGACGATGTTGGAGTCGCCATAGGCATTTTTGCCGGGGACGATTGGATCGTCATGGAGATTGGGGTCTTCAAACAAGCGAGAAACAGCGTCGAGACGAAAGCCAGCCACACCGCGATCGAGCCAGAAGCGCATAGCGTCGTACACTGCTTTGCGAACTTCGGGATTGCGCCAATTCAGGTCCGGCTGCTCGGTGTAAAAATGGTGGTAGTAATACTGATTCGTCGCGGGGTCGAACTTCCAAGCGGAATGGCCAAACCACGATTGCCAGTTGTTGGGAGGCTCGCCGGGAGCTTTTCCATCGCGCCAGATGTACCAATCACGTTTTGGATTGGTGCGAGAAGAGCGTGATTCCTTGAACCAGGGATGCTGGTCGGAAGTGTGATTGGGAACCAGGTCCATGATGACGCGGATATTGCGCTTCTTTGCTTCAGCCACCAAACGGTCGAAATCCGCTAACCTGCCGTACAACGGGTCGATGGCCGAATAGTCAGAAACGTCGTAGCCAAAATCGATAAGGGGAGAAGGATACATCGGGCTGATCCAGATGGCGTCGATGCCGAGGTCGCGCAGATAATCCAGCCGTGAGGTGATTCCGTTAATGTCGCCCACGCCATCGCCGTTCGAATCTTGAAAACTGCGGGGATAGATTTCGTAGATGACCGCGTGTTTCCACCAAGGGTCCGTGGTTGCGGGTGCGTCATGATGCGCGGGGGATTTTTGAGAGGCGGTGTGCTCCGCGAGAAGCGGGGTTGCGTTGAGCGCAGGCCAGAGGGCCAGGACGAAACAGAAAGATTTAGCAACTTTCGACACAGCTCAACCTCCTGAACGCGATTGTCCCGGAGCAGTTCCATCAAGGCTTCGCGTTTTGCCGATCCTGCAACTGTTCGGACAATTTCAATTCCTGTTCCGCTTCCTGGGCCTTGCCCAAATCGCGGTAAGCCATTCCCAGTAAGTGGTGGGGAATCGGGTTATTGGGGTCCATGGCGAGGGCGCGCTGCAGAGCCCGAATCGCCAATTCGGTCTCGCCTTTCTTCGCTAGGACTTTGCCCATCAAGATAAATGGCCCGGTGGAAGAGGAGTCCAGCCAGATGGAACGTTGTAAAAGCTTTTCCGCCTGCTCGTAGCTCTGTGTGCGCGTGTAAGCGTCCGCCAGTTTATAGTAGACCGAGGGTTCGCCCGGGTTCAGCTCGAGTTCTTTCTGGAACTGTTCAATCGCTTCCGACAGGCGCGATTTATAGAGGTACAGCTCTCCGAGCAGAGAATGAGCCAAAGGGAGTTTGGGATCGAGCTCGACAGCCTTCTTTCCGTACTCTTCTGCGATGGGATCGAAATCGTGGCGCAAGAGCATGCGGGCAGTAAAGAGATAACTCGCCGCGGAATCGGGCGGAACCCCAAACATCTTCGCGAAGGATTTGCGCGCACCCGGATAGTCCTTGGTTTGGATGTAGCAGACGCCGAGGATGTAGGAGGCATCGACATTGGCACTCGGATACCAGGTCTGCACTTTTTCGAGAGGGCCGATTGCGTCCGCCGGGCGCCCGGCAAGGTAATACGAAAGTCCCATCAATTGCACCGCTTCATTATCGTTCGGATCTTCTTCCAGCGCTTTCTTGAAGCTTGTTACCGCCTTCAGATAGTCGCTCTTCTTGTAGTAGGTCACTCCCAGTTCGTGGGCCAGCCCCTTCAGTTCCGGGTCTTTCAGCGTCAACGCTTCGAGCTTCGCAATCGCTTCATCGAATTTCCCCTGTTCTGATAGCCGTCGCGCTTCACTGACAGCAGGATCAGCCGCAATTGTCTGCTTAGGCTTGGGCGAATCGACTGCCTGAGCTTGCGTTTGCGCCTCAAGTGTTTGGACTCCGGCAGAGCAAGCCAACGCAGGTACAGCCGCCGCCACAAGCACAAGAAAACCGCTCAACCTTTTCATGCCAAGTATCCCTGAACCAGTTTAACCAAACCCTGAAGTAAAAAACGGGGAGCCGGTCACCAGGCTCCCCGTTGGGGTGGTAGGGCGTCCTTGTCCTTGTTAGAAAGAGACACGCAGTCCAAACGTCAGCAGCCGCATCGATGTATTATTTTCGAGGTTCGTGATTCGTCCAGCATCGGTCCCAACGCAATCGATACAAGTATTGCCTTGGGTGTAGTTGAAGCCCACGACCGGGTGGTTAAAGATGTTATTGGCATCCATGCGGAACTCCGCCCTGTAGCGTTCGGTGATGCGGAAGTCCTTCGCGAGCGAAAGATTCGACGTAAACAGATGCGGTCCACGGAATGAGTCGTACCCAATGTTGCCGATTGTCCCAGCGGCCGGGCGGGCAAAACTGCCTCCAGTCGCCCCGTTGGTGGCCAGCACCGGAACCGGTGTAAACCAAGTGAGGAAACCGTTGGAATCTCTCTTGACTCCGAGAGGGAACGAGCCGGACGCTCGATCGGGACGGCAAATGCTGATATCTTCATCCGCGCTGCAATCCTTATAGCTTGGTGTCCACGGCAGACCCCCGCTCCAGTTGGTGATGGTGGTCAGTCTCCACCCGCCGATGACATAGTCCGTCAAGGTGTTGGCACCGCTCATGTACTTCCTGCCCTTGCCGAACGGCAGGTCATAAAGGATGTTCGTTATCCACACGTGATTGCGGTTCACGTTCATGGGGCCATAGGCGACCTTATGATCGATGGCGTAATAGTTGTTGTCATAGAATCTCGCGCGGGACCAGGTGTAATGGGAGACGAATTGAAGTCCCTGTGAGATTCGCTTTTCGACTTTGAGCTGCAACGCATTGTAATTGCTGCTTGCATCCATGCCAAAGTAGTTCCCCATGTCCGACGAACAGCAAGTCAGCTGATCCGCCAGCGGAACACCGGCCAGGCCACAGACTCCCTGTGAGACAGAGCAATCTGGGTAGGTGAAACGGTTGAAGAAGGGACGCCGACTGTCCGGGTTTAGGCCCGGAACACCAAAACCGACGATGCTTCTCTCATTGGCGTTATATGTCGGCCCGTCACCGGCGAACCCGTGCGTGCCCTTATTGCCGATGTACGCCACTTCCACTGTTATCGTGGATGTTAACTGGTGCTCGACCGTCGCGTTCCACATGTCTATTTTGGCCGGGCGTTGTACCGTCGGACGAATCCGCGGATCCACGCTGTTTTGCGGTCCCCGCAGTGGAATCGTGCCGTTCGCGGAGACGGCTGGGAACTGAGCGGGCGGTGGGCCTGTGGAAGAGTCCATCTGGTAGACCGGAACGTTGTCATTGATGCTCAGGGGATTGAGGTCATGCGCGCCTATCGCTTGGTGAACAAGGACGGGAAGGTTCTGCGTCACGGCGTGGCCAAAGTTTGACCCAAATACTCCTATGTCGAAACTGCGACCGTACCCGATGCGTACGACCGTCTTCGGCCTCAATTGGTACGCGATGCCTACTCGCGGCCCGAATGCACCGAGATAGTTTGTAATGTTGCCGTTTAATCCGTACGGGCCGAAACCTCCTACCCGGATGACCCCTTGATCGAGGTTTGCAAAACCGCCATTGCCCTTGGCATTCACAGATTCAGGTAAATAGTCCTCCCACCGAATGCCGTATGTGACCGTCAATTTGTTGGTCATCCGGAATTGGTCCTGGGCATACAGGAAAAAGCGCTTCTGACTTTCTGAAGCCGTTTGGCTAACGCTGGCGAAGCGCTCGAAATGGGAAACCTCACCGAGCAGGAACGAGGCCAGATCCAGGCCGCCCGTGTTGCTCCCCGTGGCCGGGTCGTATAGCGACGTTTCTTTGTGATTGAAGACGAGTTGTCCTGTTCGATTGGCATCACTTGGGAAGCGCAGGTTGTGCGCAAAGCGAAGGTCCACTCCAAACTTCATGGAATGATTGCCTGCAATTTTAGTCCAGTTATTGACGAACTGGTATTGGTGCTCGTCTTCGATCAGCGGGCAGTTGCAACGGGAAGGATCCAGGCCGTCGCCAAAATTGGTCAGCGTGCCGTCAAACTGGAAAGCTGGGAGGCCTCCGGTGGACGTATCGCTAGTGTTTAGTCCATTCAGTCCCAATGCTTGCGCGGCCGCGACGTTGGCGTCCGGCTTTATCGAATGCGGATTGTACTTGAACCAGCCGAAACGGAAGTCCGTGAGCAATGTGGTGCTGATGGCCTTGTCGAATCCCGCCGCCAGGCTGTGGTTGTGAATGACAGAACTGCCGCTCAACCCATTAACCCCACCACCTTGGCCGCCTAACCCGATGCCCAGATTAGGTTGTCCCGTAAGGCTGTAATAGGCCCGCGTATAGCGGCCAAAGATGTGCAAATTTCCGGGGGCCTGATAGTCGCCCCGCGTGTCGAAAGCATTCCCGTGGAAAGGGCCTGAACCTGAGCCGAAAAAGTTCCCACCCGTCACGGTACCGTTTGAAGGCTGTGGAAAGAGTTTCAATAATTTTACAGCGATGGGAGAGAGTCGACCCACAGGAATCATATTGCCCGCGAAGGCCGTGCGTCCTGCGCCTGTATGGGGGTCGCCTGTCGCTGGGTCATAGATCTTACCATCACCGCTGATCTTTGAAGTGTACTGGCTTAGATCGCACATGCCAGTTGCTGCGGTGCAAGTACTTAGAACCGTCGAAGTAGGAATCGTTATGTTGTTGGTGACGCCATTGGCCTGCCGCGTTCCCTGGTAATCGGCAAAGAAGAACAGTTTATTCTTGATGACCGGGCCTCCCACCGAACCACCAAATTGATTCCACTTCGAATGCGGCAACGGCGTATTGGGCCCCTGGGTAAACGGATTGCGCGCCTGAGTGGCATCCGAGTTCCGGAACCAGAAAGCACTGCCATGGAAATCGTTGGTGCCGGACTTGGTTGACGCCACCATCAGACCCGCGACGGACTTACCGAATTCGGCGTCATAGTTCAGCAGCGTAATCTTCGCTTCCTCCACAGAGTCCAAGTTGGGATTGATGACGATAATGCCCAAGATTGGGTCCTGATTGTCGGTTCCGTCCAGTTCATAGCCCGTGCCGCTAAAGTGCTGCCCCTGGACGAAGGTCTGCTGCGAGCCTTGGGGGTTTTCCGTGGCGGCGTGGGTCCAGCCTATTTGCTGCGTCCCGGGAGCGGAGAGCAACAGCGACTGAAAGTTGCGGTTTACAAGAGGGAGTTTCTCAACGTAATCCGAATTAAAATCAAGCGAAACATCGGCCCGGTCCGTCTTTAGCTGCGGAACCTCGCCGGTCACTTCCACTGTTTGATTGATCGTGCCAACTTCCAACTGCGCGTCGACGCGCGCCGTTGTATCCACCTGCACTAGGACGCTTGACACATTGTAGGCCTTAAATCCTGTGTTCTCGATTTTAACCCTGTAGGTGTCCGGGATCAGGTGGATCACGGAAAAATTGCCACTGTCATTCGTTGTAGTTTCTTCGCTCGTATTCTTCGCGAGCGAAGTCACTGTCACTTTGGCTCCCGCTATCGCGTTCCCCTGCGAGTCTGTTACCGTGCCGATAATGCTGCCGTAGACGGCTTGCCCCCGTGCCGGACGCGCACATAAGACGGCCACAACACAAACCACCAAAGCCACCGCAAATCTAACTTGCCTTTTCATTACACCCCTCCTGAACTCAGCAGCCCATTGCCACACACCATCGGAATAGAATTTGTGATCCAAGTAAAATGGTTGACGCATTCAGCCGCCATCGACGGTCGAGAGCTCTCCCCAGGCATTAATTGAGCGCGGCTCTCGTCAAGTTGAGATCAGGAATGGATAACCAGCCGTCAATACCGCCGACCGCAGCAAATAGCCCCCAACTCCTCGCCCTCAATGCGCTCCTTGCACCCGCCACTCGATGGGCGTCTCAAGTTACCCGTCTCCCCAACCGGAGAGAAAGCCTGCTTGAGAAGGAGCTTCGAATGTTGCGATAGCTTGTAGCAGTTTTTTGCGCAACACAGGAAGTCACTTGGGGTTCTGAAACGGTTACATGAACTAACCGGCGCAGCCTCAATGGCCTACGAAAAAAGTTACCTTGGTGTTACAATGCGCCTCTAGTGTCCCATGAGTGACAGAACTGAGTACCAGGCTCAGATCGATAGGCTATTCCAGGGCCGTTCCCTGCACGGCTCGGAGTCCCTTTGCAAGTTGTTGCGCTACCTTGCCGAGCATTCTCTCAACCACCCGGGTGTCGCTCCCAAGGAATATCAGATCGCCACGGAAGTCTTCGGGCGCCCTGAGGACTTTGATCCGCACCTGGATTCCTTAGTGCGGGTGCAAGCCGGACGCCTTCGAGCCAAACTTGCTGAGCACTATGCGTCTGAAGGAGCTCACGATCCAATCCTGGTGGAGCTACCGAAGGGCAGCTACACCCTAACTTTCAGCGAGCGGTCTGTGACTGCTCCGAAGGTCAAGGATCACGCGCACCGGACGGTTGACGCCGTCGCGAAGACGGACTCAAAGCTCTCCCTCACTTTGCGCTGGATTGTTGCGCTGATCGCATTCTCCATGGTGCTCGGGGCTATCCTCACGGTGGCGATTGCCCGAATTCTCCCCTATTGGATTGCGGAGGCCCATCCCTCGGGAGGAACACGAGAAGTACCTGGTGCGATTCGCACATTTTGGAACGGCTTCCTAGGAGGACACGAGCAGCCGTTGGTTGTATTCAGCAATGCTCCATTTGTGGGCCGGCCCGATTCCGGAATGCGTTATTACAATGCTGCCCGCGATGGCAAGGCTTTGATCCTAGATCACTACACAGGGGTGGGTGAAGTTCTTGCCGTGCACTCCTTAGACGATGTTTTTCGACAACTCCAGCAAGAGCTTCGAGTCAAGCGTGGGAGCCTATTTTCCCTGGATGATGCGAAGAATAACGATCTGATCTTCCTAGGCTCGCCTTCGGAGAACCTCACGCTGTTGGACATACCAGCCACCAAAGAATTCACGTTCCAGCGAATGGCCTGCTGCTCGAGGGTTGGAAATATTGAGATTGTCAATGTTCACCCGGCTCCCGGCGAAGCGCGAGAGTACGAAGCTTCCCCCTCGAATGAGTTCCTCACGGAAGACTATGCCGTGATCGCCCTTGTAAAGGGCCTGGAGCCCACATACTCCGTGTTGATTCTGGCGGGTACGACAACGATTGGCACGCAGGCGGCTGTGGAGTATGTTTGTCAACAAAGCTCATTGGAAGAACTGCTTGGCCGAATGGGAGTTTCCAGCGCACGGGAATTGAGGCCATTCGAGGCTGTGATTCGAGTGAAAGTCGCGCGCGGCGTACCCGTCGGCACGGAACTGGTAGCGTTGCACAAGAGCGCTGGGTGAGCCCCAGGGCGCACTGTTCGCGCCCTTCCCTCAAGAGTTGAATCTATTTTTCGGCGGGTGGCGTGAGTCGCGGATCAAGAGCCGCGGCCTTCTGAAATTCTTTTTGAGCTTCTTCCTTTTTCCCCTGCTGTTTGAGCGCTTGTCCCAGTTCAAAGTGTGCGAGCGCAAAACTGGGCGAGGACGAAATAGCGGATTGAAACTGCGAGATGGCGCCGTCCACATCTCCCGCTTTCAATAGGCGCTTCCCGGAATTCATAGAGAAGAGCGCTGCCTGTTCGCTGGTTTGTCGAGTGGCAAGTTCGGCGCCGAGTTTGCTTTCCGCGGCCGCTCCTTCGGTATCGCCCATCTGACGCAGGACTGCAGCCAGTGTCGTATGCGCTCCCGCAAATTGCGGTTGCAAGCGGAGTGCCTCCCGCAAAGCTGTTGCGGCTCCGGGCAAATCGCCCTTCTGCTTAAGCACTGTTCCCAACGTGTAATAGGCCTCGGCATAATCCGGCTTGTCATGAATTGCTGCGCGGAGCTCCTCTGCGGCTGTGGCAAAGTCGCCTTGCTGCCAAAGGGTCACTCCGAGCGTGTAATGCACATCCGCTTGCCCGGGATCCAGCTCCGCAGCCTTGCGCATTTCGGCCATGGCCTCCGGCAGCTTGTCTTTCAACTTGAGCGCCAGCCCAAGGTCGTAGTGCAGGGTTGCGTCTCCTGGAGAAAGCCTAAGCGCCCCTTCGAAATCAGAAATGGCGGCATCGAAGTCTGCCACTTGCAAATATGCCGCTCCCAGGTTCCCTCTGTATCCGCTGTCATCGGGCCGCAAGCGGACCGCCGTTTGGAACTCAGCAATGGCGCCGCTGCCATCGCCTGTCTGCAAGAAAGCAAGTCCCAGATTATTGTGTGCGTCCGGATTTTCCGGTTGCAATTTCACGGCCTGGCGAAATGCTTTGATGGCTTGTTCCATCTCGCCGTTGTGCTGGAGCAGCAAGCCCAGGCTGTTTTGCGCGTCGGGGTAATCGGGCTTCGATGCTACACAAGTTTGTAGCTCGCGGATCGCCGATTCATTATCGCCCTGGCTTCGAAGGACCTGCGCCAGATAGTAGTGCGGACCCGGATCTGCAGGGTTCCCCTCTAGAGCGAGGCGTAGTTGTTGCGAGGCTTCGTCGAACGCTTTTTCTTGGTAGCGCAGGACCCCCAAATGAAAATGTGCTGACGCGAAATCGGGCTGTAATCGCAGCGCTTCCGAAAACTCCGAGGCCGCTTGACGCGAATCAGACTGTTGTTCCAGGATCGCGCCGAGGTCGTCGTGCAATTCCGGCCGTTGCGGTTCGAGTTCAACGGCGCGCTTAAGTTCCTTCACAGCGCCATTCAAATCGTGAGAGAAATCGAGGACGCGAGCGAGCACATGATACGTTTCGGAATCGTTGGGGGCCAGGCGCGTCGCCTCTGTGGCCTCGCGCTGAGCCTCGGGAAGTTCTCCTTTTCGCGCGAGAGCATTCGCCAGGTTCATGTGCGCCTGAGCAAAATCTGGTTTCAATTTCACTGCCGTGTGGAAATGACGGATCGCGGGGTCAACCTGATCCTGGGCGAGCAAAACCCATCCGAGCGAGTTGTGTCCTTCCGGGCTCTGGGGGGCAAGGCGAACAACCTTCTCGAAAGAGGTCCGCGCAGCCGTTAAATCGCCCAGTTTCAGGGCGGACATTCCTTTTTGGTAGAGCGAGTTCACCTGAGCGGCTTCACGCTCCGAAGGCACACCCTTGGATTGAGAACGAGCACCGTGCGAGAGGAGGCTTGCACTCAAGGCCTGCAGAAGAAGAGCCGCAACCACAGCTGAGCGAAATAAACTGTAGAAGGGGAATCTTCTCACGAGGCACGCACTCGATTGGGAGTCACGAAGAATAGTAACATGCACTGGACCTGCTCCGAACTCGATCACTGGATTTGCGCAGTACGTAGGGAGAAGGATTGACCATCGCTTTGCCGCTTCGGCTGTGCTATCTCTGCGGGCTAGTGCTTTGGCTCTCATTGACTTTTCCTGCGTCTTCCGGCCCGCAATCCTCTTCTGACCAGGGGCAAAATCAGAAGACCGTCGTGCACTTCACAGATGTCGCGCAAAAAGCGGGGTTAACCGCTCCCGTGATTTTCGGAGGTGAAAATACAAAAAAATACATCATTGAAACGACCGGCACAGGAGTGGCGATATTCGATTACGACAATGACGGGTGGCCAGACATCTTTGTGGTCAACGGCAGTACCCTGGAATCTTTTCCGGAAAACAAGAAACCCACAAGCCACCTTTACCACAACAACCATGATGGGACCTTTACCGATGTGACGGCCAAGGTCGGCCTTCTTCACACCGGATGGGGGCAGGGCGTGTGCGTGGGCGACTACGACAATGACGGCTGGGAGGATCTCTATGTCACATACTATGGAAAAAACGTTTTGTACCACAACAATGGCGACGGCACATTCACCGATGTAAGCGAAAAATCGAGAGTCGCAGGCGACGGCAAAAGTTGGGGAAGCGGCTGCGCTTTTGTGGATTACGATCGGGACGGCAAGCTCGATTTATTCGTAGCGAACTATGTTGATTTTGATCTAACTAGCGCGCCAGATCCCGGAGAGCGCCCTTCATGCATCTGGAAGGGTGTCCCTGTCATGTGTGGCCCTCGCGGCTTGCCCTGGTCAAAGAATATTCTGTACCACAACCTGGGAAATGGGGTATTTGAAGACGTTACGACGAAAGCGCACATGGACCAGACGAATGGCCATTATGCGCTTAGCGTGTCCACGCTGGATTTTGACGAGGACGGCTGGCCAGATATTTATGTTGCCTGCGACAGCACAGCCAGCATTCTCTATCACAACAATCACGATGGCACTTTTGCGGACGTGGCGGTCGTTGCCGGCGCGGCGTTCAACGACGATGGGCGCGAACAGGCTGGCATGGGCACTGCCGTGGGCGATTACAACGGCGATGGCAAACTCGATATTTTCAAGACAAATTTTTCCGATGACACTTCCACTCTCTATCGGAATAAAGGCGACGGAACGTTTGAGGACGTAACCTCTGCCGCGGGGCTGGGCTTGAACACGCAGTATCTGGGATGGGGCGTGGCGTTTGTCGACGTCGATAACGACGGCTGGCCGGACGTGCTCCTGGTGAACGGCCACGTGTACCCGGAGGTGGACAGCCAGCACCTGGGCAGTAATTTCAGGGAGCCGAAGATCTTGTATCACAACAATGGAAATGGAACCTTTTCAGATATTTCCGCGGGCGCTGGCCCGGGAATTACAGACGTGAGTTCGGCACGGGGCATGGCCGTCGGCGATCTTTGGAACAACGGAAAGATGGAAGCAGTGATCAGCAACATGAGCGCGCCGCCATCCCTACTCGTGAATGACGTGAACAATGGCAATCACTGGATTGCGTTTCGCGTTGTGGGTGCTCCGGTAACGGTGCGCCCGGGCGGAAAGGCGTTTTCCTCCAGTCTTGACGCGATCGGCGCCCGCATTACCGTAAGGGCGGGGAATCGCACATTCGTCGATGAAGTGCGCAGCGGCTCAAGTTTCATCTCCAACAGCGACATGCGCGTGCATTTTGGATTGGGCGCCACGACCAAGATCGACTCCGTCGAGATTCGATGGCCGAGTGGATTGACAGAGCGTTTCGACAAAATGAATGCGGATGCCATCAACCTGGCGAAAGAAGGAACCGGGGCTCCCGTCAAGCCCGAAAAAGCTGCCAAGCCATGAAATAACCCTTGGCTGGAGTCTTGTTACGTCTTTGGGGGTGAGGAAGCGGTTGAAGAGTGGAATTGCTGCGAGCGAACAATTCCCTCCCCTTCTTTCACGTAGATGAGCTGGTTAGGTTTGACGTCCTTGAGAGTGTCGACGGCCCCACTCGGCCAGTGGATTTCAAGCAAGTCGACTTTTTCGGCGTTGCCAAGGCCAAAGTGGACGCGCAGGTCACTCTGCGAAAAATAACCACTGGAACTTCGCACTTCATCAATCTGAGTGTGAGGAATTTTTTCGTCCGAGGGATGCGAGACACATTTGAGCCGTGCGCCGATGCCGCTGCGATTGGATTTCGTACCAATCGTCCTCACTTTGAGCCAATTATTGCCGGTGCGCGAATCGCAGCGCAACAACTGGGGAAAGCCGTTTACGGTGTTTACGACCAAGTCGATGTCGCCATCGTTGTCAAAGTCACCGAAGGCGCAGCCTCGCGAGGCCGACGGATCAGAGATTCCCGGCCCAGCGTCAAGCGACACGTCGTCGAACTTCCCGTTACGAAGATTCTTGTAGAGCAGCTTGCGCTGGGCGTAGCCCGCTTCCGTTTTGAGTTGTTCGACCTCGGGGTAGACATGCCCGTTGCAAATCAGGATGTCCGCCCAGCCGTCGTTGTCCATGTCGAAGAAGCCGCAACCCCAGCCAAGATACTGTGTATGCTTGCCGAGACCGGCCTGGTAGGTGGTGTCCTCGAAGGTGGCGCCGCCCAGGTTGTGATAGAGCGACGGAGTATCTCCCGCAAAATTCGTTTTCACGAGATCGAGATTGCCGTCGAGGTCGTAGTCAGCGGTGGCGATGCCCATGCCAGCTTGCGGTTTGCCATCGGCGCTCAGAGCGCAACCAGCTTCCGTGGCAATGTCCACGAAGGTGCCATTTTTCTTGTTGAGATACAACGCGCTGGCTGTGGAATCGTTGGCAACATATATTTCCGGCCATCCATCGTTATTAAGATCAGCGGCGAGAACGCCAAGGCCAAAAGTTCCAGAGGCAGTAAAGATGCCCGCTTTTTCGCTAACATCCGTAAAGGTTCCGTTGCCGTTGTTGCGGTAGAGGATATTTTTTCCGCCCATCAAACCTGGAGGCCCACAAGCCACCATCACGCCCTTGTAGAGGCAAGGCCCGGATTCAGGAACAGGCGCGGTTTTCAAGTCCATATCAATGTAATTCGCCACGAACAGGTCCAGATAGCCATCGCGGTCGTAATCAACGAATGTGCAGCCGGTGTTCCAGCGCTTGCTGTTGCCGGATAACCCAGCCTTTTCGGTGGCGTCAGTGAAGGTTCCGTCGCCGTTGTTGTGGTAGAGAACATTTTTTCCAAAGTAGGTGACGAAGATATCCTCGTAACCGTCGTTATCGTAGTCGCCAATGCATACGGCCTGTCCCCAGCCAGAATGAACCAGTCCGGCCTTCACGGTCACATCGGTGAAAGTGCCATCGCGATTGTTCTTGAAGAGGTGCGAGCTTGGTTCCTGGCCCGCAGGGAAGCCTTCAAGGCGCGAGCCATTCACAAGGAAAATGTCCAGCCAGCCATCATTGTCGTAATCGTAGAACGCCACGCCACAACCTGTCGTCTCAAGCAGGAATTTGTTCTTGTGCTCGCCGCCAAAGATGGTTTTCGCATTCAGTCCGGCTTCGCGCGCTACGTTTACAAAAGTTACTCCGAGATTGTTTGAGGCAGGTGAGGCAGCGAGCGGGTTCGGGTCAACCTTATACATGGAGGGTAAAGAAGGTGAGTGCTCCGGCAGCACGAAGCCGAATACTTTTTCCAGGGGAAGAACAAGGGCTGAACGGCAGAGAGACTGAAGAAATGTGCGCCGAGCGAATGCCAAAGAGAGTCCTTTTTCGCGCGAAAGTGCCGCTAAAATCCCGAGCTTTCTTTATAGTAGGGACGAGGTTTCATTGCAAGTACGCAGCACACCTTCTCAGAAGTGAAAGACGATGGTCGCATGAGCGGGGGAACCCGCATCCGATATAGGAAGTTGAACCCTGGCAATGTCGCGGTGGTCCGGTGTTTCGAGAAGTTTTGCGCCATCGACCGAGCGGATCTGCTGCGGATTCCAGAGGGAGAGATCGTAGACGGCACCGGGGATGCCTGACAAATCGACAGTAAGGGCGTCTCGCGCTGGCGACCACGACTCTGACAAGATTCGCAAGCCATGGCTGGTCTCTCCAAGATTGGGCAGAGCGGAATCGTAAGAAATGCCGAAATCGTTTTTGAGGCGAATGCGAATGGTGTTGGACTTGGTGGTGAGCGGCACGCGAACTATAACGTGCTGGTCGATTTCGTTGGCGGCAACGTGGAATTCCAGGGGATGACCATCGAGTTCGACGCCAAGAATCTTAGCGCGGAGGCTGACGGCGGGTTCAAAATTCAAAGTGGAATTTTCCGTGCCGTTTCGCGTGATTTCGAGCGTTATTTCACTCAGTGATTTTCGGTAGCGCAGATCCAATTGCGACGCGCCGAGGGGAATATTGCGGATCGCGAATGAGGACCATCCCGCAGGAGGATGAGGAGCAAACGTGAACGTGTGAGCCAGCATATCTCTTTGAATGCCAAACAAGCCGCGCAAGATCGGACTGACCACCATGGCCGCTGACCAGATCTGGTGAGGTGAACTTGTAGAGAGGGGTTCGTAATTCGATCCGGAAAGCACTTCGGTGACATGGCCGAGCGAGCCATCAAATGTGAGCAGAGCATTGGCGCGCAGGTTTGCGTAAGCGGGCTGCGCGCGGTGATAGCGGTATTCGCCAACCGAAGCCCATCCGGTGAATAGAGGCCAGATCGATCCAAAGTGGTAGCCTTGGCCGCTGTACTTAGGGGAAGAGAGTGAAATAATGCGCATCCCCCAATCGGCTTGAAGATCCAGGCCTGCCAATTGCGTGATGGTCTTTTCCGCCTTGTTTTCGTCCAGGATTCCAAACCACATTGGTACCGTGGCCAAAACGCTGATTTCATCCACGGGATGAGCGTTCTGATCGAGCGCGAAGGCAAACCTGTTTTTTTCACTGAGCCAAAAAGCATCGTTCAATTTGGATTTTTGCTGCGCAAAGAGTTGGTCCAGCCCGTTAACGGCCTCTGTTTGTCCGGTGGCGCGGCCCAGGTTTGCCAGCGCGCGAAGCGCCTCAGCGCCGAGTCCCGTTTGATACAACTCTGTCCTTACAGGTAGGAGCGGTCCGCCTTCCACCCAGCCGTGGCCAATTCCCTCATTTTTTGGGAAACCCTGAGCGTCCCAGGTGGATTGAAGGAACTCGTAAGCCTTCCAAATGCTGCTCCATTTTTCTTTGATGAAAGCAGTATCGCCACTGTGCTCCAGATAGTCATTCATGGCGATGATGTAGAGCGGCGTGGCATCGGCAGAAGCGTAGCCGTAAGGGAAATCCTTAAACCAGGCGACGTAGCCCGCGGCCTGGGAAATTTCATGGGGAATCTTACCGTCGTCTCTTTGAAATTGACCGAGGAAGGAAAGCGCGGTTCGGGTTGTCGCCGTATCGCCGACAGAATTCAGAGCCAGAGAAGTCCAGAGAGCATCGCGGCCAAAGAACCAAGCAAAACCGGGCCGCTGACTCTCGCCGGAGGTTCGGTAGCCCGCGATGAGTCCGGTTCCGAGGGCGGGGTTTGACACTAGACCCTGCAGAACGCTGACGCGCGCCCAGTCGTAGGCTTGTTGGAGTTGCGCGTCTGGAATTTCCACGCCCACGGTCCCGTTTATATAGTTGCGATAGTACTGGGCGGACTCCCGGAGCAAATCCTGCCAGGAGGAACTGAGTTTGCCGAAAGTTTTTTCCATCTCTTCGCGCCCTTGGGTAGAGCCCGCCAGGACGATCACTTTTGTTTCCTTCCCCTTTGTGGTGTTGCCGAGGCGGAAGGAGGATTGTTGAGACTCCGAATAATTGGTCTGATAGGCAGCGCGAAGCTGAACCGCGGCCGGCGAGCCGATCGAACCAGCAAAGCGCTTGCTCTCTTCTCCGAAGTTAAATCCATGTCCATCGGCGCGCGTTTCCGTGAAGGTTCCGCCGATCGCGCCGGGCCATTCGAGTTGAAAATCACTCTGGAAGGCAACTTCGATTTCCAGAGGCTGCTCCGTGTTGACCTCCAGAAGGATGAGGGCGCCACTTTCTTGAACCGGAACAAAAAAAGTTTCGCGGACAGTGAAGTTGTCGCCGGCATATAGAATAGCGGCCGACTCCGGACGAACAGTGATGGAGCGCGCCAGAGAGTCGGCGGGAAGCGATTTGTTATCCGCGTGGAAGATCAGATGCAAATCACGCAGCAGTTTGAGTGGGTAGACCCACGCTTCCATGCGGCCAGATTCGTTGCCGAAGAAAGCGGCGCGGTGTCCAGTGGCCGAAAGAAATTCCCAACTGCGGACGGGTCGAGAGAGTTGCAGGGATTGTACGCCAGATTCGGGAAGCGGCTGCGCCGGAGAAGCGAAGGAGATTAACGGAGCGGTGAGCGCACCAGCGAAGGCCAAGGCCATGTGGAGTCTAGTGAAGACCTGAAGGGAAAAGGCTTGATCGTGACTCATTTTCAGGTGTAGACCACGGGAAAAAACCGCCGGTGTAACAGATTTGTTTTATTGCGTGGATTTTGGAGGCGCGGGTGAGAATCGAACTCACGCATAAAGGTTTTGCAGACCTCTCCCTTACCACTTGGGTACCGCGCCTCAGTCCCAATAGTATAGCGGAGTTCGTCAGCCTCTGTCAGGGTAGCGGGCTTCCTCATTATGCCTTGAATGCCCTACAAATGACCGTTCCACTTCATTTCTTGGCCGGTTCCTCGACCTGCGCTTCCCGCAGAAATCTTGCGGATTCTTCCGGCGGCGTGGGGTTGATGTAGAAGCCCGTTCCCCACTCGAACCCCGCCACCTTGGTCAGCTTGGGAATAATTTCGATGTGCCAGTGATAGTGGTCATTAATTTCCTCGCCGATGGGCGAGGTGTGAATCATGAAATTGAAAGAGGGGCGATCCAGCACCGCATCCATGCGCATGAGCGTGTCCTTCAGCATTTGTGCCAGGCTGGCGTACATGGAGCTCTGATTGTTCTCGTAGGCCGAACCGTGGACCTTGGGCAACAGCCACATTTCAAACGGGAATCGCGGGGCGTAGGGCGCCAGGGTAATGAAATGATCGTTCTCCCCGATCACGCGCTCGCCGGTGTCACGCTCCTGACGAACGATATCGCAAAAAATGCAGCGTTCCTTTTCATCGTAGTAGTGCCAGCAGTTGTCCACTTCCTCGCGCACCCGCCGCGGCACAATCGGCAGAGCAATCAACTGCGAATGGGGATGTTCCACGGAGGCTCCCGCCGCTTCGCCGTGATTCTTGAAAATCAGCACGTAACGGAAACGCTTGTCATTCTTCAGATCGAGCATCCTGTCGCGATAGGCCCACAATACGTCCTCGACGGACCTTTGCGGAAGCTGCGCCAAGGTGGTCTGGTGCTGCGGCGTCTCGATGATGACTTCGTGGGCGCCGATGCCGTTCATCTTGTCGAACAAGCCTTCACCCTCGCGGTCCAGTTCCCCCTCGATCCCAAGAGCGGGAAATCGGTTGGGCACCACGCGAATGCTCCACCCGGCCGTATTGGCTCCGGTGCCATTTCGGCCATACGCGAGGATTTCCGGCGGCGTCTTGCCCTCGTTTCCCGGGCAGAATGGACAATTGCGCGGCGCTCCAGGGAAGACGCTTTCCCTCAGAAAATCCATCGGGCGTTTCCCACGGTCCGTGGAAATAATCACCCAACGCCCGGTAATGGGATCTTTGCGTAACTCCGGCAATGCGCACCCTCCAGAATAACGTTCTTTCTCGGCTGTTTAGACGCACCCTCTGCTGACTTGTATTGTACTCTTACTCTCGCGCAATGGAAGTAAGCGTCGGGCCGTCAACGCTCTTCCTATCATAACGAATCACTGCTTGCCACCTCTAACCTGAATAATTCACGAATTTAGAGACACGAAAAGCCTCCCTCATGGTAAAAAACTGTTGTTCACGCAGTTTCTAGACCAATCCGGAGGCTTTCGTGTCCGAGCATACCACGACACAGTGTGTTCTATTCCCGGGAATTTTTAAGCGACCTGTAATTGCCAAGTTCGATCAATCGCAAGGTAGCTCCGATGGGGGAGCGGTGTTGCTCAAAGCCGCCGACCGAGAGTTAGGTTTAATAACGGCGTTGGCAGCTTGTCTGAAAGATGACCGCCAAGAGGCTAAGGTCCGTCACGAAATCGATGAGCTGCTGACCCAGCGGATCATGGCCATCGCCTGTGGCTACGAAGATGCCAACGATGCCGCCCGACTGGCGTGCGACCCGGTACACAAACTCCTGGTCGGTCGTGATCCCGTGGAAGGGGAAGATTTGGCTTCGCAGCCGACCCTTTCGCGGTTTGAAAATAGCGCGGATCGCAAAGAATTGTTTCGCATGGCCGAAGCCCTGGCGGACACGGTGATCGAACGCCATCGCAAGCGGCTGCGCGGTCGCGCTCGGCTGATCACCCTGGATCTGGATCCGACCGACGATCCTACGCATGGCGCACAGCAATTGACGTTTTTTAATTGGCATTACGACACCTACTGCTACCTACCGATGGTGGGTTTTCTGACCTTCAACCACGAGGCGGAGCAGTATCTGGTCACCGCGGTGTTGCGTCCGGGGAACGCGCCGGGCTCGGCGGGAGCGGTGGGCCTGCTGCGCCGTTTGATCGAGCGGCTGACGGAAGCTTTTCCGAAGGCCAAGATCCGGGTGCGCTTGGATGGAGGTTTCGCAGCGCCGGAAGTTCTGGATTTTTTGGACTGCGAGCCGAAAGTGGAATACCTCGTCAATTTCGCAAGTAATGCGGTGTTGAAGCGTAAAGCCGCGTCGGCCATGAAATGCGCCCGTCGTGATTCGAAGATCTCCGGGCAGACCGAGCATGTCTACGCTGAATGTCAGTACCGGACGCGCAAAACCTGGCCGTGGAAACGTCGCGTCATTTATAAAGCGGAGGTGGTGCGGGCGAAGGGCAAGAAACCCAAGGACAATCCGCGCTTCGTAGTGACCAACATGAAGCAGAGTCCACAATGGCTCTACGAGGAGGTCTATTGTCAACGAGGGGACCTCGAAAACCGGATCAAGGAACTGCATTACGGGATGGAAATCGGACGCACCAGTTGCACGAGCTTCTGGGCCAATCAGTTGCGTGTCTTGATGACCGCGGCAGCCTACGTGTTGATGCAGGAACTACGCTCCGGCCTGGCCGGCACCGCTTCTGCGCGTGCGCAAGTCTCCACGTTGCGGGAACGCTTCCTGAAACTCGGAGCCCAAGTGGTTGCGTCGGTGCGCCGGATCGTGCTGCACTTGCCGCGGTCGTTTCCTTATCTCCATAGCTTCCATCGCCTCGCGTTGCACTTGAGCGCGCGAAGTGGCTAGTCGACCAGCGGAACGTCGCAGGAACGTTTTACTCGTCACGCGATGATACTGGTGTCACCTTTTCAGCGAAAACTGTGCCTCGCGACCTACCTAAATGCTTCAGAATCAAGCACTCGGTTTCCCAGAATGTTTCACGTGGTCAAGTAGGGTCTTGCGACCGAAGAAAAACAGAAAAATCGCTCACGAAATCACTCTTCGTGAATAAAGCAGGCTAGTGCAGAGTGAATACGAGGTTGGCGACGGAGGGGCTTCGTGATCGAGAGTTGCGAGGGCAACTGAGGTTCACGCCAAATGTCCGGTTACTTAACAAGACTTAGAGAGATCCGTAC
>JBAVHY010000303.1:0-22435 GCA_049686315.1 Candidatus Acidiferrum sp. | reverse complement strand
GATTGTTGTGATAAAGGATGCTAGGGGCGCTGTCCGAGGCAACATAGATATCCGGCCACCCATCGTCGTCAAAATCGAAAGTGGAAACGCTCATGCCGTAGTGCCCATTGGTCTGGTCAATGTGTGCCTTGGTGGTGACATTCGCGAAGGTGCCGTCACCGCGATTTTCATACAAAATGTTTTTCGCGCCAGGCAGGCCGCGTGGCCCGCACATCACCGGGACGCCTTTCCACACGCAGGAACTTCCTTCTCCTGGAACCGGCGCGGTGGCTAAATTGAGGTTCACATAATTTGCGACGAACAGGTCCAAGCGCCCGTCACGGTTGTAATCGACGAACGCGCAGCCGGATCCCCAGTCTTTTCCTGAACCGGCCACGCCCGCCTTTTCGGCCACTTCAGTGAAAACGCCATGGTCATTGTGATAGAGGCGATTTTTGCCGTAATAGGTAACGTACAAGTCTTCCCAACCATCATTGTCGTAATCGCCGACGCAAACCCCCTGTCCCCATCCGGTGGCAACCAAGCCGGACTTCTCGGTGACATCAGTGAAGGTGCCATCGTGGTTGTTGTGATAAAGGTGATTGGTGGGAGCTTGGCCGGCGGGAAATCCCTCCAAGGTGGTTCCGTTCACGAGAAAAATATCCGGCCATCCATCATTGTCATAATCAAAGATGGCTACACCCGTGCCAGTGGTCTCGATGATGTATTTCTTGGTATCGACGCCGCCAAAAACGTTCACCGCTGTAAGTCCCGCTTTTTCGGCGATGTCGACGAAATTTGCGATGCTGGGACTGTCGGCAACTTTCTGTGGCGGCGTCTGAGAAGGCAAGGTGTCCCTGAAAAGCAGGATCGCCAGGGCCGGCCACAACAATATTCTATGGACGAGCGTTCCGTGGGCCCGCCAACTTACACTCTTCACGCGTTCACCTCGCGGGCGTCGATTTGGGGCGTGGACTCTGCGAAGCGCGGGATAGGATGAGTCACGGAGGCAACCTCCGAATCAGAAAGGATGAAAGCATGATTTTCTGATGGTCGTCAAACTGGCTCGGAACCGCATTTAGATAGGATGGAGGCGCCACGCCGCTACTTTCCTTTACCCTCTGGCGGAACTTGCCACTGCGGAACGAAGAAGTCACCAATAAGATCGCCCACGGGGGCGACAGGCGCTTCCGCGGAAGCCTCTGCGAACTTCGCAGCATTTTCCGCGTCGCCGGCGCGGCGATAGGCTTGACTCAGAAGCCGCTTGGCCTGCCTGTTGCCCGGATCAAGGTGAAGCGATTCCTGAAGTTCGGCGATTGCTTCGTTCACTCGGCCCAGGGCGAGTTCGATCTTCCCTAAATTCAAATGGGCTTCGGCGCTATTCGAATGTAATCGAACGGCCTCCTGGAAAGCAGCCAACGCTTCCGCTGGCTTTCCCGAGCGATCAAGAGCCAGCCCACGAAAATAGCTAATCAGAAACTTTGGCCCTAGCTTTTTCTCCGCAGCACTAAGCTCAGCAGCAGCTTCCTCGGCGCGGCCAGTTCTAAGTAACACCTGTGCCAATCCGATGTAACCGGTGGGAAGTGGATCGCCCGCGGCCACTAGATCGCGAAACACGCTTTCCGCCTCGGCGTAGCGGCCGGCGGCAAGGTAGGCTGCACCGAGGCGCAAATGCAATGCGTAAGACTTCGGATTAGCGGCAAGCCCGCTCTGAACCGCGGTGATCGCTTCTGGATACCGGTTCAGTTCCATCAACTCACGTGTCAGATTCAACCAGTGCTCTTCCTCGCCAGGTTCCAGGGCCGCGGCCCGGCGAAGTGCATCTACGGACCGTTCGCCCTGTTTCAGATGCGCATAGGCGATGCCAATCAAGGACCAGGCCTGAGCGGATTCAGGATTCTCTGAGTGTGTTGAGCCTCCAGTAGGCGCATAGACAGGATATTGCTCAACCGCTTTTTCATAGTTCCCCGTGAGTAAGTATGTCAACGCAAGGTCAAATTGAACCCATGCTGGCTGAGCTGGCGAGTGATCCTGATTTAGTTTCTGACTGAGGTTGATCGCCGCGTCGTTCTCCTGGACGGACAGCAGCAAGGAAACTGCCTGGACCGATTGAGCTTCGCTCAAAGGCGCTTTCCTGAGTTGGTCGAGAGATTTGCGGGCGCCTTCCTGGCGGCCCAACGCAATGTATCCGATCGCGACTTGGATCAAGAACCCGGCGTCAGCAGACCACTGCTGACGGGACATCTCCAATTCATGGAAGGCTGGTTCGTAATGCTGTGCATCCAGTTCCACACGGCCGAGATAGTAGTGGGCAAAAACGTCGTCGGAGGAAAGTTTTACCGCCCGTTCCAATGCTCCGCGAGCCGGCCCAAGCTGGTGTTCGGTCCATCGGAGAAATCCGAGATTGCGATAGGCATCTTCAAGAAGCGGATCGAGACGAATCGATTCTTGATATTCGGCAGCAGCTTCGTCATTCTTGCCCATCTGCGTGAGCACGATCCCGCGAAAGTTACGAACCCGCGCGTCATCAGGGTGTTCGCGTTCCGCAGCGCTTAGTTCGACGAATGCATCCTCAAGTCGATTCTCTTTTAGCGCCGCGAGACCCCTCTGAAATGCATCGGCCTGATTCGGTACCTGCTTCGCGGCCGCGTAGGGTGAATCCGCGCGCGCCGGCCCCGCATTCGAACAAAAACAAAGGAGGAGAATCAGGAAGCGTTGCATCTATGGGCCTTCGGCGGATTTTGTAACTTGCCCCAAACGCTCCGTTTGCTTTTCAAGCTTATCGTGCGATTCACGATTCAAGGCCGTGGACAAAGCGAATTCGCGCGCAGCCTTATCCTTCTCACCCAAGGCCTGGTAAACCTTAGCGAGCTTGTAATGAACCGAACCATCGTGATCCGCGGATACGGCGATCTTGAATTGCTCCTCCGCTTTGCGGTAATCGCGGAGTTCGGAGTAGGCGGAGCCTAAATCCCGGTGAATATCAGGATTTCCGGAATCAACCGCCAGAGCCCTCAGGAGATAAGGCAGGCCGTTCTGCGGTTCATGTTCGAGCATGTAGGTGTCCCCCAGGTCGCGCAACGCTCCGGGGTGACGCGGGTTCAGCGCAAGTTCGGCCTCGAGTTCAACGCGTGCTTCGGGAACTTTGAGGTCCTTCCATAGGAGATGACCCAAACTGTAATGCAGATTCGGCGAGGATGGCTTTATTGCGATTGCGGCCCGGTACTCTTCCATGGCTTTTCCATCATCGCCCTTCGCCGCCTCAAGATCGCCCATCAGCTGATGCAAGCGATACGAATTGGGTTCCGCCTGGTAAAGCTGGAGATAGGCGGCAGTTGCAAGTTTTTCGTAGCAACGCGCGCGCCAGTAGGCCGCCTCGGCCGAATTGCTTTCTGCTGCTGGTAATCCCTCCAAGGTTTTGAGAGCAGCCTCAGACTGCCCCGCTTCCAGCAGAGCAGCCGCCACTCGAAAGTGAAGCTCAGCGGAAGATCGTGAAGTGAAAATCTTGCTTGCGCACGGCGCGATTTTGGAAAACTCCTCGCGCTGGAGCGCGAGGTTGGCCTCTGCTTCGGTGCATTTCCCGGCGGCAACATCCTTCTTGCCGGGGGAAGTCGCAAGGTTAGACTCCACCGTTGCTTGAGAGAAGTTTCCATTTTGCTCGGCTAGAAATGCAAGAGCCAGGTGCGCAGCCGGGGAATTCCGATTTTGCAGGTCCGCCGCAAGTTTCTGGATTTTTTCACGCGTGGAATCGGGAAGGTGTTCGAGAGCGGAATCGCCAAATCCTGTTTCGCGGAGGCCCAGGATCCTTTCCGTTTGCTCCAAGTCGATGACGACGGCTTTCTCCCAATCCTGCAGAGCAGCATCCAGATCGTCCAAGATCAACTTTGCTTCGCCTCGGCGCACCAGCGCGCGCAGGTTGCCGGGATGCCGCCGCAACTCTTCATCAAATTCCCGAATCGCCTGGGTGAGTTTTCCCGCGCGAAGCAGAACTTCACCGAGCTCGGCATGCAATCCGGCACGGTCCGGGGAAGCGGCGAGCGCATTCTGAAAATGAAGCACGGCGGAAGGCCACTCGTTGCTGGAGGCATAACTCTCCGCGGATAGCTGTTCGCTCCGCGAAGAGCCTGGAGCAAGTTTCTCGAGGTGTGCGACCTCTTGTTTTCCCAGCCTTTCGTAGGCGCTTCCCAGAAGATAGAGAACATCGCCGTCGTTGGGTTGCGACTCCAGCGCGCGGTGGAGGGTGACAACTTCGGAATGAAGCTGGCCGGAGATTTCTTGCGCAGTCGCCAGCCATAGCCGGATGTCCGGCCGATTCGGATCGACCTGAAGCGCTGCCTTGAGGTAGGGGATGGCCTTTGCACCTTCCCCCAATTTGCAATAGTCAACTCCGAGGAAGAAATTGGCTCCGGCAAGGCCTGGTTTGATTTTGATCGCGCGGCGGAATTCCGCCATCGCCTGAGGAAAACGATCTTGAAGCTGATAAACCAATCCGAGGTTCATATGGACTTCCGCGAAATCGGGGGCCAGGGCAAGCACAGCCTGGTATTCCCTCTCCGCGGTGGTGTAGTTCTTATCGCGTTCGGCCTGCTGGGCCGCGGCAAAGTGGGACTCTATGGCCGAGTGCTTGTCGGCGGTTGGTGGAACGGTCTGTGCTACGAGACTTGAATTTGAAGTGGTCAGCAGAACAACCAGAAATGACAAAACCCAGAACCGAGAAGAAATGTGGCCCGCCATCGATTGCACGCCCATCATTGAATTCCACATACGAAACATGCGGTCTTTCATTCTAGTTCTGAGGATTGCGTTGCAAGGATTTCTCTTTTTCGAGTTTTGAAAGGCGTTCGAATTGGGAAAGTTCAGCCGCGCTTGCTTGCGTATCGTGCAAATCGCGATAGACCTTCGCCAGCAGGAAGTGCGGTTGGGCGGCCGCCGGGTCGGTCGTAATTGCCGCCAGGAATTCGGCCTTCGCCTTTTCGAGTTCGTTCTGTCCCTGATAGCATTCCCCAAGCAGAACGTGGACTTGCAGCATATGGGGCTGCCCTTGCTGCGCAACCAGCAGAAACGGCAAAGCGTCCGAGAAGCGTTGGTCGCGCACGGCAATGTCACCCAGATACAAATTGGTCATGGCATCGTTGGGATTTTCTTTCCACGCGTCCTTAAACGCCTTCACGGCGGGTTCCATCTGCTGCTGCGCCCAATAGGCCACCCCGATTGCGAAATGCATCCCCGGAGCGTCCGGACGCTTGGCAAGGGCGGCCTGGTATTGCTCAATGGCTTCGGAATAGCGCTCTTGCTCCGCATACACCTCGCCCATTAACGCGTGGAGTTGGAAAGAATCGGGGTCCAGCGCCTTGAGCGACTCGATCGAACGTAGAGATGCATTCTTGTAGATACGCGCCAATTCGTACAGGGCGTCGGCGTCCTTGGGGTTCTGAGCAAGCGACTGGTTCAACTGCGCGATCGCTTCCTCGATCTGGCCGGAGTATTGCAATGCCAATCCCAAGTAATAGTGAGAACGCGGATGCGGGTTGGATGTCTTGAGCTCGTTCTGAAAACTGAGGATCGACTGGGCGAAATCGCTTTCCCCGAAGCAAGAAACTCCGAGGAAGAAATTGACGCTTGGATAACGCGGATCGCTGGCTAGTACTTTTTTGAACAGCTGAATGGAGTCGTCGAATTTGAGTTCCGTCTGCTCCAGAATTCCCAGACGCTTCAGTACCTCGAGGTTTTCAGGAGCAAGAGTCAAGGCTTGCCGGTAGATGCGCTCCGCAGCGGCGTAGTTTCCGGCATTTTCTTCTCCGCGTGCTTGTTCAAGCGAGGCCTCGACGTTACTTTGCGTTTGCGCTGTCCAAGCGGCTGTCGTAGTAAACGCGCTGAAGGCAAGGAAAAACAGGTAGGGGGCAAAGCTGCGCAATGGCCAATGCCGAGGGAAGGTGGGGCATGCTTTTGAGTCCGTCAACACTGCGGAAGGCTGACCGGCCAATGCTCTTCTTTCCCTCATCGTTCAGGACCGGAGTTCCATTTGCTAGTGTATTCGACGGACGGCGACGAGAGTGGTGGAATTCGGCGCCCCGGAGACGGTGCGGGATCGAATTAGAGCCTCAAACCAGAAACTCTGAGAGAGGGCTTCCGTGTCCGAAATACCAAGCGCACTCATGAGTTGACGGCGATTTTCGTCATCCGCCAGGAAGCGGCCGGCCGCTTCTGTTCCTTCCTGTTGTAAACCCTGCAGCGCCAATACGCTGCCGTCGTGGGTTCCATTGGGAAGAAGAGAAATGGTTGCGTAATCTTCCCCCATCGTACCAGTCCACCGCAGGCCTTCATATTGAGGCTCTTCACCGGGCAGAGGGTTCTTGTTCACAAATACTTTGGCGCTTTTCCCGACAACGCTTTCACTCTCCCGGAAGTTGAGCTTGTCCTGGAGAAGGGTCACCCACGGATTAGACCCGGGGCTTCCAATGAAAACGTAATTGTTGTGGTCCAAATCGCGCATTCTCAATTCCCGCGGATAACGGACCAACACCTGCGTTTGCAGCGGGCCCGCCATTTTGTACAAGGAGACTACATCGGCCACATCCGCAAAAGAAGTGAGAGTCGAGTTTGAAATGTACTCACTCAAACGCGCATCGGCCTCCCCGATCTTGCTGAGTTCGGGGCCCTGCAGAAACTCGCGGCGAAGATACTGGTCGAGAGATCCAGTCTGACTGGCGAGGATACGCGCCATCCCATAGTTGCTGTCCGCCACCACAATGACGGTCTGGTGTCGCGCATCGAAGATCTGGGAGAAAGGCCAGGCAAGACCAGAGGGGGCCCGCAGCGCGCTGGTAGTTCGGTGTGCCATGGCTCGGTACCCCAACACGGCGCACACCAGGGCCAGAATGCCACACAAAGCCCAAGGTAACACTGCTCCCCGACGCCAAGCCAAAGTCCGAGCCACCTTTGGTCCCATTGCCGGGGTGGCAGGCTCGGCTTTGTGAACCGCCCGGAAGACCGGGACATAGGAGCCCTTGGGAATCTCCAGGATAATCGACTCATTACGGCCTTCTTCATTGAAATACTCATGAAGCTTTAAGCGCAGTTGCCGGACATGCACCCGCACGGAGCTATCTTCGAGAGGGCTGTAGTCGGAAGGCTTGTGGAAGAGCGCATTGCCGATATGATGTTCGGTCAACTCGTGCGCATTGCCGTGCATGGTCTGCTCGGCGATGTACTGCAACAATTCGCGGAGCCGCGTGCTTTTCTGAAAGGGCGCACTGGACACAATTCGTTGCACGAGCAGCCAACGCTCATCGGTTCGAAAGTCCTCCATAGCTGGCTGTTGCGTGACACTCATTCGAGGTGCTGACGACAATCAGTTTTTGGGATGAAACGAAGGGATGCTACCACATAGTTTCCTGGAGATAAATACTTAACTCACTTCTTTCCAATCATTTCGCGTGATTCGACCAACGCTGAGCGGTGAATCACCAAGACTTAACCTGTAAGACCCTTTTTGCAGCCTGCCCGGAGCCAGAGCATCTGTCCAGGTCAGAGCGGGGCAGCTTGGGAAGACTGGACTGACAGTCTGAAGATTCTGTCTAATAGGCGAGAGACAGCGAGTTCGAATGGCACGCAGATTCATTTCGCGCCGTCGCTTCATCAGGAGCTCCGTCACGGGGGGTATGGCCGTTGGCCTCGGATTGGAGGCTGAACACTTGTGTCGCGCGGCCCTCGCCACGCCCCCTGGCTTGCATGGGCTGACGTTAACAGTTACCGGGAGCGCCAAACAGGGCTACGGCGTTGCCCTCCTTTTCAACGGCCAGCTCGTTCTCCGGCACAACCAGGGTGGAGAATTCTCGGCCGTCTTCGAAAACGAAGAGCGCAGCCTGGAAGATCGAGTGAACGACTGGAAGGCGGCCTCGTGGGCCGGTAATGCCACACATGTGACTCTGGACGGTGAGTGCAGGCTCAAAAACCTGAACACAACGGTGTTTGTGCATGTGGACTATGAGCGGATCAGTTCGCATATGGTGCGAAAGAAGATTCGCCTGCGCCAAGCCGATATGTTTCTGCTGTTCTATCAATTGAGCAATCGTCTGGAACCACAAGAAAATCCCTTAAAGGTGTGGAGTTTCGATCAGTTGGAGTGGCAAGGCGGGGCGTTGCACGAGAATCTTCCCGCGGCGGGGTTCCGCATGAAGAACGGGCTCTGCGTCGGCCTGCTGACGGATTCCGGCTACCGCAATCAATGGACGCGAATCATCCGCCGGGATGGCAAGCCGGTGAAGCCCGCGCCGCAGAGCATTCCGGATGCCAATCTGTATACCAGTGCGTCTTCTGAGGAGCGCAGCAGCGGCAATTTCTTTGTGCAGCAGACTTTTGGCGAACTTACACAGCAGGTTCCCGGAGGGGATACCGCGCAAACCGTAATGCTGCCGGAGATTTCGTCCTGGAGAAAACGTGGCGAGGCCACTCTTGGGGAAGGCGATGGTGTGACCATCCTGTCCACTCGGAGTACCGAAGATGGGGTGATCATTCCCCTTGCGGTAAAAGGTTCTGCGGTCCTTTCCGTGCGCATGGAGTATCGTTCGGCTTCGCCGGTGACGCTTGCGGTTTGGAGAGTGGATGAACAATTGCGCAAGGTGGAGGACATCACTTTATACAATGACAGGTTGCCCGAAGCACCAGAGGAGTGGTGCGAGTTTCGTACGACGGTATTCCTTCCGGAATTGCAAGGATATGGCTACGCTCTCTTCCTTTCCGTTGCTCCTTCGGAACAAGCCTTGAAAGTAGAGGCGCCAGGCGGGATCGCGAAGATCGAGATGCGCGGGCCGCAGGTCCACCGCATTGCCACCCGCTCAGAACCATACCATCGGCTGGAAATGGATCACGCCGAGGAGAAAACCGTATTCGTTTTCGCGGATGAAACCATACCAGACACACTCCGAGGTCACCGGCTTGCGAGCCAGCTCTATCTCGCTGAAGGACTTGATTTCAGGGGCGGAGAAACTGAGAAACTAGTTTATGCCGACCTTATGATGCTTTGTTGGATTGCGGGACCCGAGAGTTTCCGGCCAATCGTTGCACCGAGCATCTGGTATTCCGCAGCTGGCGAGATGTACCTCCGCGACAGCTTCTTCGCGCTGAACGGCGTTCACAACCGTGAGTTGAATGAGGGGGTTTTTGGCCTGTGGGGCGAAAACCAAGGATCGGACGGATCGATCAACACGCTGGTGGAACCCAATCTCGCCAATGTGGAACGTAAATCGAACGATTCGACTCCCCTTTGGCTGATGTGGGCCTTCTTGAATCACCGGCGCTTCGGCACCAAATTGCCGATGGATAAGGTACGGAAAGCGGCGGAATACTGTCTGCAAACCTATGATGGGCGCGACGACGCGGTTTGCCGCGCGCAGTTCGTGATGGGCCAACTTGACGTCATCCAATTTCCCAGTGGTACGTCCACCATCTGTGAAAACCAGGGGATGCTGGCCGTCACACTGAGAGTGATCAAGGAATTGCAGATTCCTGGAGTCAGTGAAAAGCTTTCCGAAGAACATTTTCGACAGGCGGAAGCTCTCTATCGTGGCTATTACGACCCCGCGCGAAAATTCATGCGTCCGGCGAGAGATATTTCGGACGCCATCGGATTCGCGGAAATCTTTCCGGAGTTTCTTTCTCTGTGGCTATTTAAGAGGAAAATCCTGACGGACGAAATGGTTGTAAACCATCTTGATCGCATTCCCGTGATGATGCCAACGAGTGATTGCCCACATCCGGAGGTGGGCGGCACGGTGCGACCGATACTGATCGGTCTGCCGGAAGGTGGAAAAGGGTGGAAGTACTTCGACGAGCACTGGCACCCGATGGTCAGTGATTCCTTCGCTGTGAACTACGCAAATCACGGCATGGACGGAATCTATTACAACGGCGGCAGCTGGATGCGGATCGAAATCTGCGGGTATGTCACCGGTAAGCTTCATGGATGGAGTGGCGCAGACAAGGCCATCGCAAACCGACTGTGGGCGGAACTCAATGCTGCCCCTGATTTCCCGACCAGCCAGGAATACATTGCCACCGATCGGGCGCATGGGTTCTTTGGTTACCACCGCGTCTTTGCGTGGAACTCGTTTATCCTTGAGGCGCTGGAGCTGGCAGGCGCCCGGAATCCAGAAATGGATCCTGACCATTCTGCGGATACGACGAAGAAATCCGATAATTCATAGAACCTTCCGTACACAGAAGTAACTTGTTTCTTTTCTGAGGGGTTTTAGGTAAAGAGGCCTTGCCTTCAGGTGAATCACAATGAATTCACGTGTTACACCCTTTTCTTGTCACAGCGCACGGGGTGAGGATGCGTTCACGCTGGCGGCATAGTGCAAAAACACTACTATGCCGTACAGATCGTGAAGCCGGTCTGTTGGGGGTGATCAGGCCTGGTCTAAGTGCTCAATGCAAGAGTTTCCGCATTGCGCCTTAACTGGTATCTGATCAATTTGGCTGGGGGGAAGTCCATGGAAAGATTCATCTGTGCTCTTGCGCTTGTTCTTTTGGTGTCGGCAGTTTCTCTTCAGGCCCAGACTACGAACGGGGCCATTCAGGGCACGGTAACCGACCCGAGCGGCGGAGCGGTCGCCGGAGCCAGCGTAACCGGCCAAAACATGGATACCGGCCTTACTCTCAAAACCACAACGACAGACGCCGGCTTCTATTCTCTGGCAAACCTCCCCCCGGGCCGTTACGCCGTCACCGTCGAGTCCGCGAGCATGAAGAAATTCTCGCAGCAAGGCGTAACGGTGGTAACCGGCACCACGGTTTCGCTGGACATTCCGATGCAAGTGGGCGCTGTCTCCGAAAGCGTCACGGTGACCGCTGACGCCACTCAGCTTCAAACGGCGACCTCCGACATCGGGGCCACCGTGCAGTCATCGCTGGTGGCAAACCTTCCCCTGGAAGTTTCCGGCACGATTCGCAACCCCGTACAGTTCATCGAACTGGTTCCCGGATTTGTGGGCGGTGTTGCCAATGACCCCGGAAGCAACTCCAGTGACGACTTCAAGGTGAACGGCGGTCAGGAGGGTGGCACGGACGTGCTCGTGGACGGCGTGTCCATCTCGCTGGTTTCTCCGAACACGCAGTGGAATAAGGGAGTTTCCACTGACGCAGTCGACGAATTCAAGGTGCTGCAAAGTAATTTCTCAGCGGAATACGGAGAATCCGGCGATGGCATCGTGAGCCTGACAATGAAATCCGGGACCAATGAGGTGCACGGGTCGGCCTACGATTATTTGCGCAATCGCGATCTTGACGCAAACAGCTGGGTAAACAATCTGCAGCATTCGCCAAGGAGCGTGGATACCCAGAATGACTTCGGCGGCACGTTCGGCGGTCCAGTCTTTATCCCGAAAGTTTATAATGGAAAGAACAAGACCTTCTTTTTCTTTGCTTATGAGGGATTCCGCCTGAGAACCGGAGGCACGCAACTCGATAACTTCCCGAACGAAGATTACCGCGCTGGCAACTTCGCCGCCCTTTGCAAGTCAGGGTTCACAAACGGCATCTGTAATGATCGTGATACGAATAACCAGGTTGCTCACCAGCTTTACGATCCCACGACGCATGCGGCCATCCCTGGGGACGTGTTGACAAACGATCCTGGCTTCACGCCAAGCAAAGTAATGACCAAGGTTTTCGCGCTGCTTCCGAAAACCAACGGCGGCCTTACGAACAACGTAACCGACCACACCGTTTCGAGCACCACGGCGAACCTGTACGATGTCAAGATCGATCACATTTTTTCGGATAAACACCGCATCTCCGGCGGATTCGATTACGACAACACCAAGACCGGTGGAAGTTCCGATCTGGGGCCCATTTTTGGCTCAAGCACTCCACAGAACACTCGCTACGTGCGCTTCAGCGATAATTACGTTTTTACCCCGACGCTCGTTAATCAGTTCCTGATCGGATTTAGCCGCCGTTACCGCGGTGAAGTCTCAAACAGTCTCGGCCAGGGATACCCGGCCAAAATCGGGCTCACGGGAGTAAATAACAATACCTTTCCTTGCATCAAGTTTATCGGCACGCCCTATCAAGAACAGTTGAACAATTGCGGTGATTCGGAATTTGCAGACAACGTGTATCAGCTCAATGATGCCGTTAGCTGGGTCAAAGGCAAACACGACTTCAAATTCGGCGGCGAAGTCCGCATGTTGCAATTCAACGTGCGACGCTTGACGCAGGGTGCGGGAGAATTCGATTTCAACGCCGCTCAGACGAGCAGCACCGGCAACGCGTCAGGACTGGGGGGCGATCCGGTGGCCAGTTCAATCTTCGGCCTGTCGGATACGACGACGCTGAACTACGGGGCCTTCAGCGGTGTTCGATACAAGGACTTCTCGCTCTATGCGCAGGATTCGTACAAATTCAATTCCCGGCTCACCCTGAACTACGGTCTCCGCTATGATGTCGATCTGCCGGCCAGCGAGGCATTCAATCGCTTCTCGATGGTTGATCCGACTCTTGCTAACCCTGGCGCTGGGAATATTCTCGGGGCTTACACCTATTTCGGAACGGGGGCGGGTCGAAACGGAAGAACTCGTTCACAAGATATCTACCATAAGGCATTCGGTCCACGCGTCGGCTTCGCTTACAGGATCAATGATAAGACTGTGGTGCGCGGCGGCTACGGTATCTTCTACGAACCGTTAAAGGAAGGGTCCTTTGCAGACCAGGATGGACTGGGATTCTTCAACAAACAGACGGTGAACGTCACAAATGGCGGGCCGACGCAGATCGACAACGGTGTGACGCGTCTGTTTCCGATTTCCGGACCATTTACACCGGACGGTCAAAACAATCAAAACGGCATCATCCTGGTTCCGGCGAACTCCGGGCGCCCAGCGGACATCCAAACCTGGAACCTGGACATACAGCGTCAGATTGTGAACAACCTGATGGTAAGCGTGGCTTACGTTGGATCGAAAGGCACGCACTTGCCGGCTTTGAACATTATTCCCAACCAGGTGAATCCTTCTTTTCTCTCGCTTGGTAACGAATTGACGATGCCTGCCTCTTGCCTTGCCGCTGGCACCTGCCCCAATTCGGTGGCCGCCGGTCTCAAATTGCCCTATTCGACCTTCACGGGGAACATCAACCAGCTTTTACGGCCATTTCCGCAGTACGGCGATTTCAACCAAGAAGATAATTCATTTACTCCCGATCGCACCGGCAACTCCACCTATCATGCGATGCAGTTGCAGGTCGATAAGCGTTTTGCGCAGGGGCTGAGCTTCCTGGTGTCCTACACTGTTTCGAAGAACATAACCGATGCCGATTCCTCCGGACCTGGTGTGCAGGGCTTCATCGGCACGAACAGCTACATTGGCCAGAGTTCCTATGACCGGAAGGCGGAAAAAGCGGTCAGTGAGCTCGATACGCCGCAATCCTTGGTGGCCAGTTTCTTCTACGAACTGCCGTTTGGACGTGGGAAGCGATACTTGAGTCAGGGTGGCGGGACCGACCGCTTAGTGGGCGGCTGGTCCGTTTCGACCATCCTGAGCTATCACTCCGGACTTCCCACAGAGGTCTACGGTCCTTGCGGCGGCACAGCGGGCGATGTATTGTTCGCCGGATGCCACTTCACCGGGCTTGCGCGCGTCAACATCGTTCCCGGAGTACCCGAGACCAACAAGTCTAATTTCAATCCGGTTAGCACGCCGTTCTGGAACCCCGCCGCTTTCACGGTTGCAGGTCCTTTCACGTTCGGCAATGAAGGCCGCTCGCTTCCCCTCGCGCGTACGTTCGGAGGGAAAAATGAGGACTTTACGATAGGGAAGAAAACGCGCCTCATTGGAGAGAAGGCTGTGATCGATCTTCGAGCTTCCTTCTTCAATTTGTTCAACCGGCACATTTATTCCTCGCCCAGCGGTTTCGGTCCTAATCTGGCCACGCCGTTCACTCCTGCCGGCGGTGCTGGCTGCCCGGGACCGCTCGCGTGTGGCTTCGGAGCCATTACTGGTTCAAGCGGACCGCGGACCATTCAATTTGGGCTGAGGATCGCCTATTAGAGTGGGAAAGAACGGTGCTCGGGAATTAAACTAGGTAGAATTCTATCCACAACTCGAATGCCGGGGTCGCAGCCTTATGAGTCAGTTCAATCGGCGTGGCTTCCTAAGAACGCTGCTCGTCACGGCCGTGGGTGCTGGCCCAGTTCACACGGGAAATTCCGGGGAAGTCGCATGGCTATTCTCCGAATCCGCCCTGCCATCGCTGTCTACGAACCTTGAACATGGCTCCCAACAACTTCGCATCTCGCCAGCCGGATTACCACTTGCTTTTCAAAACTTCCTGCGCATCGGGGATGAGTGGAAACCAGCAACGCTGGCCAACAATCCGTTGATCGCCGGCGACTCCTTTCCGCTGGTCACATCGTGCATCCGCCGTGAGGACTCTCGCATTCGCTGCGAAGGAGAGGGCAAGGCAGAAGGCCTGGACGGCAAGGATTTGTCCTATGGATGGGACGCGGAAATCAGCGCGACGAGCCACGCTGCAGAGGCGCCCTGGTTCCGATTTCGCACCACGCTCCATCTCCCTGCACCGGTCCGGCTGCGCCAGAACAGCCGCATCGAACCACAAATCATCACCTGGTTGAGTTCCTCCTCCACTCTGATGGAGGGCCAGTCAGGAAGCTGGAGGCGGGTACTGCTGGAGCAGCCGACGCGGAATTCTCTGGGCACCTACGGCAACGATCTTCCGGCAGTTTATCTTCTGGACCAGACCGTTGGCATCGAGACCATGATGTACTTCGATTTGAGCGAGATGAGTTGGATGTCGATTGAAAATCTTCCGCGCTTTCTGGTTTATCGCTGCTCCAGCCATTCACGCATCGAGCGCGATGGCACGCAGCGCCTCGGCGTGGGGCTGCTAGCAGATCAGGCCCCGGGCAATGTGCTGCCAGCGGGCGACCTGAACTTCACATACTATTTACTCCAGAGGTCTATCACTCGTCTGCTGACAGCGCAGGAGTCTGTGGCACGCTGGATGCCAGCGTTGCTTCCCCTCTTCGAGGAAAAACTTGCATGGCCGATTTGCGCTACTTCCTGGAAGGAATTCGCCGCTGGTACGGTGGAAGACTTGCAGGACACAAGCGCGGCTCAGATCGAAGCCAAAGGGCATATCGGGTTGCGCGCCTATGTTAAGGCCAGTTCCCAGCTTTGGAATGATGCACCAGACAACTTCGAGCTCATGACCGTGGCGGATGTCCTTTGGCCTTCCCTTCTTTACCTCCGGCTGCACTCTCGGCCGGGTTTCGAACACGAATGTAACGATCTTCTCGCGGATCTTCCTTCTTTCTACCACTCGGACACCCACAGCATTAGCAACGATTTCACGCCCAAGCCGGATGAGCGGGCCGATTCGTGGTATCCGTTCGAAAATGCTCTTATCAAATATCCGATGATTGGCTTACTGGCGGGATCAAAGGAAATTGCCGATCATTTCCTCGACGCATTTCGGACTGCGCAGAAATTGGCCCAGCAGTACGACTATCTTTTCCCCATTTATTATCAGGTGGCTACTCTTCGAGCGGAAGGTTCAGGTACAAATTATGCCGTGGGTGGTCTGTATGCCTGGGCGGCGATCCTGGCGAACAAATTGACCGGAGAAGAGCAATACCGGGAAGAAGCGCGGCGCGCGATCCACGTTTTGTATACCGTTCCCGCAGATCGCCTGTTCCACGAGCCCCAGGAACTTGCCTACGGCGCCCTGGCGGCGGCAGAACTCGGCATGCCGGAAGAAGCGAAGTACCTGCTGTACGAACAACTGCGCATGTTTTACTGGTATTCCGATCCCAGCCAGAAGTCTCACGACATTCGCGGAATGGTTCAGGCTGCCGCATCGATACTCTACCCCGCATTCAAAGAGAACGTGGAGGCCATTCTCCCCTGGACAGGTGTCATGAAACGCGGAATTGTCTTTGAAGGGCTGCTGCGTTTCATGGATCAGCAGCGGCGCAACAACTTCTATTTTTTTGAGAACTGCGCGGCCAACCGGAAGCGCGGCCCCTCGGCGTACATTCCGTTCGAGAATCTGGGAACCCTGGAACTCGCGGGCATGACCGGAAATGTGGGCAAGGAGATTTACGGCGCGGGCGAATCGCTTTGGATGTATCTGATGTTTGAAGCGCTGGGGCAGACCGATGACCGAGAAGTGATGCTTGTGAATCTCGACCTGCTCGATTTCGCTCACACAAAAGAGTTTCCGCCGCAAAAACTGAACTTCATCTTGTACAACCCCATGCCCGTTGAGCGGTCGACAAACATTACGATTCCCGCGGCGAGAGCACGCTCGGTTCGCCTGAGTGTGAATGGCAAAGCCAGCGGCGACACGTTGCATGTTCCGAAACAGTCGTTCATCTGGCTGCAGGCCGAGTATTGAGGGAACGGGTGTTTGTCCCTGAGCGTTTGAGCAGCATTCTTTAGCGGTTGTTTCTCGCGTGCAGCCTTTTATTAAAGGAAGGAAGCCCTGCAATGATCAAGGTTCCATTCTCAGCAAGCCGCGCAGCACAAGCAGCGATTGTTTCCGCACCGGTTTTCATCGCTTTTGTTGCCGTTGCGGGCGTCACTTTTGCTCCGCCTTTTGGAAAGTGGACCCGGCTTTCCCCCGACCCGATCGTGTCTCCCGAGGGCGATAAGTTCGAGTCCGCTGGAACATTTAATCCCTCAGTCGTAAAGAAAGATGGAAAATTCGTGATGCTTTACCGCGCGCAGGATCATAGCGGCACCTCGTCACTCGGCTACGCCACGAGTGACGATGGCATTCATTTCACTCGCCGGGCCGAACCGGTTCTGGTTTCGGAAGCTCCCTATGAAAAGGGCGGTGGGGTGGAAGATCCGCGGGTGCAACAAATTGGCGACACCTACTACCTGACTTACACCGGTTACAACAATATGGATGGAGCCGCGGCGGACAAGAAGGATGCTCAACTGTGTCTGGCTACCTCCATGGACCTGATTCATTGGCAGCGAAAAGGCATAATCATCCCTAGTTTTAAGGGGAAATGGAATGTGAAATGGACGAAGTCCGGCGCGATTGTTCCGGAAAAAATCAATGGAAAGTACTGGATGTACTATCTGGCTGACGCACAGGGTAAAGACACACAAATGGGCGTGGCTTACTCCGACGATTTGCTTCACTGGACAGAGGCCCTCGACCACCCGGTCCTGGCGAGCCGCCCGGGTTCGTTTGACTCGCAAGTCGTGGAGCCAGGACCTCCGCCAATCGTGATGCCCCAGGGCATTTTTTTGATTTACAACGGTGCCGACGACAAAATGGTTTATTCAACTGGCTGGGTCCTCTTCGACAAAAAAGATCCCACCAAAGTCCTGGCGCGTTCGAAAGAGCCAGTGTTTGCGCCCGATAAGGAATGGGAAAAAGTGGGGCAAGTTCCGAATGTCGTGTTTGTGGAAGGAATGGTAAAGGACGGCAAGCGCTGGCTGTTTTATTACGGGGGTGCAGACAAAAATGTCGGCGTGGCCACGGCCCCGGTGCTTTAGGGGACACACGGATGCCTTTGCAATCGGCATTTCCACTTATTCACACAACGCGGCAGCGCCGGCAATCCCTGCGTCTTCGCCATAGTGGGCAAGCACCAGAGGGATGTCCAACGGGCGGGGATTGAGGCATGCGCCTCGCCAGCGTTCGCGAATCTCGTCGAGAAATGGCGCCAGGAGCGAAGATACCCCTCCCCCGATAACGATGATGTCAGGTTCCAGGAGATCGATGATGTTTCCGAGCCAATACGCCAGCAGGTCGAGGGTCTCCCGCATCACTTCTTTAGCGACGGGATCACCCGCAGCATGAGCCCTTCCCACCATTTCGCTGCTGACCTTCTGAATGTCGCCGCCTGCCATCTCCATCAGGAGGGAATGCGCATTTTGCCCAAGCTTCTGACGTGCCCGCCTAGCGATTGCGGGGCCGGCGGCCAGCGTTTCGATGCATCCGCGTTTCCCGCAATTGCAAACAGGACCGTTGCTGTCGATTCCCAGGTGCCCACCTTCCGCCGCCGCGCCCGTCTTTCCATGATAAATGCGACCATCAAAAACAATTCCTGTGCCGATCCCGGTGCCAACGCTAGCATAAAAAATGTTTGGATAACCACGCCCCGCACCCCACTTCGCTTCGGCCAGTGCGCCGGCATTGGCGTCGTTATCGACTTTTACGCGAACGTTATAGACTCGGCGCATTTCCTCGGCCAGGGGATAGTTATGCCAGATCGCAATATTGGGAGGATTGATGATGATGCCGGTTTTCGGGTTCAGGGGTCCCGGAGCGCAAATGCCGATGGCTGCGATCTGACTCTGCGAGGACGCATCGGGGAACAGTCCGCGAATGGCAGTGGAAACCGCGGCAAGCCCGTCCGAGGGCATACCGGCAGTCAACATGGGGGTCTTGTTTCGCGCGAGAATTTCGCCGTTGGCATTCACAAGACCTGCGGCGACCTTGGTTCCGCCGATATCTACGCCAACCACGACACTGGATTCGCTTTTCATAGGTTAGAGCGGCCGAACTTCGACGATGGATGCAACTGAATGGTCTGGGGTGATTGCATGTATACGATATGCTCTTGGGTCTCACCCTTTGTCAACACCGTATGGTTGATGAATTCTCATAAGGAATGTACCGCGAGCCGGACTGCCAGGTCGGGTGATCTTCACTTGCAGGGCGGACCGAATGGAATCGCCTTGAATTTTCGGAAGGTGCTATGAAACTCAACTCAAATCTGTTGAAGAGCACAGTAGTGGCGGCACTCGGTGGACTTCTATTCGGATTCGACACCGCCGTGATTGCTGGAACCACTCACGCACTGACGGAAACATTTCACCTGTCACCAGCATCGTTGGGAATGACGGTTTCTGTGGCGCTCTGGGGAACTATCCTGGGCTCCTTGTTCGCTGGCATTCCCGGCGATAAATATGGCCGCCGTGACAGTTTACGCGTCATGGCCATACTCTACCTCGTCTCGGCTCTTGGCTGCGCCTTCGCCTGGAACTGGTCCGCGCTCGTTCTTTTCCGCTTCATTGGAGGCCTGGGCATCGGTGGTTCATCGGTGCTCGGCCCGATGTACATCGCGGAGGTTGCGCCCGCCAAATGGCGAGGGCGGCTGGTGGGCTTGTTTCAGTTCAACATCGTCTTCGGAATACTGCTTGCCTATCTCTCGAACTACATTATAGGAACGATGCAATTTGGCCCCGCCGAATGGCGCTGGAAGTTGGGAGTGCCAGCGATCCTCGCAATATTTTTCCTGGTTATGCTATTTGGCATTCCGCGTAGCCCGCGGTGGTTGGTCAAGCAACAGAGAATTGCGGAAGCCAGAGAGGTCCTACGGAGCACAGGACAGGAAAACTACGAGCAGGAGCTCCAGGAAATCATCGCTTCGATCGATGCCGAACACGTTGGCAATGATTCTCTGTTCTCTGGGAAGTACCGCTTCCCGATTTTTCTGGCCGTCTCCATCGGCATGTTTAACCAGCTTTCCGGAATCAACGCCATTCTGTACTACTTGAACGATATTTTCGCCTATGCCGGCTTCGGCAAGTTGTCTTCTGACCTTCAGGCTGTGGCCATCGGCGCGACGAACTTGTTGTTTACCATGGTGGCGATGTCTGTAATTGATCGCCTCGGGCGCAAGACGCTCTTACTGGTTGGTTCCGTAGGCACCGCGGCGTGTCTCGGAGGTGTCGCCGCTATTTTACTCACCCGCAGCCACCAGAATCTTCTCGTCTGGCTGCTGATCGGCTACATTGCTTTCTTTGCATTTTCTCAGGGTGCGGTCATCTGGGTTTTTATCAGCGAGGTCTTTCCCAATCGAGTCAGAGCACAAGGACAGAGTCTCGGCAGCTTTTCTCATTGGTCCATGAACGCTCTCATTTCCTGGATCTTTCCACTTCTGGCGGCCTCCTCCAGCGGATACCCATTTGTTTTTTTCTCCCTCATGATGGCACTCCAGTTTTTCGTGGTCTTCTTTGTCTACCCTGAAACCAAAGGCGTCTCCCTTGAAGAGATGCAGAGGAAGCTGGGGATCGCTTGACTTGACGGTTCAGAAGACAGTCTTTGACCACTCGTATTTCCCTGATATGCTTTCGCTCCTCCGAGCACTACCCCGTCGAAAATGGCTCGCTCGAGTGAGGGAATGTCGCCGTTTCTGCGGGTGCATGCACGGCTGGGTGTGCTGGACTCGATTCACAAAAAACTCTGTGGATGAAACAGCGGCACTTTCTCCCGATGGAAAGAGTTGAGTTTTGAGCAGGTTGGACCGCGCCAGCTGTTCGAGCCAGTTGCCGGCCTGCATGCGAAAAAGGAGGAATATGGACAGAATTCTCGGCGTGGCCATTGGTATCGCCACGGTATGTCTAATTTTCAGCATTTTGGCGTCACATATGCAGGAGATTTGGGCATCGTTCAATGCGCGCCGTGCAGCATCTCTCGAAATCGCCCTGAAGCAAATGTTGAGTGATCCAAACTTGTCAGAGGCGTTCTTCGCTCACCCACTGATCCAGAGTATTTCGTTCTCCCCGACTCGGACCTTGATTTTTCGCCGGAATGCGCCACCCGCGCCGCGGCCGACTTATATCTCGTCGGATCTGTTCAGCAAGGTGTTGCAGTCCATCCTGGCTTCAACACATAAACTGTCAAGCAGCGATTTGCCGAACCTGATCGCGGCGCTGCCGGATTCGATGCTCAAGAGCCGCATCAAGACGCTGACGTTGGGTGTTGAGACGGATGCGGCCGCTTGCAATGCCGCAGTAGAGAAGTGGTATGACTCCACAATGGAGCGCATCAACGGTCTTTACAAACGTGACACGCAGGTAGTTTTACTTTCTATTGGCCTCGCACTGGCTGTTTTGTGCAACGTGAACCTTTTACGAATTACCAGCATACTTTGGACTTCAGCGGCCGCCCGAGATGAAGTGAACGCCGTTGCGCAACTGTACGGGTGCAAAGACAAAACCGATTGCAGTGATCCGGACTACGTAAAAGCACGCACGGATCTCGAAACCAATCTAAAGTTACTGCCTATAGGCTACAAGGATTTCCACATCACGGACTTGAAGCTCGAACGCAAAGACCTTTCCTGGCACACTGTCGGTGGTTGGGCGTACAACCTTTGTGGCTGGCTGCTTACGGCCATCGCCGTGTCTCTGGGAGCGCCTTTCTGGTTCGACCTTATCAATAAGTTTATTAATATACGTATGGTAGGTCAGAAACCCGCCACGGCCGAGAAACGCAAATAGAATACCTTGACAAGCCCAGGAGCGAAAACCGGGCGATGTGGCGGAGCGGAGAATGAATTCAAGGGAGTCGAAATGAAGTTCGACCTGACATACAATCGGGCTCTCGTTGGGAACGATATCGAAATCCGGATTGAGGCCGAATCCGGAGAAATTATCTTTGGAGTGAAAGCCACTTTGGATGGTTCTGAGATAGTTTCAGACGATTTGAGCCAAACGCCAGTGGTATCTTTCCATCGAACCCTCCGCCATGCGGGAGAGGCAGGTCCCGGCCAAACGCATAAACTGGTCGTGGAAGCTATCGGGAAACCTGGCGAAGCAAGCAAGTACGCTTCAAGGATCTGGACCGATATAACATGACAGTGTCCGAAGCGTGCCTCATGGAGCCTGAAACTTTGATCTAATTCGCTTTGCAGTTTTGCGCGGTCCGGATTTCTTCGATCCGTTTGAGGAACGTATTCGTCCATTCGTCAAGCGCGGCTTCATCCACGTTCTGGGCGCCGCTCGAGCGCAGTCTGCTGACCTGTTTCTGGTCCGTCATATTGAATCGCGCGACGCGGAAGACGGACTTCACGGTGTCGCGATCCAAACGCGCCAGCCGCTGGATTATAAGATCCTGGGATTCCTTCAATACTTGCTTGTCGCCCAACAGCGGCGCCCGCAGTTCGCACTTTGCCGGGTTCAGGAAAACTGTCTGCGGCTCCCAGGCTTCAAAAATCCCGCGTGGATTGGTGCCCAAAACATCGAGTTCCCCCCTCTTCTTCCCCCAGGTCGAACCCATGTCATGGATGTATATCACGGGTTTTGTGCAAACCTTGGAATGGCCAGGCGCTGCCGGTCCCCACTCCGCGCAAACTAGCCGGTTCTGCTGCGGCAACGCGTTAAAATAATGGATCAGTCCCAGAGCGAGCCGGTAAGCATCGTAGCCCACCTTTTGCTGGTGCGTCCATTCACCATCCGCATAGAACTTTGCCGCATCGCTCCAAGACCAGGTGGCATCGTCATCCGGATTGATCTCGTCCAACGGCAGTGCGCGTTCCGCGTTTACTACCTTGAAGACGGACGGTGAATCCTTGAGCGACGCCTTGTTGTCGGTCAGCTTTTTCCCGAATGGATCGTCCGTGCAGCCTATGCAGTTGGCCGACCCGGCCGGGTACACGTGGTCCGCGGGAAAACCCAGCAACCAC
>JBAVHY010000302.1:0-18628 GCA_049686315.1 Candidatus Acidiferrum sp. | reverse complement strand
GCATTCCCGGGTCCGCCCGCACACGCCAATTCGGACTTGAGCAGGCCCGCCGCGGCACCACCGATATCCGGCACAAACTGCGGATTCGCCGTCGTGCCATGAACCTGGAATGGCACTTTAATCCCGCCATTCTTGCAACTAGCGCCGCCACCAAGCATTTTGCCAAGTGCGCCGCCGACCGACCCTGCCTCGTAGGCCCCCGCAGCGGTCAGGACGCCAGTCGTGACGCTGGCGACCAGCTTGAAATCCATGTTGTTCTTGGCATCCAGGGTCCCTGCGCCCACAACCGTTCCGAGCGCGGGAACTACCAGATCGAAGTTGTCGGCACGAAGCCCGTCGGGTGCCATGTGCACGTTGGTGGTCAACTTTTCGATGTCCAAATCTTTGCCGGTCTTTATTCCTGCCAGGGACGCTACGCCGGACAACTTCTGTCCCAGATCAAATCCGGACAATTTTCCGCTGAACATGCCGATACTCCCGTCGGTAACCAGCTTGTTGGTTGGCCCGGTCAGGTGCAGATTCGTGCTTAACGTGCCGGCTGTGAGCTTGGAGCCTTCGGGCAGATTAACCGCTAGCGCGGGCAGGAACGACTCCAGATCTGTTGCCGGCAATCCTTCGCCCACAACCTTCATATCCAGAACAAATTCATCTCCATGCGATTTATAGGTTCCACTCAAATTGGATTTGGCGTTCCCAATCTTCAGAGTGGAAGGATGGAGCACGCCGGAGCCGGCGGCCATGTCATAGTTGGTATCGAAATCAATCACTGCGGGCACTCCAGATGGCTTCCCTCCGGCAATAAGGACGGCTTTCGAGAGCTTCAATTCCCCTTTTGTCATCATGTGTCCGCCCTGGCTCACCAAGTTGGCATCCATGTCCACCATCCCGGCAAGGCCGAGGTTGGGATCCAGAAAGCCGGTGGAGGCGAGATTCAAATTCCCTATATTCAACTTTACATTCTGAGGGGTGAACGCGGCATCCTTCTGGTCGACTGGGCCCACTTGACCATCGATCTTCATCGTGCCGCCTCCGGGTAATTCCATGGAAAAAAGCACCGGGAACTTGCTGGCCATGGAAACGCCGCTAGACGTGAGGTTCACCTTGGTATAAACGGTGCGCTTCTTCGAATCCGTATTCCCAAGGGTAATTTGCCCGTCCTCGAGTTGTAGCTTTTTGATGGAGACCGACTGCGCGCTTTTGCTGCTGGCACTCGGCTTCTCTTCCGCTGGCGCCGAACCACCGATGGACGAAAAATTCCACTTCCCGCTGGGTTCCTTCAGCATCGTCACTTGCGGATTGACAATCGTGACCTCGGTAATGTTCAACTGCTGCGAAAAGATCAGCGGCATCAATTCCACGCCCACCTTTACCTGTTTGGCGGTGAGGAATGGTCCCGAATTGAACTTCGGATCGTCACTGACGGAGAGATCATCGATTCCCAGCGACCCACTCAAGATGGAAAGACTCAAATTGCCGACCTGCACCTTGCGGCCTAATGCCTCGGAAGCCTCTTGCTCGAGGGTTGGCCGGAACTTGTTCACGGGAATAAGGAAAGGCAGGACAAACAAAATCACGATAAGCACCAGGACCACTATGCCTATCCACTTTAACTTGCTGCTCATGAAAGCCTCCGAAAGGAAAAACGTAGGCGGGCGCCCAAATCGCGTGTGGCTGAATAATATCACACTCCGTTCGACCCAATGCCCTGCGAAGTGTTGCGGACCAATCCCAAAATCGTGATTCCGCCCTCGCCTCACAATCCCCTGTGCTCTAAGTCACTGACCTCTGTGGCCCCGAGCGTTACTACTCATGTGCGTCTCCCCTCTGTCTCAAGGAACAGCATCCTCCTTGGAGGTCTACTCATGCTCTTTCGGGAACCCCGGCCAGAGGAATCTTGGCCGGAAAAGTTTGCAACCATCCGCAATCAAGCGAAGTGGAACATCGCTATCGGCCGCTTCGCAACCTTCGTTTCAAATTTGCCTAGCTCGCCAAGCGAAAACCACGTTTTCCAATACCACGACATTGTTAAGCTTCTACAGGAGGCCTGCGGACACGACCTATCTCAGTTCAGAATTGCGCCTGAGAGAGTAAAGGCAAAAACAAGCAACACAACGATGGCCCCACTTGGGGGGCACTGGCAGACACAGCAACCGAAGAAGTGCGCTGTTGAGTTTGTTTATTTTCGTGGTCAAGTTCGGGGGCTCATTGATTACGTGAAGACAAACCTGGTCAATGCGGCTTGATTTCTCAAGGGAAACTCAATCAGGGTTTACGTACATTCTTCTTTTTCGAAGGCTTTTTCATCGCTCTCAGCTTGGCTTCGTCTGCCAAGCTCTCCCTTTCCTACTGGGACATGCTGCTGGGATAGTCATGGATGCTTGTGGAAAGGGGCTGGGCCTTTTTCTTTTTCGCCATGCTGGCATGGTGACAGATTTTAACCAGAAGGCATACTCCAAAACTTCCCACCGATTCAAATTACAGACGGGAGAAGAAAGAAGTAAGGGCCGGAAACCAATCTCCGGCCCTTGCTTAGCCCTTTGTTTCATAACCTGCTCAGCACAGGGGTACCGGGTTCTCCCCAGACACCATACGGGCTAAGAGCGACGCAACGGTGAATCTATACTCGCATTTTTAGAACTTGATCGACGCATTTTGCTCTGACAAAACTGGCGTGTTTACCGTCCTTTAGCTTTCGCAATTCTCTCTTTGTGGCCAGAGATCGAGCGACGGGTCAAATGTCACTTTGTAGCCTACCGTACCGTCGTCCAATTGATGTTCGGAAACAACTCGGCCATCGCCGCGCACTTCGGAAAAGGGACTGCCGGAGATTGCAGTGGGCACGCGCAATCTGAGGGATAACAACTCCCCCAGTTTCAATGTTAAATAAGGGCTTCTAATCAAGAACCACATCGGAGAGACACGCACAGTTTCCGCCAAATACTCTTCAGCCCCAGAGTCGGTCTCCATGCATCGAATAAGCACGGGAACGGCACACTTAATCGAATCCCTGAGGGTTTCAGAGGCGGAAATCACAGAACCCCACCTATTCCAGAATCTGTTCCTTAAAAGGGGGCTCCCGGGAGCGATGAGTGTCTATGGAGGGCACGTCCGTTCACCGTTGCAGGAGGAACCCCCAAATCAACCTGTCGCCTACAAGGTATTTATATGTAAACCGCCTGTCAGTCCGCTGACGGCCTCGCGAAAGTGCGGTACCGCACAGTGGCCACTTTGCGTTTCCCAGTCACTTCCTGATTTCCCGCAGCATCAGCGGGGGCGAAGTTTCCCATTTCGGTCTATCTGGCGGAAGTTGCTAGTGTCGCGCCCCTTTAGGGGGTCAGGGCTTCAGCCCTGACATAAAGCCTCAATTGCAATTGGGCTTTAAGCCCCTGAGGACTCCGCACTTCTTCTTTGAATTTCCGGGACGCAACGCTTGCACCTCACAATAAAATCTGAACATGAGCGCGAGGACTCGCGCCGTTTCTATATCTTGGCAGTAAACTCGATCCGCGAAGTTGGCGCTTCGAAGGAAACGTAGTCTGCGAAGTGAGGAATCCCTCTTTTTTCGACGTGTTGGCACAAAATTCACGCAAGTAAATTATGGTAAAATTCCTTCGCGGGGCCGTTGCTTAAATGGATAAAGCACAGGTTTCCTAAACCTGCAATCCCGGTTCAAGTCCGGGCGGTCCCACCATGTTTCGGCTCGATTGCCTCCCCCGTAGGAACTAAGCTCAGCTTTCTTCCGCGCTCAATTGCAAGTACACTCCTTAACGCTTCCGGTTCGTAACTCTCCACCAAGAGTGGCAATTCTAAGGAGATTGCATGCGCCGATTTTTGTGGTTTGCCTGCCTGGCCCAATTTCTTTGCTTGCTTCTGCTGTTGCCCATTGCCGCGCAAAACACGTCTTCCCTGGAAACGCGCCGCAAAGCACTCAATGATCTGCTGGACGAGGAGTGGCAATACACCTTGCGCACCAGCCCGCTCTTCGCCTCTTACCTGGGCGACAAGCGCTGGAATGACAAGCTGGACGACTTTTCCCAGGAAGCCATCGACAAAGACCTGCTCGAATCCCAGAAATTTCTGACACGCTTTGAGGCCATCGATACCTCCGGTTTTCCCGAGCAGGAAGCCCTGAACAAGGAGCTGAAGGTCCGCGATTTGAAGATGAAGCTCGAGGGAGCTCGATTCAAGACCTGGGAAATGCCGGTGGACCAGCAGAATGGCGTGCAGATTTTCCTGCCCCAGCTCGTCAACGTCCTCGCGTTTCAGTCTGTCAAGGATTACGAGGACTATATCTCCCGCATGAAGCAGATGCCGCTTTTGCTGGATCAGACCGTGGTGCAGATGCGCAAGGGCATGAATGAAAAGTTGATGCCGCCGCGATTCCTGCTGGAGAAAGTTGTCGAGCAGTGCAAAAACCTCTCCTCGGACACGCCGGAGAAGTCGCCTTTTGCCGTGCCCTTTTCCAAGATCCCTGCTTCCATTCCCGAGGCTGACCAGAAGCGCCTGCGCGAATCCGGCTTGGCGGCGGTTCGCGATGCGGTCTTGCCCGCTTACGTTAAATTTACGAAATTCATCAGCGAAGAATATGTGCCCAAGGGCCGCACCGAGCCGGGCGTATGGTCGCTGCCGAATGGCGAAGCCTACTACGCATTCCGCGTGAAGGAGAGCACCACCACGCAGCTATCCCCGGAAGAAATCCATCAGCTTGGCCTTGCCCAGGTGAAGGAAATCGAAGCGCGCATGCTCGCGGTCGCCAATCAACTCGGTTATAAAGATATAAAATCCTTCAACGCCGCCGTTGCCGCCGACCCCAAACTGCACGGGCAATCCCGCCAGCAACTTTTAGATCTTTACCGCAAGTACATCGACCAGATGTACGCGAAGTTGCCCGATTTATTTGGCCGCATGCCCAAAGCCAAGTTGGAAGTTCTGCCGGTGGAGGAATTCCGCGAGAAGGAAGCGGCTTCCGCTTCCTATCAAGACCCGGCGCAGGACGGCTCGCGTCCTGGGCATGTCATGGTGAACACAGGCGATTTTGCCAAGCGCACGCTTCTTAGCATTGAGACCACTTCCTATCACGAAGGTGTCCCTGGGCACCACATGCAGATAGCCATCGCGCAGGAAATGCCGGAGCTGCCTCCATTCCGCCAAAATGAATACTTCACCGCATACGTCGAGGGATGGGCGCTGTACTCGGAACGCTTGGGCAAGGAGGTGGGATTCTTTCAGGACCCTTACAGCTATTACGGGCATTTGTCGGACGACATGCTGAGGGCCATCCGGCTAGTGGTGGATACGGGATTGCATTACAAGCACTGGTCGCGCCAGCAGGTGGTGGATTATTTCCATGCGCATTCGAGCGAGGATGAGGTCAGTGTTCAATCCGAGACGGATCGCTATATTGCATGGCCCGGGCAAGCGCTGGGCTACAAGATTGGCCAACTGGAAATTCTGAAGCTACGTCAATATGCCAAAGACCAACTCGGCGGCAAGTTCGATCTTCGCGCATTCCACGATCAAGTGCTTGACGCCGGCGCCCTGCCCATGGATGTGCTTGAACGGCGCATCCACGCCTGGGTCGCTACCCAACAACCTGCCGCCTCGACGTCATCAGCGGCAGGCAAATCCTAAACTCCAGGTTGCCGGCTCAAGTCCCTGCACGTTCGAATAAAGGGCCGGGAAAGTGAATCCCCGGCTTCTCCTGGGAATCGTGCCATTTCATTCGAAGAAGCGCGTGGCAACTGCATGATTCGCAACGCTATTCCCATTCTGAAATAAAACAGCTCATATTCGAATAGTAGTTGGTTCAACTAGTACTGTCGGCGCGCCGACCACAATCGGCGGCGCAGGAAGTCACAGTTCGCCTTTTCTTAATTGGGAAAACGCGTAATCGCAGGCGCGCGCCGTTAGTGCCATGTACGTGATCGACGGATTCACGCACGAGGAAGAGGCCATGCACGCGCCGTCGGTGACAAAAAGATTTTTCACATCGTGCGCCTGGTTGAAGCTATTGAGCACGGAAGTTTTTGGATCGCGCCCCATTCGAGCCGTGCCCATTTCGTGGATGGCGCGGCCCGGAGCGGTAATAGTATGCGTGACAACGATATTCCTAGCACCGGCGACCGCCAACATTTCCGCGGCCTGAACGGCAATATCGCGAGACATCGCCAACTCGTTTTCACTCCACTGGCAGTGAAATTTCAAGCTCGGGATGCCCCACGCATCCCGTGTCTCGCGATCAAGTTCAGCGTAATTGTTGTGCGAGGGCAAGCACTCTCCAAATCCACCGATGCCAAGCCGCCAGGGTCCGGGTGCGGTGAGGGATCTCTTGAAACTGGGGCCGAAGCCCGCGAGCGTACTTCCACGTGTCCAATCGTCCCTGTTACCGCCTCCTTGATAGCCGTAGCCGCGCAAAAAGTCTTTCTGTTTTGTGGTTACATTGCGAAAGCGTGGAATGTAAATCCCGTTGGGACGATTTCCGAATGGCAGGTTGTCCGTGTGGCCGGGCATGATGCCTTCGGCTCCGCTGCCCATGTGATGATCCATGAGGTTGTGACCAAGCTCGCCACTGCTGTTGGCGAGGCCATTGGGAAATTCCGGCGTTGCGGAGTTGAGAAGAATCCGGGTGGACTCGAGACACCCAGCACAAAGGAAAACGAGGCGGCCTCTGAATTCGAGCGCCGCTTTCGACTGGCCATCGATGACGCGCACACCGCTGACACGACGGCTGCTGGAATCGAAGATGAGGCTGTGGACCACGCTGTGAGGCCGGATAGTGAGGCGGCCAGTCTTCAGCGCCGCGGGCAGCGTGGAATTGAGGCTGCTGAAATAAGACTGCGTGATGCAGCCGCGTTGGCATTCACCGCAATAGTGGCAAGCGGCCCGGCCCTTATGTGTCCGCGTGAGGACTGCGCAGCGGCCAATCGTCAGGATGCGGTCGTCGTAGTGCTTGCTGAGGGCGTCGCGCATATCCTGCTCGACGCAACTGAGTTCCATCGGCGGGAGAAATTTTCCGTCGGGAAGTTGCGGGAGGCCCTCGGCCTGGCCGCAGATGCCAGCAAAATCCTCGACGTAGTCATACCACGGAGCGATGTCCTGATAGCGCAGGGGCCAATCAATGGCGATGCCCTCTTTGAGATTGGCTGCAAAATCCAGATCGCTCCAACGGTAAGTTTGTCTCCCCCAGGTGATTGACTTTCCCCCAACCTGGCGGCCGCGAATCCAGGTAAACGGCTTTCCCGGCTCGGTGGTGTACGGATTTTCGAGATCGTTCACAAAGAATTTGTGTGAGAATTCGTCGCAGTCGCCAGTTCCTCTTTGAATGTTTTGTGTGCACTCGCGATTGGCGCGTTCATCCCAGCCCCGATATTTCATCTCCCAGATGGGCACGTGCTCGACGTAGTCCTTTTCGGGGACGATCATGCGCCCGGCTTCCAGCACCAGAACGTTCAGCCCCTTCTCAGTAAGTTCTTTGGCAGCCCAGCCGCCGGTTACACCGGAACCGACGATGAGCGCGTCGTAGGTGGTGTTTGCCAAGGGCCGCCTCTAGGCCTTCTTCCCAGGAGCAACGGGAGCACAGCCGTGATACGCGCCAGGAATGATTTCGAGTTTAAGTTCCTGGGTCATGCCGATTTCGGAAGTGTAATAACCGTGAATGGTCATGAGCTTGAAGGAGCGGAAAAACTCGCCCTTCAACTGAATAAAGGGCCGGTCTGGAGGCGTGTCGGTCTTCTCAGGGACTGGGCCGTGAATCCAATCAATCGAATCGTCCAGGGCTTGAAGCAGAGTGGTTTGCTGCAAGATGGCCGCGTTAACAAACTCCTTGCCGAAGAGCGCGTCGCTTTGGGCGTCCGCATCGTCCAGGCCACTGAGAAAACGTGTTTTTTCCTCTGTCGTGGCCCAATCCGTCAGGATCACGTCCATGAACTCGTTGACGCGGGCAGCCTTTGCGCCCGGCGTGTCCGTTTCGGGGATGATGAGGTCGATCATCGCCACAATGGTGTCGTTCTGGTGAGGAGTGAAGGTGCGCAGGGTGTAGCCGGGGGCAGGCTGCGCCTGTCGAAGGAGTAAGGAAGGTTCCGCAGGAAGCAGCGGAGTAACAGCCGCTGCGGAAAGCAGGCGGAGCAGGTCACGACGATGCATCATTCCAGGTTCGCGGCCGCCCGGAACGCCGTCGACGCCGACCGGGCCGAAGCCGGCAAACTGGCGACGGGGCATATCAGACACCGAGAATCTCGTTGCGAATGTTCTTTAAGACGTAGGCGGCGCGTTCCACACCTACTTCCCCTGAAAGGATGGGATCCTCGTTTTCAATGCTCAGAATGCCGTCGTAGTTGATATCCATGTAGGCCTGGAGAATCATTTTCCAAGTGGCTGCGCCGTGACCGTAGCCAACCGCGCGGAAAGCATCGGAAGCCAAAGGCAAGTCTTCTTTTTCGAAGACGAAGTTGAGGACACCGTACTTGGCGACATTTTCTGGATACAGCACGGTGTCTTTCATGTGCGCGTGATAGATGATGCCCTGCTTGCCGAGAAAATGGATGACTTCGACGGGGTCGCAACCCTGCCAGAAAAGATGGCTGAGATCGCAATTTGCGCCGATCTCTTCACCCACGGCCTCGCGGAGCCTCAGCAGCGTGCGCGGATTGTAGACCACGAAGTTAGGATGCATCTCGAACGCGAGGCGATGTACTCCATGTTCGCGCGCGAATTTGGCGGCCTCTTTCCAGTACGGCACGACCTTTTCTTTCCACTGCCACTGCAGCATTTGGTTGTACTCTTCCGGCCAACGGTAGGTGACCCAGTTGGGCTGGCTATCGGTGGGTGAGCCGCCGGGACAACCGGAAAATCCGACGATGACCTTAACGCCAATGCGCTCGGCAAGGAGAACAGTCTTGCGGAAAGTTTCGGCGTCGCGGGCGGCATGCTTAGGGTCGGGGTGAACGGGATTGCCATGGCAACTGAGCGTCGCTACGTGAATGCCGCGGTCTTCAAATTTCTTCACCCAGGCTTTGGCTTTGGCGGGGTCGGCCAGGAGCTCGTCGACGGGGCAGTGATTCGCGCCAGGATATCCGCCGGTGCCGATCTCCATGGCTTCCAGGCCGAGGGCGCTCACTTTGTCGAGCATTTCGTCGAGGGATAGTTTGTCGTAGACAGGATCGAAAACGCCGATGGGGATTTTCTTTTTGGCGCCGGTCGAGCCTTGCCGGGAAGGAAACGAGGAGGTTTCGAGTCGAGGGACGGCGGCGGCCTCCGCAAATGGGGCAGCAGCGGGAAGTGCTGCCGCGAGAAGTCCAGTGCCACCGGCAGCGAGAAACTTTCTGCGATCAAGACCAACAGAGGAATCCGGAGATTTCGGACGAGGTGCGCTCATGCTTGAGCCTCCACAAGGTTGAAAAGGATGGAGTGAATTAACGGCAGAATTATACGCCGGGAAGAGCGCGAGAACGAGCAAAAGTGAGGATTACTTGTGGGGCCGCAAGGCCTCAAGGGCCGGGATGGAAACTGCACTTGTCAGGGCGCGTTCTGGTGGCACTTTGCCGTTCTGGAGTGCATCGACAAGCATCTCGATGGCCTGACCGCTGTTCGGCGGAATAAAGATGGTGGCGGTCAGAAGGCCGCTGCGGACCCACGATTGTCCTGTGTTCGGAAGACCGTCGCAGCCGAGGAACGGAATTCCCAGCCAACGCTCGCGCTCGATTTCCGCGGGCAATTCCTGGAATGCCTTTCGAGCACCGATGGCCATGGAATCGTCCTGGGCGGCAACAATATCAATGTTGGTTTTCTGCGAGGTGGTGAGCTTCAGCCAGGAGCGCACGGCGCGCTGCGCGCTTTCCTCGGTCCATTGACCCTTAAGCGTGACGATGTGGATGTTGCCGCGCTTGGCTTCCTGCATGCCAAGTGCGCGTTCTTTCGCCGCGGAATTCTCCGACGGGCCTTGGATGTAAAGGACGGAACCGCCAGTGGGAAGAAGTGCGGCGCATTGCCGCCCCTGAATGCGGCCGATTTCGACGTGATCCGAACTGATGCTAAAAACGGGTACCTTGCAGGTTTGGCGAAGTTCAGGAACATAGCTGGCGTCGCGATTGAGCACTGCCCAGCCAATTCCGGCGCTGACCGCGGCGCGGGCGACTTGGGGCAAAGCGGTCCCGCCGACAGGCTCAAAGATGATCGCATTCGGACGGTCTTCCTCAACCGCTTGAATCGCCTTCAAGATCTGCGTGCTCTGATTGATTGCGTCGTTATCGGCATAGAGTATCTGGGCCTCTACATTGAACTTTCGCGCCGCCTGCTCCGCGGCACGAGCCTGTTCAATTTGATAATCGTTGTCGTTTGTCGTCAGCGAAACGAGGAACCTTAGCTTTGCCATTGACTCACCAGGAATTATTCCTTTTTCTAACCATACACCGGCGCCGGGAATAGTGCGAACAAACCTCGTGCGAGGTTGCGAACCAGAAAAGGGTGCGGCGGCTTGAGCTGCCACTGCACCCGCATGAGAAATCAGAGGTTATAGGGTCTTCGCATTTGGAGAATTAGGATAAGAGCAGAGCCGCGCTGGGTAAAGGAGCGCAGTGCCAGGGGTGAACTGGGTCAAAAGGCGCAAGTCGTGCATAAGCAGAACTTTGTCTGGCTATAAGTCATTACAGCACAAGGAGTTAATCTTGAGCTAGGGCACTCGGCTTGGTAAGCCGCTTGCACTCCTTTACCGGGAGGCAGCGCCTGTGGAGCTGCTGACGGAGCTTGTCGATCACCTTCCTGGAGGAGCCGATCTCCTCCTCCCTACCTATCCCTTAGTCGAATCCGCATGCGCAATGGAGATTTGGGGCCATGGTATGTCAGCAGGTAATGGAACCCTCGGCGCTCAGTGAACAAAAACGCGAGTGGTCTCGGGAGCAAACATGAGTTGGCAAGAGGAATACAAAAGAAAGACGCTCGGACCAAAAGAAGCGGTGCAGTGCATTCAGTCCAACATGCGCGTGTACATTCACCCAGGCTGTGCGGAGCCTGAGGCGCTGGTGGAAGCGCTGATGGCGCGTGGGCCATTCGTGAAGAACGTGGAAGTTTTGCACCTGATGACCACGGGACGGGCAGACTATATCGCGCCCCAGATGGAAGGTCACTTCCGGCACAACGCCATGTTCATTGGTCCCAATGTGCGCCAGGCAATTAACGAGGGGCGCGCGGACTACACCCCGGTATTTCTAAGCCAGGTGGAAGAGCTGTTCGAAAGCGGCCAGATGCCGATCGATGTAGCGCTGATTCAAGTGTCTCCACCGGACGCGCATGGGTTTTGCAGCTTTGGCGTGGGAGTGGACGCAACGCTCACAGCAGCGCGCTGTGCAAAGTTTGTCATCGCCCAAGTGAACGATCAGATGCCGCGGACGTTCGGCGACTGCTTCCTGCACGTGAAGGATATCGACGTGGTAGTGGAGGTTTCACGGCCGCTATGCGAATTGAAGCCGATTCAAATTACCAGTGTGCATCATGCCATCGGCAAGCATGTGGCCAGCCTGATTGAAAACGGAGCCACGCTGCAACTAGGAATCGGCGGAATTCCGGACGCGGTACTGCTGGAACTGACACACCACCAGGACCTGGGTGTGCAGACGGAAATGCTGAGCGACAGCGCGATTCCACTGATCGAGTCAGGAGTGCTCAACGGGAACCGGAAGACCATCCATCGCGGGAAGATCATTTTGTCGTTCGTCTTGGGAACGAAAAAGCTCTTCGACTACGTGAACAACAACCCCATGTTTGAGTTTCACCCGAACAAGTACACCAATGATCCCTGGGTGATTTCCCAGAACGAGAAAATGGTGGCTGTGAATTCGGCGCTGCAGGTGGATATTACGGGCCAAGTGTGCGCGGACTCGATTGGCACGTATTTCTATAGCGGAATCGGCGGGCAAGTGGATTTTATCCGCGGGGCATCGCACTCCAAGGGCGGCAAGCCCATCATTGCGATTCCTTCGACCGCAAAGAACGGAACGGTTTCGCGCATTGCGCGAATGCTGGAGCCTGGTGCTGGAGTGGTGACGTCACGCGGCGCGGTGCACTATGTGGTAACGGAGTTTGGCGTCGCGTATCTGCACGGGCGGACCATCCGGCAGCGCGCCGAAGCGCTGATCGAAATTGCACACCCGAAATTCCGGGACGAATTGTACGTGCATTGCGAGAAGACGCGGTGGCTGCAGAGGCCCGCGCTTCAGGAAAGGTGAACCATGGCCACGCAAGCTCGAGGCAAAGTCACCATTGATACGGAAGAATGCAAGGGCTGCGGCATCTGTGTGGATGCGTGTCCACCGAAGTGCCTGCTCCTACTGCCGGAATTGAATGCGTACGGAGTGCACCCCGCTCATTACTCGGGTGAAAGCTGTTCCGGCTGCGGAATCTGCTTTTACGTTTGCCCGGAACCGGGAGCCATCACGGTTTACCGGCTGACGACGCCGAAGGTGGTCAATCGGCAGACGGAGGGAAGCCATGCGGCAACTCTGTAAAGGCAATGTGGCGGTGGTGAAGGGCGCGGTTTTGGCGGGATGCCAGGCGTACTACGGCTACCCGATTACACCGGCGAGCGAGATTGCCGAGGCCGCCGCGGAGTACTTCCCGCAGGTAGGAGGCACATTCCTGCAGGCGGAGAGCGAGGTGGCCGCGATCAACATGGTTTATGGCGCAGCATCCGCCGGTCAGCGGGTTATGACAGCTTCGTCGGGACCGGGAGTCAGCCTGATGCAGGAAGGCATTTCGTATCTGGCGGGTTCGGAACTGCCCTGCGTAATCGTGGATGTGGTGCGTGGCGGACCGGGATTGGGAAATATTGCGCCGGAACAGAGCGACTATTTCGCCATGGTGAAGGGCGGCGGGCACGGGAATTACAAAAACTTAGTGCTGGCACCGGCATCGGTGCAGGAGATGGCGGACCTTACGATGCTGGCGTTCGAACTGGCGGACCGCTACCGTAATCCAGCGGTGGTGCTCACCGACGGCTTCATCGGACAGATGATGGAACCGCTACAACTGCAAGCGCAAGAGATTAAACAACCGGCAAAGCCATGGGCGGTGCGCGGGACAGCCGAGACACGAAAGAATTTGATTTCATCCATTTACCTGGAGCCGGACGAACTGGAAACACACGTCCGGAAGCTGGACGACAAATATAAGAAGGCCGCGGAAGTTGAGGCGCGGCATGAAGTGTATAACGCCGAGGATCCGGAGGTGCTGCTGGTGGGCTACGGAATCACTTCCCGTGTGCTGCGCACCGTCGTGGATATGGCCAGGAAGGAAGGAATCCGCGCGGGGCTGTTCCGTCCAATCTCGTTGTGGCCGTTCCCCGCGGACGCTTTGCGACAAGCGGCGCGGCGCGCCCAGATGGTGCTGGTGGTGGAGATGAGCACAGGTCAAATGGTGGAAGACGTGCGGCTGAGTCTGGACGGAAGAGTGGATGTGGAGTTCTACGGCCGCACAGGCGGAAATGTGCCCTTGGAAGATGAAGTGTACAAGGTGCTTCTTGAACGGATGGGCATGGTCACGGAATGGGGCGTCTGAGCCGGGTTAAAGCCAAAGAAGAGGTGGCATCGTGGACGAATATCAAGTGATTGAGTCAAAGTCACCCGTCTTTTATGAGAAGTACGAGCGAAAGTCGGAACTGCAGAACCAGACGCATTATTGCCCCGGCTGCGGACATGGCGTGGTTCATAAGTTGATCGCGGAAGCCATCGCGGACATGGGCGCGCAGGACCGCTCGATTTTTGTGAGCCCGGTTGGCTGCTCCGTGTTTGCCTACTATTATTTCGACACCGGCAACGTCCAGGCGGCTCACGGACGCGCACCCGCGGTCGCAACAGCAGTGAAGCGGGCGAATCCGGGAAGCCTGGTGATTGCGTATCAAGGCGACGGAGATATGGCGGCGATCGGAACAGCGGAAATCATTCACGCGGCGAACCGCGGTGAAAAAATCACGGTGTTTTTTGTGAACAACGCCATCTATGGAATGACCGGCGGGCAGATGGCGCCTACATCGCTGGTTGGGCAACAGAGCACCACATCTCCCTGGGGACGCCGGCCATCGAATGAGGGCTATCCGCTGCACATGGCCGAGTTGCTGTCGACGCTCGAAGCGCCGGTGTATGTGGAGCGCGTTTCGCTGCACGATAACAAGAACATTATGAAAGCGCGAAAAGCGGTGCGAAAGGCGCTGGAACTGCAGCGCGACGGCGCCGGATTCTCGTTCATCGAAGTGTTGTCGCCCTGTCCGACGATCTGGAAGATGACGCCTCAAGAATCGCGCAAATGGATTGAAGAGAAGATGCTGGCGGTGTTCCCGCTGGGAGTGTACCGCGATCGCAAGCTCGCGCCAGTGGCGGATGGCGTGCCGCAAACAACGGTGAACAAGCTGTTCAAGCTTGAGGAGTCGGCGGTGGAAGTGGCGCCCGCCGCCGCTAATGCGGAGCCGCATCCAGATTTGAGAGTGAATATCGCTGGATTTGGCGGGCAAGGCGTTCTGTTGTTGGGGCAGATCCTGGCGGAGATGGGCATGCGCGCGGGGCGCGAAGTGAGTTGGCTGCCATCGTACGGGCCAGAGATGCGCAGCGGGAGCGCGCACTGCTACGTTTGCCTCTCGAACGAACGCGTTGGCTCGCCACTGGCGGAGCATCCCGACGTGCTGATTGCAATGAATGAAATTTCCCTGCATAAGTTCACGAAGCAGGTGGGGCCTCACGGCACAATTCTTTACAACAGCGCGAAATTGCCCGCAGGCTTCCCGCCGCATGAGGCCATGATCTATTGCGTGCCCGCAGCGGAAATCGCCGACGCGCTCGGCACCACAAAGGCCGCCAACATGGTTATGTTGGGAGCACTACTGGAATTGACGCGAACGCTGCCGAAGGAAAATGCGTTTGCACTATTGAAGGCGAAGGTGCGCAACCTCGCACTCCTCGAAGCGGATTGCCAGGGCATCGACAAAGGGATGGAATGCCTTCGGAAACAACGCGAAGTAGCTTTGGCGGACGCGCAGAGACAAGAGTCCCAATTGACCCACAGCCGATAAACTGGGCTTATTTCGGCAGTCTGAAGCTGCTTCAATGGCTGCCCTCACCGAGGTTGGGCGCGACAGAAAATGCATGCGAGAATATGAGCACCGGGAAACATCCCCTAGGGAATGGTATTGGTGCCTTGGGCCAAAATAAGTTGCGCCCCGCTCGCTAGCGCCTGCCTGATGGGCTTCCTACTTGCCGCGCAGACTATGCAGGCACAGCAAGCTATTCAGTTCACTAATGTGACGCGCGCCTCAGGCATTGAATTCACTCATTTCAAGGGCAACAAAGGGGTTTCCGTCAATCTCGAGGAGTTCGGTCCGGGGGTTTGTGTCGCGGACTATGACGGCGATGGTTGGCAGGACATTTACTTCGTCAACGCCCGAGACCTTTACGATCGCGGCATCAAGGTGCAGAACGCCCTGTACCACAACAAAGGTGACGGCACTTTCACCGATGTCACCAACAAAGCTGGCGTCCCCGGGTCCGGCTTCGGCCTGGGTTGCGTTTGGGGCGACTATGACAACGATGGACATCCCGATCTTTTTGTCACGCAGTACGGACGCAATGTCCTCTATCACAACAATGGTGACGGCACCTTCACCGACGTGACCGACAAAGCCGGTGTCGCGGGAATGGATTTCGGGGCCTATTTCCACGCCGGCGCTACCTTTTTCGATTACGACCGCGACGGCAAGCTCGACCTCTACGTCGGCAGCTACGTCGCATTCCCTCCGGGCGGTGCCCAGCGCTATTGCAAAATCGGCGGCCTAACCAGCAGTTGCCCTCCCAGCGTGTACCCAGGCAGTCCTAGCCTGCTTTATCACAACAATGGCGATGGCACCTTCACCAACGTAACCAAGCAAGCCGGGATGTACCAGCCGCAGGGCAAGAATCTCGCCGTCGGCGTGGGCGATTATGACAATGATGGCTGGCCCGACCTGTTCGTCGCCAATGACGGTATCAACGCTTACCTCTACCACAACGAGCACAACGGCACTTTCAAGGAAGAAGGTTCTGTCAGCGGCATGGCTTTCACTGGACAAGGCCTCCCCATGGCGGCCATGTGTATTTCCCTGGGCGACTACGACAACGACGGTTGGCTCGATCTTTATATTTCCGATTTTCAGGGGAGTTCAGATCACGTTTGGAAGAATGACGGCCAGGGCCAGTTCGACGAGGTAAGCGACCGCGTTGGCTTAACCGTGCCCACGCGCGGCGTCCTCAGCTTTGGCGGGGGCTTCTTCGACTATGATAACGACGGCTGGCTCGATCTGTTCATTGCTAATGGCCATGTTTATCCGGAAATCGAGCAGGTCTTCCCTGAAATTCACTATAAGCAGATCAACTCACTCTTTCACAACAACAGTCGCGGCAAATTCACCGATGTCACCAAGACTTCCGGTGATGGCTTCGATACTCCTCATGTGGGACGTGGAGTGGCCTTCGCCGACTTTGACAATGATGGGTTTGTCGACGTTGTGGTCGCCAACAACAATGATCCTCCTCTCCTGCTCCACAACAGCGGCGGCAACGGGAATCACTTCGCCTCCTTCAAACTTGTGGGAACGAAGAGCAATCGTGACGCAATGGGGGCCCGGCTTAAACTCACCACAGGCGGCATAACCCAGATTCGCGAAATCGAGGGTGGAGGCAGCTACATGTCTCAGAGTGATCTGCGCGCTCACTTCGGACTTCGCTCTGGCGTGAAAATTGACAAATTGGAAATCTCCTGGCCCAGCGGAGCAAAACAAACCTTTAGCGATTTCCCCGCCGACCAGTTCTACAGCGTTCAGGAAGGCACTGACACGTTGGGTTACCAGCCTTTTGTTAAAGCGGGCCGAAACAAAGCTGTCCCAGTGGAGCCAATGAAATCCTCCACCACTCACGCTGTGCCCTAGCGAAATGCGGGGAAAGCTTTGCACCCGGGGAAATCAAAGACGGCGTTATTGAGGCTTGTCTCCCCCTAGTGGTGTCGGCGTAGTTGCAGTGAGAGTGCGGTGGATGGCGAACTCTTTGTCGGCCTCTTCCTTCTGCCCCGTACGCGCGAGAGCGGTGCCCAAGGAGTAATGGATTGCGGCATTTGCGGGGGTCAAACGCTCTGCTACGCGCAGGGGAGCAATTGCTTCCTGGTAACGTTTAAGGGAGAGAAGAGCGAATCCCCAACCAAGATAAGCTTCTGCAAAATTGGGATCGAGTTTTACCGTCTCGGAAAATTGAGTGATGGCTTCATCCCACTCCTCGTCTTTGCTTGCCAGTTCTCCCAAGACGAAGTGGGCGCCGGCGTTCTTCGGGTCGATTTCGAGCTCTTTCCGGAATTCCTCTTTCGCGCGCTGGGTGGCGCCGGCATCGGCATCGGGACGCGAGAGTAACAACCTGCCGAGCAAGAAATGAAGTCCGGCCGCGTTGGGCTCCTTTTCGATCATGGCTTCGTATTCGCGCTGGGCGTCACCCCACTTCCCTTGCAATTCAAAGGACTCTGCAAAGAGCTTGCGTGCGGGAATGGACTGCGGGGCGACACGGCCCAGTTCCTGCGCAGTGCGAGTAGATAAATCTGAATACACATGCACGGTGACAAACAGAACCTCTGGATCCTGAGGAAACTGCTTGAGCAATTGGCGCACAAAATTCATGGCTGCGTCGCGGTCATCCAGGTCCATGGCGCAGCGCACACCCAACAGACCCACTCTTTTCTTGATGCCAGCACCGCCCGGTCCAGTCATCGCCCGCTTCAAAGTTGCGAGAGTCTCTTTGCAGCGCCCTTGCTGCGCCAATTCCATGGCTTTCTCCGCGGTTAAACGGCTGCCCGCTGCGGGGGGATCGGATGACTTGGGAGCTTGTGCTCCCAGGGATAAGGAGGCGAGAGAAAGGGTAATCACGAGGCAGAGAGTGGCTATTTCACTTGGGCGTTTGAACATGTCGTCGGGGCGTCGAATCTTTTCGATGACTCACTACCTAGGAAACTCCATGCCGAAAATAAAAAAGAGGCAGGCGGGGGTGTACGCCTGCCTCATTATACGTGGTTTGTTGTTAGTAGTAGAGCTTCAACGCAAACTGAATGTTTCTCGGAGACTGGGAGCTAGTAATCTGGCCCATGGTTGCTCCGACAGCGACATAGCCGTCACTGACAGCATCGAGGTTCACATGATTGAACGCGTTTAAGAAGTCCGATCGGAACTGCAGCTTGAACCTCTCTGTGAGCTGGAGGTTTTTCTGTAAGCTGAGATCCCAATTGGCATACCCGGGGTTACGAAGCCAGCCGAGTGCAGCAGGGCAATTGCCGAACTGGCCGGTCGCTGGGTCAGTGAAAGCATTGTTGTTGGGGTTCGTGAACCACTGAATGCCTCCAGACCCCGAGATTGGCACACGTCCTTGAGGGTGTACGATGGCGTTGCAATCGCCGCGCGCGCCACGCGAACCCGTTCCGGTCGGATCGGTATTGCCATTGATGGCCATGGGGAAACCCGTGTGGTATGACACGATGGGACTGAACGTCCAACCGCCGACCACAGCACTCGCTGCCTTGTTCATGTCTCTGCCGAGCGCCTTGCCGCGGCCAAACGGCAACTCATAAACCGCGTAAGCACTGAGCA
>JBAVHY010000301.1:0-5628 GCA_049686315.1 Candidatus Acidiferrum sp. | reverse complement strand
ATTGCGAACCTGCTCGGCATCTGGGTGGATAAAGGGTTCGCTCCCACCACAGCCGGAGCTCCCTCAACAATCGATGGCTGGTTCCTGGCGATCGCGTTTGGCCTACAGATCTATTTTGATTTCGCCGGCTACACCAACATGGCGATTGGTGCCGCTCGTCTGCTCGGCGTAACGCTCCCAGACAATTTCCGCCAGCCCTATCATGCCGCCACACCAGCGGAGTTCTGGGCGCGCTGGCACATGACGCTGTCGCGTTGGATTCGCGATTATCTCTTTTTCCCCATCAACGCGAAGTGGCTGGGCGCGCCATTGCCGCTGTACGTTAGCCTTCTCGGCGTAATGTCACTTGTGGGCCTTTGGCACGGTGCGGGATGGAACTTTATTCTCTGGGGTTTCCTGCATGGAGCTTATCTTGTTATCTACAGGGTGTACGAAAACTGGAAGACGGCGCTGCCCGCGCTGGCTGAATCGCGGCCGCTTGCCGGGATCGGGCGGGTGCTGACATTGATTGCGGTTGCGGCGGCCTGGGTGGTGTTTCGCGCATCCACCCCGGCGAAGGCGGGCTCGATCCTCTCCTCCATGTTCTATCGGTTCAGCGTCGGGAGATCCTATGGCACGGAGTTTTACGCATACACTGTAGTCATTCTCTTATTCTGCGCCATCGAGCCGGTGCTTCTACGAAAACTGGGCGAGATCGAGGAGCGCGCGGGCGCAAACGGTCCATCTCTCTTTCGGATTGTGGGGCGCCCCCTCGCCTATCTCTGCGGACTCCTGCTCTTTTTGCTGTTCGACGAGCACAATACACAATTCATCTATTCACAATTCTGAAACTCGAAAAGTGAGGGCAAAAATCAACATCATTCTCTGCCTTCCTTCACTGGATTCGCGTGCCGTCGGGCAGGAAAACAGGGAAGTCGTCATTTGGCCGGGCGAGCGTGAGTTGTTGGCCGGCCGCAGTGCGGTCGTAGTCGAACAGGAAAAGCCCGAATTTGTAGTGCAAGGTGAGATCGTCCGGGGAATGCGCGATGGCCCACTGGTACTGCGCTGCCGTGTCCTGAGGGCTTTCCATTGAACCGGTCGCCCGAAACATCAGGCTCTGCAACTGTTCGACATGATTCAACTGATGGGTGAAGGGCGGGCGCTGCAGGCGATCGACCATCTCGGCGGCGACGCGCGACCGGTCATGGCCCGTGAACGCGAGCAGGCGTTCACACTCGACTTCAGAGAGCGGCTCGGTACCGCTCGCAGAACTCCGTGCCTCTTCAGCCAGAATCTTCACAATCTGTCTATAGGCAGCGAGCGCCAGGAGGTAATTGCCGGGAGGAGTAAAGTGCACATGGTCATAAAGCAGCTCACTTCCCGTTACCCCATTGTGGCTCTCAGCGGCAAACAGGGACTCGGCATCGAGGAGGTGGGCATTTGATCCAGAGGAAGTGGCCGCGGCGCGAATGATGTCATTGATGCGGGAATCGGCGCGAAAGCGAAGAGTGTCAAGATCGAGGGCGCGAACGTAATGCTCTTTCGCGGCGGGGTAATCGCCGAGTGCCCAATGGCAACGCGCAATGCGGAAGTGGAGTTCCGCAAACTGATCATCGATCTTTGCCGCGGCGTCATAAAACTTTAGGGCCTCAGCGCAAGCTCCCGCGTTTTCCAAAGCGGCACCCCGCTGCACGAGAGAAGTCCACGAACTCAAATCCTCTGCGCTGAGTCCCACGCGGTGAAGCGATGCGAACGGCGCGGAGTCTCGCAGATTGCTGGCAATGGTGCTCAATAGAACCTGCGCGCCGGAAGCATGCGCTACATCCACGATTTCTTTCAGGTTGCTGGCGAAATTTCTGTAGGCAGGCTCCATTCGCGGGGAGTTGGCGCGAACCTGCTTGTCAAGGAACATCTCCATGCCGCGCCATTCCGAGCGCCGCTTCGCCGCTCCAGTGAGCAACTGTCCGATTCGAGAGGATCGTACCCAGATACTTGCACGAATCACCGGAGGACTCATTGAAGACGCAGTGAGAACGGTGCCCGGTCCGTAAGGACCGACGACTTCATTGCTGCCGGCATAGAGAATGAACAGATTGGGCTTGTAGTTTGAAAGCTCGCGTGCCATGGAAACAAGAACGTGGGAGTTGATGGCGACCATTCCGGTGTTGACGACCTCGAACCTCATGCCCGGCAAGCGTTCGCGCAGCATGACTTGAAGGTAGCGGCTGAAACCGTAAGCGGGATCGGGGTCACCCATGGCTGCGGATTCCCCGAGCACAAAAATGCGGAACGTGCGTGGCGGCTTTTCCGGAGAAATGGAAAAAAACTGCGGAGTCTTAATCATTCCGGGAGGGAAAAAAGGAGCGGCAAAAAAGAGGTTGTAGCACGAGGAGGGGCGCCCGTGGATAGTGCACGGCTCCATAAGACTCGGGGAATAACCTACGTGGAAGAGGCGCAGCGCTGCCTCGGTGAGCGCGAGAAGAAGCACGGGAACAACAATGGCAATTGCGAGTCGGGGAAGCCAGAAGCGCGATCGCGATGCGGTCCGCGTTTGGAGTGTGGGATCGGTCATGAGATGTTGCCAGGAAAAGGGCCAGCCGGCCTTGAGTTGGAGGCGTTACGTGTTCTCAATGGCTCTGGGCCTGAGCGATCAGTTGCTGGACGTCTTGTTTCCCAGAATAACCAGGATTGGTGTCCAACAACTTTTGCCAGGCGCCGATGGCTCCCTGCGCATCTTTTTTGCCCTGCCACTTTACAACACCAAGATTGAAAAGTGTGTCCGCCTTGTTGGGCTCATACGATAGAGCCTTATTGAATTGGGCGATCGCAGCCTCCGCGTCTCCGGTGTACCAATACGCTGTGCCCAGGTCGGTGCGCGCCGAGGTGTTGGCGGGCTGTGATTTCAACGAGCGCTCGTAATATTCGATGGCGATGGGGTACTGCTTGGCGTCGTAATAGACATTGCCCAGTTGAGCCAGAAGGGCGGCATTAGAGGGGCTGGCTTTCAGTTGTTCGAGTAAGGGTGCGGCCTGCGCGTCGGCGGCATGTTTTAGCTCCTCTGAAGAAGGCTGCGCGTTTAGCGAGCCGAAGTTCGGCGTCGTAGTCTCACTTGGAGCGGCTGCTTGCGCTGGTAGCGAAACGACTTGGGCCGTTGCTTGTGCAGGCGTGGCAAACGATCTCCGGATCAGCCATCCGGTGCAGACTCCGAGGAGAAGTGAAATCGCAGCGAGAGCGAAGGCTTGCGTAGGTGTCCAGGAATTGTTGGTCGTTGTCTTGAGCTCCATCACGCTTTCTCTCCTCCTATGCCCGCAAGTCCATCAGTTCTTCACACCCGTGCTGGCCTGCGCTTCGGCAATCATTTTTTCCACCGTGGGTTTGCGATCGAGATTCGGATTGGTTTTCAAAAGCTGCTGCCATGCGGCAATCGCACCTGCGGGGTCCTTTTTTCCCCGGTACTTGATCATACCCAGATTGAACAGGGAATTCGCGTCATTGGGGTTGTTCTTCAAGGAATGATTCAACTCGTCCAAAGCGCCTTCGACGTCGCCGGAATAGTAAAGGCAGGCAGCTAGCTCGGTGCGGGCAGGCAAGTTTTTTGGGTCGACCTTAAGTGCTCTCTCAAAGTAGCCGGCAGCTTCCTTGAACTGGTGGGTGGCCTGGTAGATACCCGCAATTTGGACCAGGAGGCCGGCATTCTTGGGTTCGGATTTGGATTTCTCGATCAACGTTGACGCTTGAACATCAGCCATCTGCTTCATTTGTTCCAGAGTCAGTTTCGGGTGACCGCCGCTGGGGGAAACGGCCGGAATCGTCATGATGCCAGGGGTTGGAGTTTGAGAGACGCTTGGCACGGCGCTCTTTCCCAAGAAGAAGTAGCCCACGAACAGGCCCAGGAGCAAACAGATAGCCGCGACCGTAAAGACCTGCTTTGCAGGCAAACCGCTGTTAGCGCTCGGGGAAGCAGATGTAGAAGGTGTGGCCATGCGCGTCGTTCCTGACTAGACTCTGAGCGCAACTAGGGAGGGCATTCAGAGCCTTGCTAATTAATTTGTTTTCAGTAGGTTGATAGAGAAATGAGTCAGCCTACCGAGGCACTCCCCGCGAGCCAGCCAAAAGGCAAACAGCGGTGGCTAGAGGAGGGTAGGTGGTAATGAGAACAGAGTGCCGCGCCACGCGTCACAACCCTTTGTGATTTGAGTCACAACGCCTCCCACCCCTTCCGCCATTTTCTCTGGCCGTGTATCCTAATTGTCTGAGTCGTAGCGTGAGAGCTAGGCCGCTCAGGGGATAGAACAAGGGCCGCCGATGAAAGAGAAGATCATCAGATTTGGACCACAACTCCGAGTGGCAATAGTGTGTCTGCTCTCTTTGGGCGTGGGGGTGGGGGCGCTCCATCGTTCCCATAGTGCTTTCACTACTGCGGGAAAAGTGCAGCAGCGGACGGCAAGCGTACAGTTTGTGATTGCCGACCTGGACGGCGACCGAAAGCCAGATTTGGCTTTAGTGGAGGCGGGAAACCCAAGATGGGCGAATTGCAACTATTCCATCCGTTTGCAGTTTAGCGCCGGACCGGACTCCGCGATCGGTGTCCGTGCTCCTCGCGGAGGTCTGCAGGTTGCCGCTCGCGACGTCAACGGGGATGACAGTGTGGACCTGATCGTTACCGCGAATTTGGATGAGGGCTTCGTTGAAGTCCTCCTGAACGATGGCCACGGCAACTTTTCGGTGGCAGAGCCCGGCGCTTACCGCGAACTAAAAACTGAATCACACCTGTTCCTGAACGGGCCGTCCGGGCCTGTGACAGATCGAGCCACAATTGCGTCAATGCGTTCTTCATTCGGTCAAGCAAGCGTACACGGATGCGACGGCCAGCAGATTCTCTCGTCGGATTCTTTTCGATTCGCAAGCGATCAGACCGAATTGCGGCCGCCGGTGCGTTCACACCTGGGCCGTTCCCCTCCTTCTCTTGCAACACTCTCGTAATTATTCCGTTACCGCATTTTCATAGTGTAACCAAGCCGATGCGGCTATCGTCGCAAGGGTCATTCCAAAGAAGTAAGCGTATTGGCGCAATGATTCTCTCGACCGAGCGGAATGCTGGCACTATCTGGCTTTCGCATTCACAACACATTGAGGATGTGAGGGTAAGTTCATGTGGCGTTTTATCAAGGGAATATGCCTCGTCACTTTGTTGGCGGCAGGGAATACGGGGCAAGCCCACGCGCAACACCACTCATACGGTCCTCCATAACCTCACTGAAGGCGTGCTGCTGGTCAGCTTGGTTTTGTTTTTCTTCCTCGGCAATGCCCGGGGCGCATTAATTGTGGCGCTCACAATTCCTTTTTCACTTTTGTTCGCTTCGATCTGCCTGGACCTGAATAAGATTCTCGCCAATCTGCTATCCCTGGGAGCGCTGGATTTCGGCATGGTGGTGGACGGTTCCGTGGTGGTGATCGAAAACATCGTACGGCACTTCAATCTGAAAACGAATGCGGGCAAAACAGCTTTTGAGCGCATTCGTGGCGCCGTCTTTGAGGTCTTGCGCCCAGTTTTTTTCGCGCGTGCCATCATCATCACAGCATACCTGCCTATTTTCACTCTGGAGAGTGTGGAAGGGCGGTTGTTCAAGCCCATGGCCTGGACAGTGT
>JBAVHY010000300.1:0-24710 GCA_049686315.1 Candidatus Acidiferrum sp. | reverse complement strand
GCTCTTTCCGGTGGCTCTTTACTTCGCGTAGCGCGTAAATCGGTTTGTCTTGCGATTCGTAGTACGTCCTCGAGCTGATCTCTCCCAGCAGGCCCATCGATATGAACTGAATTCCGCTCACAAACAGCGCAATGGCCAGCATCAACAGCGGCCCGTGCTTGGTCATGATGTCCTGGTGATTGCCAAACTTCTCCAGCAGAAGATAGAGCGCCAGCAGGATCCCCGTGCCGCTTCCGGCCACGCCTAACAAGCCGAAAAATTGCAGGGGCCGTGTCGAATAATCCAGCAGAAACTTCACCATGATCAGGTCGAAAAACACTCGAATCGTCCGCCCGATTCCGTAATTCGACTTCCCGCTCTTGCGTTCCGAATTCGATATCGGCACTTCCGCGATTCGCGCGCCCGTCGAACTGGCCAGCGCGGGGATGAAGCGGTGCAATTCCCCGTACAGCTGGATCTCCTGCAGGATTTCCCGCCGGTACGCCTTAAACGTCGTCCCGAAATCGTGCAGCTCGATTCCGGAAAGCTTGGCCATCATCCAGTTCGCCGCTTGGCTTGGCAAGCGCCGCATCAACCAGTGGTCCCGCCGCTGGGTCCGCCAGCCACTTACCAGGTCAAAGCCTTCTTCAATCTTTTCCAGGAAACGAGGGATCTCTTCGGGATCGTGCTGAAGGTCCCCGTCCATGGAAATCACCACATCGCCGCGCGCGAAATCAAACCCCGCCTTCAACGCCGCGGTCTGTCCGAAATTCCTCCGCAGCCGCACCACATTCACGCGCCGGTCGTGCTCGTAGATGTCCAAAAGCACCCGGTAGGAATTATCCTTGCTCCCATCGTCGACAAACACCATCTCGTACGGCTCGCCAATCGAGTCCATCACTTCCGTGATCTTCATGTACAGCGTGGGAATGTTTTCCTGTTCGTTGTAAAAGGGAATCACGATCGAATAGCGGATGGGTGTGTCGCTTCTCATACGTCGAATCTCCGCGCCTTTCTAGTGCTCTCCCTCCGGCTCTTTCTGCCAGAGTCGGCGGCTCTTCAGTCTAGATGCTTTGGTCCCGTGGTGGCCCAGGCGGTTTCAGGCCATTTCCCCCATGAATTCATAGCTTATCAGGCGAATACCCCGCGTGGCGACAAGTTTTCTGATCCGCGCATCCGTCAGAATCTGCAGCTCCGTCTGCCGCGATTCCTGCAACCTCGTTCGTGTGCGCCGCAATTCTTCATCCGCGTAACCGGGGTGGCACATCAGTTCCGTGGTCCCTTCGGGCAGGTTTTCCAGTAAACGCTCCATTCCTTCTCGGGTAAGCACTCCTGTTTGCGCGATCCCGCAGAAGTAATCCGCGGTCGCCAGTCCCGCGCGATCGGCCATCTCTCTCGCGTCCCGCGCCAGCAGTTTCAGCCCGCGCGCCTGTACCCCTTGCTTCAGCACCACCCCCGTTTTCTGTTCCCCCGCTGACGACAGCGCCGAACGCAGCGTGGATTCCTCGTTCGACACGCGGATCGCTCGAATGCCGTGCTTCTTCGCCAGCCGCAGCGCAATCTCAAACAATCCCGGCAGCATCTGTACGTGTTTGTGGCCATCCAGATGCGTTGCCGCAATCCCGGAATCCCGCACTTTCTGGATTTGCGCGTCCCATTCCCGCTCCACCTCCTCGAGCGCCAGGCTCCTGCCGGCAATCCGCAGCAGCAAGTTCTCTGGCCCGGCTTCCAGCTCCCCTGCTTCATTCACAAGCCCCGGCACTTCTCGCGGCTTAGCTGTCGGCGCTCCATCGCTCAAGTTCAGGTGTACTCCCACTCCTAGTTCGGGGTTCGCGCGCGCCACTTCCAGAGCCGATGCAAACGCGCGCCCATTCGCCAGCAGCGACGTGCTTGTCACTAGCCCCTTCCGATGGGCCTCCGCGATTCCTCGATTAACCCCTTCGGTCCAGGCCAGGTCGTCCGCATTCACGATCAGATTCTTCACTTCCCGCGTGCTCCTGTCCCTTCGGACAGCTACCCTTTCGAATGCTGTACCGCTTTCGTACCATTGACCGCGATTCCCACTAACTCTAGCATGACCTGCAAGAGGCAATGATGACCGTTAACTTGCGCGAATTGAAGCAAGTAGGGACAAAGTATGGTGAAAAGCGCCGCGGACACCGCATGAATTCCCGCGTTCAGGTTCGTCTGGAGTGGGATATCGAGGATGGCAAGCGCCATTCCGTCGACGCGCACACACGCATCGTCAATCCCTACGGCTGTATGGTGGTTTTGCCCGATTCGCTTGAACTCGAACAACGTCTTGCCCTCACCAATCTCGTCACGCGTGCCAGCAATGCCGCGGTTATCGTCTGGAAAGGGAATCAACAGCCGGAAGGCTGGGAATACGGTGTTGAACTCATTGCGCCGGATATGGATTTCTGGGGGCTGGAGCTGTGACCCACCCACTCAAATCAAATTTGCCGTCAACGGCTCCAACCACACAAGTTAAGCGCAGCCCTACGGTTGCTCGTCCGCTGACCAATGAAGAACGCCGCCGCGCCCAACGCGTTCTTCTTCGTATGCCTGTGCTCGTCTATCTGCCCGGCAAGACGAATCCAATTAACGGTTTCACTCACACCGTCAGCGCCAGCGGCGCGATGATCATTCTGGCCGAAGGTCTGCCCACGGGCACTAAACTCAGTTTAGAAAATCCCAAAACCCAGAAGAAAGTGGAAGCCCACGTCGTCCGCCCGCCCCAAATGAACTCCGAGGGCTCACTCGTCCCGATCGAGTTCATCGCTCCCTGCCCCCAGTTTTGGAACATTTTCTTCCCACCGAACCCTAGCTGACGCGCCGCCCGTTATCTGTTGGCCACCCGCCCGCCCGCCACCCAAAATCATTCCGCCCGTTAATCTGCCGGCCACCTGCCCAAGTGAGAGGATTCCGGCTGTGATCCGTGTTACGGGCGGACAGGGCTATACTCTTTAGCAGTAGAATCGGCGATATTCACGTACGTTATAAGAACATCGTCGGTTCTTGTGTTGCGGACGTCGATGTGAGCTGAGTCAATTGTGCCGCTGCGGCAGCTTACTAGGAGGTGGTGAGGGTCCCTCCAGTTAACACTAAAACAGTCGGCAGCAGCCGCAAAGGTCACGTCATCTGAGTGGTAGGCCATCCTCAGCTCGGTTGGAGAGAATACATGATCTCCAATGAGCACGAAATATGTGTAGCTGCTCATCGCGTTATGATCTGAACGCTCCGCAACAACCGCAACACGCCGCGGAGGGGAGGGGGACCACTCCACCTGCTTGATTTCGAATAACCCATGATCGAAGTAGCCGTGAAACAGCAGGTACACAGCGGTTGCCAGCAGAACCCCGACAAATAAGAGCACGCTGAGCCCGATCCTGATCAATTTACTCATCCAGCTGCTACAAAGCTGGAAAATCGAAGCTGGAAACTGGTGGCAACTGGGGACGAAACTGGGCACAGACTGGACGTTTCCCGGTCTCTGGAATTCATTTCTTGAATGCCAGCACCTGTACAGTTTCGAAGCGCCGCCGCAGCTTATATTCTAGCTCCGTTCTTACTGCACCGTGATCGACACGGACCCGCTCGACGCTGCGTAATTCGCGTCCCCCGGATACGCCGCCGTGATCGTGCGCGTTCCGCCTCCGCCACCTCCGCCGCCTCCACTCCCACCCCCGCAGCCAGCGATCCCCGCGACAAGTAAGGCAAACACCAGCAATCCAGCGTACGCGTACGATCGCCGGCGCGATTCCGGCATCCATCTCCACCCCAGCGCAAACAAAACCGCGCTCATCAGCACGACGAGGATCGGTGTCAGCGGCATCCAGGGCGTTCTCCGCCCGTTGCCCGGTGGCGGATACAACGAAGAAATGGCCGCAGTCAGCGTCGCTGTGCAATAAGCCGACCCCGCGCCGATCTGCGAAATGGGAGGGTTTGTATTCGCGGCTCCGCTCGTTGGCGCGCAGGTTGCCGACCCCAAACTCGTACTGCCGTTTGTGAATGTCATCGAACCGGTTGGCCCAGCTCCGTTACTGGTGGTCACGACATACGCCGTGAACGTCACGCTTGTTCCCTTGGTGATCGATCCCAGGCTGCTTGCTACCGCCACTCCGACCGGCGTCGCCTTCGAGACCGTCACAGAGAGAGTATTGCTTGTGCTCGAGATAAAGTTCGTGTCGCCGGATGTGTAAGCAGCCACGATGCTGTGGCTGCCAGCTGCGAATTGCACTGGCTGGTCTTCGACGATGCCGTGAGCATTTAGCTTTGCCACGTTCGTAGCGTTGGGCGTCGCACCATTCGGGAAATCATTCAATGGACTCCCATTATCGGTCAGCGCGACTGTCCCCGTGGGGCACGGGCTGCCCGGCGTCGTAAGTGTGCCGCTGCTCGTGCAAGCTAGTCCGCCGGAATTCGTCACCGCGACCTGCAAAACGTACGGACTACCATAAGCGACATTCCCGGATGTGTTCAGAATCGGGTTGTTATTGGCATCAAACGTTACGAAACTCAGGGTTGTCTTGCTCGCCTGATTCGTTCCGCTCACTGTGCTCCCAAGCGCGACAACTGGGGAAGTGCTCGCCGCCAGTGACGCATCGCCACCGTATGTGGCCTGAACGTTGGCCGTACCTGGTGGCAGAAGGTTCGTGCTGATGCTCGCCGTGCCGCCGGTAAGAGGGAACGGCCCGAACGTCCCAAGTATCGTGGTCTTATCACTGGCCAAAGCATTCACCGCCACACTTTCCGTCCCCGATGGCGCGGGCGCGACTGTGACGGTAGCCGTAAAGGGTTGTCCCGAGGGCGAGCCGCCGCTAGGACTCGTCAGAGTGGTAGTTGGCGCTGCCCGGACCCCTGAGGTCCAATGGTTCAGCAGGTTAGTCACATTAATCGATCCCAGCCCCGTGGCTAGATCGTACCCAGCCCCAGCGGTAAATGCAGGAGCCAGAGCGCTGGAGGTGCTGCCTGGGTACACCAGCACGCCAAATCCAGAAGTCGTGGTGTTGCTGCAATTCGGCGTGTTGGCCACGCACGCCACGGAAATGTTTCCCTTGGTTATATCGTTAAACACACAGCCCGCCGCCGGCGTGTTGCCCAAGGAAGAATTGCACAACCCTCCTGTGTAGTTCGTGTCTTTCGCAGCTAGCGCGTATAAAACATAGTTGGCATTCCCTTGACGCCCTCCCGTCTTTTGGTTCACCAGTGCCATGATGCCCGCGAACGTCGGCGTCGAGGCTGAAGTTCCACCCACAAGGCTGAATTGCGTCGGACTACAGGGAGTGCTGCCAGTATCGCATACGACTAGCGCCACACCGTTTTGATTGTTGCTCGCGAACAACGACACGTCCGGCACCAGTCGCGTCGTGTAGCCCGTCCCGGATGGTGTGATTCCCACTTGATAGGATGGTTTCGCATAGCCCTGACTGCAACTCGTACCGCTCAACACCGCACAATTACTGGGTCCACCGCCCGCTCCCACCACATCAAACCCGTTCGAATTTACCGTCGTGCACGCCGCCGGATAGTTGATGGCACACGAGGAATCATCCCAGGTGGTTTCTGGAATATATTGCAGCGCGGAGTTTATTGTTCCGCTGGCTGGATTCCAGTAGGTGCTGTTCTGCGTCGAGCCATCGAAGTCTGTTCCACCAGCCGCAACGTTATACGGTGTGGAAGCAACGCCACTCACGAACACCCCATTGACGGCGGCATTTGGTGAAGTGAGTGTCGGATCGCAACTGGCCGATCCGTTGTCCCCTGAAGAAATCACCACGGTAATTCCCTCCGCGGCGGCTTGTTGCCACATGGCGTTGTAGAAGGCATTTCCCGTGGTGCCTAGGACGCCTTCGCACGCCCCGTAGCTCTCGCTCATGACCGGTGCCAGGTTGTTGTCAATGATGTAGAGCGCCGACAGATCGACACCCCCAATGACTTGCAGGGGATCTGTAAATGCCGATAGCGAGGTCACAAAAAGAATCTGAGCCGCCGGCGCAACCGCGCCCGCCCATTCCACGTCTAGGTCGGATTCGCCTTCATCCCCTGGTTGCAGGCCCGGATCAGGTCCATTCACAATAATCTGAGGGTCGTTCGGCGGCAGTCCGAACAACGTCCGGAAATCGCGCACGTTTTGAATGTTGATATTCGATTGACCGACCACCGCAATTTGCTGCTGTCCAGCGGGCCCGCCACCGTTCGTTCCACCATCCGCACCAGCTGGAATCTTATAAATCGTCGCGAAATCGCCAGGCCCCAGTGCAAACTTCGCTGGAGTCCCGTGCGTGAACAGCGGGAGCAGTTCACCCGTTTCTGGATTTCGGCTGTAAACTCCACTGCTCCGCACCTGCGCCACCTTCGGAAAATTGTGCAGCGCCACCACGCCCGCTACTACCGGCGAGAGCGCCTCCGGTATGGCCGGATCGCTTACGTTCGCGAAGTGTTCTTTTCCATCCACCACATACCGGTGCATCTCCGTATGAAACGCATTCCGCACCTGGGCCACATTTCCGCTGAACTCGATCACCGTCCGGCCCGCGGAAACCTTTGCCACCTGAAAGCCCTGCCGCGTCAGCCAGTCCGTCACCGTCTGCACGTCCGCATCCGATGGACCATATTGCTTCCCAAATTGTTCCGGCGTCAGCCACGCGTGATAGTTTCCCGAACCCTTGGTCTGCTGGTTTTCCAGCAATTGCCGCAAGGACGTCTCCTGCTCCTGGCTTCGTTGCAACAACAGCAGCATGCGCGTCATTGGCTGCGAATCCGCCAGCGCCCCGTGGTCGTACGCGGCTCGCGCCAGCGGGTGCACGTTCCCCTGCAGCCGCATTGTGCGTGCATCATCCACCGCGTCCACCACGCGCGAAGGCACCGCCACTTTTTGTGCCCACAGGCTCGCGCTCCCGGACAACAGCACCGCCAAAACGCACAAAACCTCACGGCAGAGCAGTATTCCTCTGTTCATGTTTACCTCGACCTCTCCCTTGTTCCTTAGTCAAGCAGGCGAACTCGAACCTGGCAGGAACCGCGTCTCCGTCCCCCATGACGCGGCCACGGTTCGTGCTCCCTCTAGAGATGCATTTCGAAGGGAAACGGTTTGCTCCCCTTCCCGTTAAGAGATCGCAATTTTGTAACTTTTATATCTGAATTCACCTTTACCGAAAAGTCCGCCGGATTGCGCCCGAACTCACACAAAGCGCACCTGCCGCGCGTTCCTGCTGAGCACAAAAATTCTAATATTGTTCGACTCAGGGTTCTCCGTAAACATGAAAAACCCTGGTTTCTGCGGATTGTATCCCTCCGTTTTTCCCAGCATTATTTCGCCGTCCGGGAAGCTTACTTCGATCTTCCGCCCGTGGGCATGCGACTCTACCTGCGGTTTATCTCGATTGCCAGGCTTGCCGACGAACTCCTTCACGAAGAACACCGCCTTCAGTTCTTTCATCTCCACTTTGATTCCGTGTTCCTGAAGCGTCTTCTCCGCGGGCAGCAGGTTGAACGCATCTTTCAGAGGCGAAAAATCGTAGATATACCCCTTCAAGCGGCGCCCATCCAGGAATGCCACTACCACCTTGTTCGCTTGATCCAGAGTTTTTGGAGGCGCACCCATCAGCTTGTTTCCGCGTTCTTCGAGCTCCCGCCGCATTATAGCCAGAATCTCGCGTTAACCTGGTATCTATATTGTCAAACTGCCGCAGGGTGCCGTGCACGCCTAGCAACAACCCGCGCCGCAACAAAAAGTTCCGCGCCTCTCGCGCCAGACTACTTCCTACCACTTCAATTCCACATTCCCGCCCGAGAGGATCACTCCTATCCGGGGCCTTTCGTTCGCGCTCAGTCCGGCCATTCCGGTTTCCTTCAGTCCCTCGCGCCGCAGCAATGGGGCCAGCGCCACGGCGCTCGAAGGCTCAATCACAATCTTCATTCGTTCCCACACCAGCCTCATCGTGGCCACAATCTCCTCTTCACTCACCAGCAGAATCCCATCCACCAGCTTTTGTAAGATGGCAAACGTTCGCGGTGCCAGAGACGCTCGCAAGCCATCCGCTATCGTGTCGCTCGATTCCAGTACTTGCAGTTTTCCGCTCTTCAGTGAGCGATAGGCATCATCCGCGCGCGCTGGCTCGCACCCGTACACCCGCACTCCCGGTTGCATCCCCTTTGCACCCAGGCATGTTCCGCTCAACAATCCTCCACCGCTCACCGGGGCCAACGCCGCGTCCAGTTCCGGCACCTCTTCCAAGAATTCCTTTGCCGCCGTCGCTTGTCCCGCAATAATCCGATCGTCGTCGTACGGATGTACCATCACCGCGCCCGTTTCCGCCTGGATGCGTGCCGCGGTTTCCGCTCGCGCCGTCACATTCGGCTCGCAAAACGTGATTTTTCCACCGTACCCTTCCACCGCGCGGCACTTGATCCGGGGCGCATTTTTCGGCATCACGATGGACGCCGGAATCCCGCGCCATCCCGCCGCGCAGGCTACCGCCGCCGCGTGATTCCCGCTCGAATGCGTTACCACTCCCCGCCGCGCCTCCTCCTCCGTCAACGAAAAAATCGCGTTCGTCGCGCCCCGTATCTTGAACGAGCCGGTCTTCTGCAGATTTTCACACTTGAAAAACAACTCCGCCCGCGCCAGCTCATTCAGGGATTTGCTCGTCAGCACCGGGGTGCGGTGTATTCGCGCATGGATCCGTTCGTGCGCCTCTACTATCCTCTTCCACTCAAGCGGGGAGCTGCCGGTATTCCCAGTAGGGTTCGCCGTGGCCATTCGTAGAGTTTAGTCTATGGCCCGCGACTTGTCAGTTCTCTCTGGGTGCGGCGACGGGGATTAGTTGAAAGACGCTGATACCCGGGAGATATCCTGCTGCGCGCGGTGAAGAAGGTTGAGGGCGTCCGCCTGCAACGCGCCGTGAGGGTCGCGCTTGAAGTAAGCTTGGACCTCTGCGACCACCGCATGCGGATCGTGGTGCAGTTCATGAATCCTGGCGAGGAGGACGTGGACGTCGGCTTCTTCGGAGTCAAGCTTCACGACATCCATGGCGGTGCGTTCGGCATCGGAGAAGCGGCCGAGCGAATACTGCGCCAGTGCCAAGCAATACTTGCCCACGGAGGAGTAAGGCGCTGCCAGCAGACCTCTCTCAATGACGGATTCGGCGTGGCGAAAGTCCGAGCGCTGATAGAGAATCATCGAGAGTCCGAAAAAGGAAGGCCCGAATCCACCGCTGGTCAGGTCCACCGATTTCTGGAACTCCTCCGCGGCGGCATCGAGCTGGCCAAGTTGGTAGAGGGCCAGGGCAAGGTTGTGGTGAGCCCGATAGGACGAAGGAACCTCTTCGATAACGTTGCGGAAGTAAGGGACGCTTGCTTCGGCCTCGCCCTTGACAAGGAGATCCGTGCCCTTCTCAAAGGCGCGCTTGGTTTTGCCGGGCATGGCCAGGTCCTGAACGGATACCACGGAATTGTCGCGCGGAGTGGGTGAGTGCGTGGATTTGCGCAGTCGAAGGACAAGCGGCTCCGCGGCAGGAAGGCTGGCGGTCAGCTGGAACGTTTCGCAAGCAGGTGCGGTGACAGTGATGCGATAGGTTGCGGGGAAGAGCTCGGCGAAGTGGAATTTGCCATTATCATCGGTGAAAGTAGACATGGCGGGACCGGAGTCCTCTTGAAAGAGTTCCACCCGCGCCCGGCGGACCGGGCGATCGTCGCCGGACAGAACAACTGTGCCCGCAGCGGAAAGGGAAGCGTCTGGAGGAGAAGGAGACTTGGAGAAAATAACCCCCGGCGAGAGTAAGGCTAATACGGCAAGCAGGAAAGACGACCTGGAAGACCACATGGAACACCGTCCGAACGGAAACGACACCGTTAGTTCCATTGTGAGAACAACCGAAAGGGAGAGATGGAGGAAATTAATGCCAGTGCCGAAGTAGATACCTAGGCGAAGGGCCAGTGGCGTCTAACTGCCCGATGGGACAGCTAGGAAACACAAGCAAGCAGTTCGAAAGTGGAAGGAGATTTCTTGAGGCACGCCCAAACGGAAACCCATCCGCTCCGGCACACAGTACTCTTCAGAAAGTCCGTCGCTGGAAGTACTCCCTCTTCAGCACTACCAGTACCTCCTTGACGCTGCAGGCCCCTCTGTTAACCTATTGTCTCAAGCACGATCCGGGTGCATTCGCCTCTTCACCCGGTCCTGGAGATTCAAGTGTCTCCCACGGAACGCCGCCAACTCGAACGCTTTAGACTTCGCGTTCCGCTGCGATTTCGCCCCTTGGGCTTAGCATCCAGCCAGGCCGAGCATTTCGCGGAAACTGCCAACATCTCCCGCGGTGGCTTCTTTTTCGTAACCTCCGCCCCGCTTCAGGTCGGTATGCCCATCGAGGCTACCCTCAGGATCCCTGCGGAAGTCACCGGTGGACCTTCGGACGAAACTCACTGCCGAGCCCGCGTGGTCCACGCCAAAGCCGACGCCTACAGTGATGGCCGGATGGGTTTCGGTGCGGAAATCGAGACGTACATTGAGGCAAGACAATCAGAACCCGCCGCTACTCAGGCTCCTAAATCCCCACCGGAACAAGCCAAGCCTCGCAGCGCAGCTAGTCCCCCGCGCTAAATCTAATTTAGGATTTAATTGAGGCAGGCGATTGTCATCCCGAAGCAATTCGATGAGGGTCGCTGAACGAACACAACGTTTCATCAAATCTTGCACAACGCAGGGATTGAAATTCTTCCCGCGCCAAGGGCGTGGCCAGAACAGTCCTCTAGTTTTTCGCTCCCGCGACCTGGATGGTTGCCTTCCCCGACCCTACATTCTCGAACCGGTCGTAAACCCTCACGGCAATGGTGTGTTCTCCCGCGCTGAGTCCGCGCACCGTAAATGCGTATGTCTCCGTCTTGTAGTCGCTGATTCCGCTCACGGGCCGCAGCAGAATCCACTCGCCTCCGTCCACATTGTATTGCGCCTTCTCGATACTGCTCGAAGGAGTCGTCGCTGAGAACTTCACCAGGATATGATCCGTGGGGGGAAGCGTACCGTTTCGTGTGCTTGCTGGCACTGCCTCCAGATGCTCAATCGCCGGGGTCGTATTATCGACCTCAAACCGATCGCTCTCCCTCTCCGTCTTCAACGCCAGATCCAGCGGATTTGAAGGTGCGTCGCTCGCCACGATTTTCAAGTAATACGCGCCATCCGCCATCGATGTCGTATCCCACGAGTAGAATTTCTGGTCCAGGTTATCTTTCAACAGCAGCCACTCTCGCTGGTTCTCTCCACGGAAGTAAACCGCGTATTTTAGCTCATCATCGTTGTCGTCATGCGCTGACCACAGCACAGATTGGTACCCTTTTTGCAGCATCCCCTGCGGTTGGACTTCAAATTTCTGCAGCGTACCGGGAGTAGGCGCTATTCCTGCTCCGCCGACCGGGCTCGCCGCCGGTGGCTGTTTCAGCATGACGTTCACAGGTTGTCCCACCGCTCCCATCTGTGCCATTGCCCGCACTCCTGCATCTTGAATCACAATTCCGTCGATCACCGGCGCCACGTTTTTGGGCTGGTACGCCACGCTCGCCCAATCGACCCTATCCCCTGGGCGTCCGTCGTGGAACACCGCCTTCCACTGCAGGAACCTCGCGGCAGGGGCTTCCACGGAAACGCCGGCGGAGGAATACGGTCCGAACCATGGCGACCACTCCTTCCCCGGATCCTCGGTGTTCCCGCTTCGCACATAGAATTCCAATCGCTGTTCTTTACTGTCTTTTATGTTCTTCCCGGCTCCCGTTGTCGCCAGTGGTCCCCACCAATCGATTCGCCCCCATTGCGAGTACAACTTCGCATCGAAGGATTGCGATTCGAATGTTCCCTCCGGCTCGTATTCCGGTCCCAGTGAAAACACTTTCCCTGGATTCGCTGTGCACAGAAAAACCTTGCCATCGGCTCGGCGCGATATCCCCGTGATTTGCGAAGACCCGGATTTCGCCAATTGCGTGAACACGCCTCTTCCCTCAATCACCAGCAGCGACCCGTTGTTACCGGTCCCCGCCAGCAAGCGCCCGTCCGAACTCAACCCCAACGCGTACACGATTTCATCCCGTGACGTCCAAATTTCTTCTGGCACTCCCTCCCGCGTAATCCGGTAGACGCTGCTCGATATCGCCTGCGGAAACGCCACGAAGGGCGCCCCCATCGCTGCGCCCTGTACTCCTGTATTTGTGAGTGTTGTTGTTCCTTGCGGAGCTGACATCGCGTTCGGTTGTCCTGGTGTTCCCGCCCGCGATTTATCTCCGATCGCGGCAACGTAGATGTTTCCGTCCGTTGCCACCGCCAGAGACGTTACTTCCCGTTTCGCGGTCTCATAAATGACAAACCCTTCCGCCACGCCAGGCTCGCTTTTCTTCTTTCCACCTTTTTCGCCCGACGGGCTGATCTGCAGCACGCGCCCGTTCGGTTCCGTTCCCGCCAGTAAGTTTCCCTTGGCGTCGAAACCGAGAACCTTAATGTGCGCTTCGTCGCTGGCGTAATAAACTTCGCCCTTCCCGTCCGGCGAAACCGCGTAAATCTGGCCTTTATCGCCCGTTGCCACATACAGTGTGCCGTCGGCGCCGAACGTCAGATCCCAGATATACTTTGTCTTCGGCTCGAAAAAGACCGTTTTCTCCCCGTTCGCCGACACTTTGTAGACCTTGCCGTCCGGAGAGGTCCCCACGAACAGCGTGCCTTTTGCGTCAAACGCAATGCATTGGGCCAGCAGGTCCGTAGATTCGAACACTGTCTTTGGCTTTCCGCTCCCATCGAAGCGGAACACCTTCGCTGGCGAGCCGCCGCCCGCATACAAACTCCCCGATGCGTCTGTCCGCAGCGACCACAGGTACGAGGCATCCGCGTCCGCAACCAGCGTGAATTTCGGAGCCAGTTCCAGGTGGCCGTCACTTCGCACCGCCACGCCCTTGGGCGTCCCTTTCAAAAACTCTTCGTACGTCGATTGCTTCCACCGCCGCGTGCGGTCCGCAACGGAAGTTGTGGTCACGCCGCACAGAAGCAACGTCAGGAGCAACAGCCGTTTCAGTTGTTTCGACATAGAAGGGGTCACCGGATTTGTAGATTAAGGGAAATCAGTCCTGATACAGGTCCGCCCAGCGCAATCGAAGATTCGCTCGCCAGCGATTCTCTCAGCACTTGCACGCTCCCGGGTGTCGGTCGGCCGTCAATTATGGCGATTTGCGACAGCGGCACGTTTGGCATTTCCTTGTCATCCCAGACGATCGTGGGTGTCGGTACAAACACTCCCACATACAGCCGGTCGTTGTGCCGCTCGCGGTTAATCAGTGCGATCAACTGGTCCAGACCTTCGGGTCCGGTCGCTCCGCCGGGCATCATCGCGAAGTTGAAGCCCCGAGAGGCGCGGTTCATCCAATCCGCGCCGCTCACCAGCACCCGCAGCGACGTTCCTCGGGCAAGCTGGTCCGGCACGTGCACCGTTGTTTCTTCGATGTGCGCAGCGCCCCGGTACGGACGCACCAGAACGCGCACTTTCACATTCTCTCCGGGCGACGCCTCGCCCCTTTCCAGCCACGCGCTCTCGATGGCGTACGATTTCCTTCCCCGCAAGCTCTCCACGCGCAGGGAAACGTGCTCCACCGACGGCACCTCGTAATTGTTCGTGAACAGTCTTCCAAACACGCTCTGAACCACACCCGCGATTGGCATTCCGTCCGGCGCCATCGTGTCCATCGGCGCGAACGTGTTCTCCAGCTTTACCGGAACGTGCCCCTTCAACTGGATTTCTCCCGTCAGGTGCAGCGTCGTCCCTTCTCCGTACAGCGAATTCTGCGTCACTCCGTTGAATATCGTCATCGACACCAGCAGCGGCGTCAGCTTGGGATGATTCACCAGCTCAAAGTGCAGCTTTTTCTCGCCCGTTTCCGTCACGAAGCTCAATTCCATTGGTATCATCGTCGGGGATGTTCCCAATTTCCCGGTCACTGCCGTCAGGTGGTCGCTGGTGATCGCGCCGATCGCTCCACCCATGTTCACGATCTTCGTCGACGCCAGTTCCGAGGACAGCGTCGTTACCACCCGGCTTCGCGACATCGGTATCTGGATGTCTCCCAGGTTCATGAACGGATGCCCGCACAAAAACACGCGGTCTTCACGTATCGCCGTCACTGTGCACGCCGCATTGACCGACGCATCGCCTCGCACCAGCACCATTCCTGCCATCTCACCCGCCAGCAGATGGGCGTCATCCGGCCTTTCCTCCGCCGTTCCGCCCTGTGTCGCTACCAGCCCGTAACTCTGCAATTGTCCTGCGAACTGTTGTAGCGCCGATGGCTGAAATCCGGAAAACACCAGCGGCGTCTCGATTGGTTCCAGTGCCGACCCGCTCGGCCACGCATTCCGCGCCAGCGCATCCTTCGGCAGTTCGAACTGCTGTGGCACAGTTTCTGCCGCCGCATTCGGCGCCGGGGGACGCAGCACGTCCTCAATCGGCGTCACACCCGCAATCGCTTCCTTGGTGAAGATTCCCAGCTTCAGTGACAGCGCACCCGCCAGCTTGCCCTCCAGATACACCGGGCTCCCGCTCATTCCAGCCACTACACCAGTATGCTCCACCTTCAGACCCTTCAATTGCACCAGGATAATCGACTGCTTCGGCCCCAGAAAGTTTGGCATCACCCCCAACACTTCCAGGTCGAACTTCTCGACCTGATCCCCCGCAAAAATCGTGTAGGCGTACCCCTGCATCCCTATGCGCACCTGTTCAAGTGGCAGGATTTCATTCGATTCCTGAGGCGTAGCCTGCGGGGGCAAGATCCCCAGCAGAACGAAGCTAAACCAAACAATCCCGAACCGTTGATAGAGTTTGCCCATAAGCAGGTACGCGTACCCCCACAACGAAGCAAGCAAGAATGATACCGGGCCACGGCCAGCATGGCAATTGGTCCGGCCAGATTTCTCGAACCCTTTAGCCTTAGAAACGCCGGGCTGTTCATGCTTCACCACTGGCGTGCCTTTGCCCGACTATGCGAGGATGTTCCTCCAGGAGGCCCCAATGTCCGAACCAAGCAAGGAAGAATTGCTGGCCAGAATTGCCGAACTGGAGAAAAAAGCCGAAGGCCGTAAAAAAGGTTCCTTGGAATTCCGCGTGGGTGAAAAGGGCGGTGTCAGCGTCTACGGCTTAGGCCGCTTCCCCGTCACTCTCTATTACGAACAGTGGATTCGCTTGCTTGATGTTTCCAAGGATCTCCGCGAGTTCCTCGAAGAGAACAAGACCCGCCTCAAACTCAAAGAACAATGAGTACTGAAGGAAATTGAATGTTTCAGGCAACCCAGGACCACATCTTACTCCGCACGGCGCTACCAGGTTTCTGTGAGGAGTTGGAGGAGTTGCTTGAGCGGAAGAACGAGTCAGGACTTGCTTCCCAGGTCGCAAATTTAGTGATCGTCGATAGATGCCGTTGTGGAGATGACTTTTGCGGAACTTTCTATACACAGCCCAAGCCGAATGGCGCTTATGGTGCGGGTCATAGATGTCTCGAGCTTGAGCCAACAAGCGGAATGATCATTCTTGATGTATTGGGCGAGAAGATCGCGCAGGTGGAAGTACTTTATAGAGACGAAATTCGGACGGCCTTACTTGCAGTTCTCCCTTGAACCCTCCAACCACTTACTGTCGAATTAGTCGTGATGGTGCATCGCGAAAATCTTCGCGCTGCTGTTCTCGAACGGATACACATGCACCATCCATCCAAACACCACTGGATGGAATGTCCCGCCAGCCGCATCGCAGGCTTTCTGTGTGCTGATGGATCCCCGCAGTCCGAACTTCATCCAGTCCACCTTGCGCTGCGCATTTTTCGGCGGCATGCACAGGTTCGTGTGCAGGTGCCACGTCGCCATGCTCAGCGGCACGCGTTCATTTAACTGCTCTTCCGTCGCGCGCTTCGGCATCGTGTACATCGCCCCGACCAGGTCATATCCGCGCGCCGTTTTCCTGTACAGCAGGGAAGTGGGCCGTGCCGGGTCAAACGTGAACGCCTCCAGGAACCCATTCGCGTAGTTGGTAAAGTGGTATTCCTGCTGAGGCACATTTGGCAGGAAAATCTTGAACCCGTCGTTCAGCGCCACATGGTAATCCTTGTATTTCTCAATCCCCGCCCGCAGTTGCTCCACGATCTCATTGGCGCGTTTCTGGTCCTCCGCCGTCTGCGGACGCATAGCGGTCATGCGCATGTGCGGCGTATTGCCGTGATGCATGCGCAGCATCTCCACCATCGCGCCCCGTTCACCCACCGCCGCGGTGCCCTCGTCGAGGCTCATTCCCGCCATGCTCGAACTACCCGTAGTCTGAGGTTCTTGCGCGGCTTCCTGCAGAGCCACTGAGGGTGCATGATGATTCGGTATGGCCGCCAGCAACACTCCTACAAGGAATAGGGCCCCGACGCCGATGGAGGCATTGGTCACAACCTGCAATACGGTTTTACGGACAAACATGATTCCTCATTCGATTTGAGCGCCCGGGACAATCGCGGACCGTTGCATGTCTCCCTTGCGACTACCAGTGTGCCCGGCGAGATTTCCTTCTGTGCGCATTTTTCCTTCCACGTCTAATTTTATAATACGTACGCTGTTGCGGATATCTTTCCTAGTATTTCTCATTACGTTCTCAATACAAAACTGTCCCGCTGGACAGGCATTTTCCCAGTACTTTTCTCGCCTCCATTCGCGCAGCCATCCTGCCTGTGATCTTGGGGTTGCTTCATGGTATCCGATATTCCGCTCTCTGATATCCAGCATCTGTCACCCTCCCCCGCATCGAACCAACTTTTGCATCATGCTAAAATCACACTTATCGTGAAGATTGAATCCATCCTCCCAGTCAAATCCATCTCCGGCGCGCTCGAACTCCCCGGCGACAAATCCATGTCGCATCGTTACGCCATGCTCGCCGCGCTCGCCGATGGTACCAGCGAACTCCGCAATTTCGCCGCTGCCCGCGATTGCCACAGCACCCTCGGCTGCATCAAATCCCTGGGTGCCGACGTCACGCTCACCGGTTCTACGGTCCAAATCACGGGCCGGGGCTTGCAAGGCCTCAAAAGCTCCTGGAGCACCCTCGACGCCGAAAACTCCGGCACCACCATCCGCCTGCTGTCCGGCATACTCAGCGGCCAAACGTTCACCACAAGAATCTCTGGCGACTCCTCTCTCCAAAAGCGCCCCATGAAGCGCGTCATCACCCCTCTTCGCGAAATGGGTGCGGACATCCGCGGGCGCGACGAAAATTTCCCTCCGCTCGAAATCCATGGCGGCAAGCTCCGCCCCATCCACTACCAAATGCCCATGGCCAGTGCCCAGGTAAAATCTGCGGTCCTCCTGGCCGGCCTGTACGCCGACGGCGATACCTCGGTTACCGAACCCGCTGCCACGCGCGACCACACCGAACTCGCCCTTCAGGAATTCGGGGCACAGATTCGCAAGCAGGGCCGCACCCTCTCCATTCACGGTATGGCTGCAGGCAATGGCGAAGCCGCTCTCCGCCCCGTCTCCGCCGACGTTCCCGGCGATCTCTCCTCCGCGGTCTTCTTCATCGCCGCCGCCTCGCTCCTGCCCGAATCAAATCTCTTTATCGCCAAAGTAGGCCTCAACCCCACCCGCTCCGCCGTCCTGGATTTTTTCAACCAAATGGGCGCTGCCATCGCCATCATGAATCTGCAAACCAAGCAGGGCGAACTCATCGGCGATCTCTCCATAAAAAGCGCGCCACTCAAAGGCGGCCTTATTTCCGGCGACCTGGTCCCGCTTCTAATTGATGAGTTGCCCATGTTTGCCGCATTGGCGCCTTACACAGAGCGGGGAATTGAGATTCGCGATGCCGCTGAACTGCGCGTCAAGGAAACCGACCGCATCGCCGCGCTCGCGGAAAATCTGAAACGCATGGGCGCCCAGGTCGAAGAGCGCCCCGACGGATTGCGTGTCGAAGGCCGGGCCGCCGGAAAACTTCACGGCGCCGAAATCGATCCCCACGGTGATCACCGCATCGCCATGGCCTTCGCCGTAGCAAGCCTCGCCGCCACCGGTGAAACCCGCGTCCTCGACGCCGACTGCGCCGCCGTCTCGTACCCTGCTTTTTTTCAGGAATTGCACCGCCTCGCCGAGGCGTAGAAGCATCGACACTTCCGTCATTTGAATGGATATCAGACAGCTAAAGCAAATTGATCTTGAGGCAATCCGCTTCCTGATAACTGATATCTGATATCAGTTCTTGCTAAAGTCTAGGTTTCCTTTTGGATAAGAGGGACAAAACCCACGTTCGGCTGCGATTCGGCACAGCGTAAACTAAATGCAAGCTTGACTCGCCGTCGCGCGGAGGATTTTCCATGCTGGCTGAATCTCTCTGGGTGCTTTACTCATCCAGCTCCAATAGTTTCGTGTTCGTGATTGCGGGTTTGGCGGGTGTGGCGATTGGTCCGTTCCTTTTCCTCACCGGGTTCCGCATGCTGCGGTACAAGCGCATGATCCTGGATACTCCACTCTCGAAGATCCATAGCGCCTCCATCGGCTTGGTCGAAATTTTGGGCACTCCCACGGGCCCGAACACTCTCACCGCTCCGGTAACCAGCAGCCCCTGCTTCTACTATCGCGTTCAGGCTTGGCAGTGGGAGGAGTCGGGCAACAAACACCAATGGAAACGGGTCCTGGACGAAACCCTGTACCTGCCGTTCTTCCTGGAAGACAGCACCGGGCGCGTATTGATTGACCCGCAAGGCGCGGAGATGGATGTGCACAGAAGCTTCAACGATGAAATTGGCGCCTCATTTTTCAATTCCCGCGACTTGCTGCCCCCCAATGTGCGCAATTTCCTGGCGACTCGCGGTCTTGTACCCGCCGAAAAGATCAAGATCGAAGAGCACATCATCCAGCCCGGATTTCCCCTCTTTGTTTTTGGAACCCTGGGAGACAATCCCGCCTCGGCCTCCTGGGTTCCTCGGCCACATCTTGCCGGAGGTGGCACCTCCGCGTTCAATATCAAACTCAGCGACGGCCCCGGCTTCGGAATCACGTTCCAAAGCACAAAAATGAGCAGCCAGCCGAGGCCACTCAACAATGTCGTGATGAACGCCCTCAGTCATATTCCGGGAGCGCAAGTTGAACGCGCGCTGACGCAAATGCCTGCTGGCGCTCTCACAAAATCTCCCGCTGCGGTGACTGTTATCGATGACAACGCACCCGCGAATCCCCCTACTCCGTCCTTTGACCTGCATCCCAGCGTTGCCATCAGCAAAGGAGAGCGTGGCGAACCCTTCACCATCTCTTGGCACAGTCAGAAAGAAGTCGTCCAATCATTGGCCTGGAAGTCCACGCTCTGCATTTGGGGCGGTCCCGTTCTTGGCATCGCATGTCTTTATTTTTTGCTGCTCTATTGGGGATTCATTTCTTCGTGAGGCAAAGGAGCGGGTATGGGTCTGATTCCTACTCTTATCGTTGTGTTTCTTCTTGCCGGTATATTCATTTATCTCGCAACCATTTACAACGGACTTGTTGCCCTCCGCAACGATATTGACAAAGCGTGGTCAAACATCGACGTACTCTTGAAACAACGCCATGACGAACTTCCCCGCTTGTTTGACGTCTGCAAGGGCTACATGCAATACGAACGCGAAACCTTGAAAACCCTCACGGACGCCAGGGCGAGATATGCCATGGCCACCACCGTCGACCAGAAGTCCATAGCCAGCGGCAGCCTGAGCGTTTCCGTCCAGAAACTGTTTGCCGTTGCCGAAAACTATCCAGACTTGAAAGCCAACGTTTCTTTTTTGGAACTCCAGAAGCGCATTACCGAACTCGAAGGCCAGATCGCCGACCGCCGCGAGTTTTACAATGACTCCATCAATTTGTTCAATACCCGGATTCAGGAGATGCCAGACGCATTGCTCGCAAGCGCCATGGGCCTGAAGCCTCGCGCCATGTTCCAGGTTAGTGTCGCCGACAAGGCTCCCGTGAATATCGCTCTAACTCCCACTCGAACTTAGTGTCTGGCGAGACGCCACCTGGATGGCAACATCGCGGCGCTATTTTTGAATGGATATCAGTTATCAGATATCGAAAAGCAAGACTAGCTGGCCGAGACACCCTCTTACGGTCATGCAAGTCGCATGATATGTAGAATGATGGTAATATTAATCATTATGTTATCAACGCGACTCTCTCCACAATCTGTTCGCGACCCCAAAATTTGGCAGAAAGGCATTGCCCTCGTAGAAGCTTGTTACAAGCTGTCCGCGAGTCTTCCCCGGGAAGAACGATTTGGTCTGACCTCGCAGATTAGACGAGCGGCAACTTCCGTGCCAGCAAATATCGCAGAAGGGTTCGGGAGGTGGAAGGCGCCAGATTTTGCTCGGTTCCTCGCCATTTCGAGCGGTTCCTTACGAGAGCTAGAGACCCATCTTGTCATTGTCCACCGTCTGGGATTCGCCTCAGCTGATTCTGTCGATACACTTCTTCGTAGTACCGAGGTTCTTTCCAAAATGCTCTATCGGATGCGTCAACGCGTTCTTTCCAATGGCAACAGAATCGATCAAACTACCAAAACCCTCTCTGCCAAAACCACTTGAATCAAATTGATCTTGAGGGAATCCGATTCCTGATATCTGGTATCTGATATCTAATAGCCTCTTCACCTACTGCTCCGTCGCCGGTGGTATCGGTTCCTGCGGCGGCGCGGGTGGCATCGGCGGCTTTGGTGGCATGGCCACCGCGCTGCGTCGCAGCTCAATATTTCCGTAGCTTGTCTTCAGCGTAATCTTCGGGCCCTTCCCCGAGCCGTACTTCCCCGCCAGGTGCGCGTCGCCCGATTCCGACTTCGTCTGCGCCAGCCCGGAGAATTCCGATTCAATGTCGCAGTTGCGGCAGTCCGCAACGATTTCAAAGCTCGAGCCTACGGGAACGTTCAGCGAAATTCCCGCCGATGAATTTGTAATCTGCACATCCTCTTTCGGCGCCGCGGAAAATCGCACCGACGTCTGCGCGTTGCGGTTATCGATATCCACTTTTCCGCCCGGATTCTCTACGCTGATTTCCGTGTCGCGCGTCCGCAGATGTAAGTTGCCCGGCGCATCGAGCAGGTCCAGGTTCCCGGACCCTGCCTCCATATGTCCGGCCAGCGCCGAAACCGTTAGATCCGTCCTTGCCGACACCATCCGCACGCCCTTTAGCACTTTGTCCGCGCGCACCGGCCCGTAGAAATCTCCATCCACGGTAAGGCTGCCCGTAGTGTTGTTCACCTCGATCTCTCCGCCCTTGCCGGAAATCTTCACGTCCCCCTTGACGTCGGAGATCTTTACGTCCCCTTTCCGCACCTCGACCGAAACGTCTCCATTCGTTCCCCGCACTTCCACGTCTCCGTTTTGGTCTGTAACGGTAACGTCCGATGCGAAACCCGAAATTTGCAGGTCCCCTTTTTCTGTCTTCACCACCAGAGGAGATTTCTTCGGCACAGACACTTCCAGGTCCACGCTGATGCGCCCGTCAGACTGGTCGTACCCACCGGGGCGCACTTCGTAGCTGTCGCCATTCTGAATAACTTCCACCATCACCGGCTGCGCGATCCGCCCTGCTTCCGTTTCGTTCCATGTTCGCGCGTTCTTCTTACCCGACACGTGTATCTGCGCATCATCGGAAGCGCGCACATTAATGTCACCGCGCGTGGTTCTCACCTGCACGTGCGCGTTCGCCGGTATCGCCTTCGGTGCCATATCCACGTCAAAACTGTAACTCTCGCCGGGGAGCTCTACGATTGAACCTCCGACCTTCTCCTTGACCACTTCGGCGGCCACCACAATCCCCAGCAGCGCCAGCATCCCTACCACCAGCACAACTTCGCCTCCCGTAATCCCCCCTCCGCTGCCTCCCAATCGGGGACCCGCAATCCGCTCAAACAGCTTCACCAGGCCCCAAAAGATAATCAGAAGCGGCCACCAGCGCGTGAACAACAATTGCAGGTCCAGATGTCCGTAGAAATGCAGGAGCAGGATCACTCCCACAGTAATCAATACCAGACCGGAAAAGAAACCGCTGCCGCGCGCGCGGGTGGGAGCCATGGTCAGTTATTGCCCCTGAGAACTGTAAGGAGGTTGCGGAGCATTGGCCGGAGGGGCTGCGGCGGGCGGGGGTGCTGCCGCAATTTGCGTTTCGATATGTCCGTCCCGCGGCGCAACGGAAGACGCCAGAAGCAACAAGCCAATTACCACCAACAGAACCGGCCAGGTGCTCCCGAAATCAAATCGCCCTCCCTGGAGCTGATGCAGCAAGAAGAGAACGCCGAGGGTAATCAATATCGCTGGCCCCATCAGCCCACGAATCGTACAGCATTGGCAGTGACAGCGTACTTGTGTACTCATGAGCTCCCTCCCTTCAACTCTGTCCGCCCATGCGATTCCGGAGCAGCCACAATCCAAGGCCGATCAGCACTAATGGGAAGAAAATGTCGCGCATCCGGAAAAAATCAAAAAATCCAAAATTCCGCAGCAGGAACAGGCCTCCCAGCCCGATCAGCAAAATGGGTCCGATCGCGCGTCCCTTGCTCCAGTTTTCAAGTGGGTCCTGGTAAGCCACTCCAGTTTGCCGAGCCTTCAGCGAACGCACTGCGTCTATGGCCATGTAGAAAGGGAAGACCGACACTGCACAAATCAGAATTGCCTCCGCGCCTCCACCAAGATCGAGGGTAAGGCCAAGAATAATCCCCGCGAAAATAATGATGTGCAGCAGCGCTTTGTTATATTCCCCGTTGTAGATCGCTCCCAGCCCGGGAACCAGTCCCAGGATAAACGCCAGCACGGGACTTCCCGTCGCCGGAGGAGGCACTCCGGCCATTGGCCCAGGTGTCATCACCGGCGCACCGGTTCCATCTGCTGCCGTCCCTGCAGGCTGCGGCGGGTGTAATCCCACTACCTTTGCCAGGCACTCTTCGCAATACAGCACATCTCGCACCGGTCGCACACATGCCGGGCACATGGGCTTCCCGCAATTCCGGCAATAACCCGATGCCTCCGCATCCGGATGTACCGCGCATTTCATCGAAAGCTCCTCTGCAGGACTACGGGACACTCGGCCGCCAGCATTTGCACCTGCCGGGCAAGCTCATTGGCGCGATTCTGTTGCTTCGGCTGCGTGCGTGTGTGATCGTCGCTTTGCCCCGGCTGCTTCTCCGGTGTGGACTTCGGCGTATTCTCTTCGGGCGCGGCTTGCAGTTCGTTCTCCTGCCGCAGCCGCGACTGAATCTCGTACACCACGCGCAATTGGCTTACATACCTCTCGCCACCGGCATATGCGCGGTGCGCTTGCTTGCTTACGTTCTGCATCATCGTTGCCGGGCGCAGCTCCGCAAGTTTGGGTTTCCTCAACGAGATCCCCGAGGCGCCGACCAGAATAACAAACGTTGCCATCACGCTCGCAGCCCCGTATGCAAACTTCGGCGTCGCCATTCCCAGCACGAAATTCCGGAAGGCCTGCCACATGGTCACCGTTTCGCGGGGACCCAAGGTGTTGTCCAGAATCGAGTACACCAGCCGTGGCGGCGTTTCCAACTCTTCCATTGCTCGCAGCTCGTTGACCAGGCTTCTTACACTCGCCAGCAGCGGCGCGCACTCCGCGCACGTTTCCGCGTGGGCCTCAAAGCCCGCGCGTTCCGGCCCCTGTAACATCCCCTCGAGGTAATCGCTTATCCGCGCTTCTATTTGGTCGCATGTCCAGGTCATGGCTCGACCCCCACCGGCAGCGCAATCTCTGCCTCTAGAATTACCAAATTTTTTATTTTTCTCTCCGCCCTCATGACGGCCTCACTCCCATTTGCTGCAAGATCCGCGCCAACTCGATACGTCCGCGGTTGATTCGGGACTTCACCGTGCCCTCCGGCACCGCGAGTACCTGTTGAATCTCTGCGTATTCCAATTGTTGCAGGTCCCTCAATATCACCGCCTCGCGCAATTCCGGCGAAAGTCTTGTCAGCGCCGACTGGACCTGCCCGGTCAACTCGCCTAGCAGCGCCTGCTGGTCCGGCCTCCGTGCCGACGACTCCTTGTTCTCCACCACCGGCATCTTATCCTCCAGCGAATCCGTCTGGCGGTCTCGCTTCGTTCTCCGATAGTGATCGATCAGCAGATTCCTTGTCACACTCGTCATCCAGGTTGCAAACCCGCCGTGCGTTGAGCGGTAGCTTTGCAACGTCCGGTACACCCGCAGGAACACTTCCTGCGAAATATCCTCAGCTTCGGTTCGGTTGCCCACGAATCGATAGCATACGTTGTATATCCGGCGCGAGTGGCGGCGCACAAGTTCCTCCCAGGCCGAGCCTTCGCCCTGGAGACAACGCTGGACCAGTTGGGCATCCTGCTCCAAACTTCGTTTGCCCCATTCTCCAGTAACCTGCTCAGGCATAACCCGCTGGAGGGGTTATTCGGCCTGTCATCTTATGGAACGTAAATTGCTTCCGGAATGTTCCCTTTCACAGGCACTTTCCACCGACCACCTTGGCCGCATCTTACCTGCCTGCGTCCTCCGATACAAGGCCTTGTAATTGAGTTGGTTACCTGCGCTTGACGGGCGGCCTGTTCCCCATTAGGCTGCCTTAATATGCCTGTGAAGTCGAGGAAGTGGTGGCTCATCTCTTTCGGCGGTCTGCTTATCGCCTTCCTCCTCTATCGCTCCCGCAGCTTGCTCCATTTCAGCCAGTTCAGTGGCGCCAAGC
>JBAVHY010000299.1:0-7259 GCA_049686315.1 Candidatus Acidiferrum sp. | reverse complement strand
GTGTGACCCTCTCCACCCTCTAACCAAAACTTTTCCCTCTTCCCCCCGTCCAATTTCCAAAACGCCGCACCCTCCGTGTTAGGATGGCGGAGTTTCTTCATGCACACACTGGCGCAAGACATCCGCTACGCTCTTCGCGCATTCGCGAAGAATCCCGGCTTCGCCCTCGCCGCCGTTTTGTCCCTTGCCATCGGCATAGGCGCAAACACCTCCATCTTTAGCGTCGCCAACTCTCTTCTGCTCCGCCCGCTTCCCTATAAGGACGCAAACCGCCTGGTGATTCTCTGGAATCGTTCTCCCGGATTAAATATCACGGAGGACTGGTTCTCCACTGCGCAGTATCTCGACATAAAAAGTACTCATCAGGGTTTCGAGCAACTGGCCATCGCCATTGGCGGAAATTACAACCTAACCGGTGAAGGCGAACCGGAACGTGTCGGAGTCATCCGGGCCTCCTCGAATCTCCTCCCCATGCTGGGTCAGCGTCCTGTCCACGGTCGATTGTTTGTGCCTGCGGAAGACGCTCCCGGCGCGCCGGATACCGCTGTCCTCACTTACGGTATGTGGTCTCGCCGCTTTGGCCGTGACCCCCGGACCATCGGCAGATCCATCACTATCAACGGAAAGCCTTATGAAGTTGTGGGAATTCTGCCCCAAGGTTCTTCACTACCGCGGGAAGTTCTTCCATTACTCGATGGCACGGAACAGGCCGAAATCTTTCTCCCGTTGCCGCTGGTTCCCGCCGACGCTCAAGTTCGAATCCACGAGGATTACAACATTGCCGGAAAACTCAAACCCGGCGTTTCTCTCGCGCAAGCCCAGGCGGAGATGGACACGATCACCGCCCGTCTGCGCCGCGATTTCCCGGAGAACTATCCGCCCAACGGTGGCCTGACCTTCAGCATCGTGCCCCTGCTTGAACAAGTTGTCGGCAACGTCCGTCCCGCGCTGCTTGTGCTGCTCGGTTCCGTCGGTTTGGTCCTGCTCATCGCCTGCGCAAACGTCGCCAATCTTCTCCTCTCGCGAGCCGTCGCCCGTCAGCAGGAAATTGCCGTGCGCACCGCCCTCGGCGCCACCCGCTGGCGAATCGTGCGCCAATTACTCACCGAAAGTGTTCTCCTTGCCCTTGCTGGCGGCGCGCTCGGCATCCTCATCTCTCTTCTTAGCGTGAATTGGATCCATATCCTTGGCACAAAAAGCATTCCGCGGTTGCAGGATGTAGGCATGGACGGCCGTGTGCTCCTGTTCACTCTCCTTCTTTCAGCCTGTTCCGGAGTTCTTTTCGGCCTCGCTCCGGCTCTTCGCGCTTCCCGCCTGGATTTGAATCTCTCCCTACAGCACGCCAGCCGCGGTTCGGCCGGCGCAAATTCCGTCTGGGGACGCGGCAACAACGCGCGAAGGCTTCTGGTCATCTCCGAACTCGCGCTCTCCTTGGTTCTCTTGATCGCTGCGGGACTTCTTATCCGCAGTTTCGCTCGCCTGCAAAACGTTCCCCCTGGCTTTAATCCACAAAACGTACTCACCTTCGATCTGACGTTGGCAGGCAGGAGGTACGGCGACAAGCAAGTGGTCCTGAACACCTACCGCCGGCTTTGGGAGCGCATCGAGCACTTGCCCGGCGCATCTTTCAGCGGCGGGGTCACTTCCCTCCCGTTAAGTCAATCCTTCGCTTGGACTCCAATTACAGTAGAAGGGCGTGCGCCCCTCCCTGGAGAGAAGTTCCTTAACGCCGATGAGCGCCTCGTCGGCGGCCACTATTTTGAGGCCATGGGAATTCCTTTGCGCCGTGGCCGTTTCTTCAACGCCCAGGATGACATCACCAAGCCTCGCGTCGCCCTGGTTGATGAACATATGGCCGAAGAACTCTGGCCCGGCCGGGACCCGATCGGCAAACGCATCCATATCGTGGAACTTCCCTCCGCGGATCCCTGGCAAACGGTTGTCGGTGTGGTCGGGCGGGTGAAACAAGATGCCCTCGATTCCGACCCGCGCATCGCTTTCTACCTGCCGCACTCCCAGTTTCCCGCCAGGGCGATGACCGTGGTCTTGCGCTCCGCCGCCGATCCGGCAATCCAACTTTCCGCCGTCAAAAACGAGTTGCGAAATCTCGATGCCGACCTTCCGTTGTACTACGTTCGCACCATGCAGCAGCGCGTCGACGAATCACTTGCGCGCCGCCGTTTCTCCATGCTCCTCCTCGGCCTCTTCGCTACTGTCGCCCTGGCCCTCGCCACCATTGGCATCTACGGGGTCATGGCCTATCTGGTCAATCAGGGCACTCGAGAAATCGGGATCCGCATGGCTCTCGGCGCAACGCAGCGCGACATTCTGAGCCTGGTCCTTCGCCAAGGTCTTGCTCTGGCGCTCTCCGGCGTGGCTATTGGCCTGGCGTCCGCGTTTCTCCTCGCACGTTTTATCCGCAGTCTGCTCTTTGGCGTGGAAGCAACCGATCCTCTTATCTTCTGCGGAATTTCCACCCTTCTTGGGCTAATTGCACTTCTTGCCTGCTATATTCCCGCGCGGCGTGCCTCTCAAATCGACCCGATGGTCTCCCTTCGTTGCGACTAACATTTCTTCGCCTGGCAAGGCGCGGGCGAACGGTCTTGGGTCTCTCCTCGTACGGGCACAACACCCTTGTGCCTCATGTCCGCAAGATCACAAAATCTTGCGTCTCCTGAGCTCTCGCCTTTACTTTTCTTCTTCGGGTGCCCCACCAGCCGGCTTGCCCTGAGTCTCGAAGGGTTTTGCGAGTGGGCCTTGGGTGTCTCCAGGGTGGCAACACCCGGCCTTTTAGAGTCTGCGTGCTCTCCTGTTTCGCTGCGCTAGCAGCACCCGCCCGAGGGAAGCCCTTCCTTGATGATCGGCGGGCCAAAGGCTTCTTGGGGAATGGGGGCGCCGTGGAGTGTCATCCAGCAGCGGCGCGCAACGTTGAAGAGCACCAGGACGACGCCGGTTACGAAGATGGCCATGAGTATGGAATCAAGATAGCCCTGAACGCGGAAGCCCGGCTTGGCAGTGAGCGGCCAGAAGATGTTCTTGATCGACAGAACGCCCGCGGTCAGGGTTGTAGTCCCGACAAACAGCATGGGGATGAAGGTGATCCACGCATATCGCGCTCTGCCCATATTGACCAGGAAGGTGGTGCCAACGGCCAACGCAATGGTGGCCAGCAGTTGGTTGCCGGTGCCGAACAGCGGCCACAAAGTCGAGATGGAACCGGTGTAGATGAGGTAGCCCCAGGCCCACACGACAAAGAACGTGGTGAAAAGATTTCCCGGGAGCCACGCGGTGTTGGCGAAGGGCTTGTGGATGCGTCCAAGCAATTCCTGTACAACATAGCGAGCCACGCGCGTGCCCGTATCAATAGTTGTGAGGATGAAAAGGGCTTCGAACATGATGGCGTAGTGATACCAGTAGCCCATCAACCGCGTCATGCCGGGAATGCCTCTGAAGATTTGCGCCATGCCGACGGCAAGAGAAACTGCGCCGCCCGTGCGCCCGGCGAGCTTTTCACCAACTTCGCTCGAGAAAAGGTCGAGGTTCACCGTGTGCATGCCCAGGCGCGCGAACGCGTCGGGCGGAACATTGATTCCAAAATAATCACCAGGGAACAAGGAGCAGGCGGCGATGAGCGAGAGGACGGCGACCAGGCTTTCCGCGATCATTGCGCCGTAGCCGATGAAGCGCGCGTCCGATTCCTTGTTCAACATTTTGGGAGTAGTGCCCGAGGCCACCAGGGAGTGAAAACCAGAGATCGAGCCGCAGGCGATGGTCACAAACAGGAAAGGAAAGAGCTTGCCCTTGATGATGGGGCCGCCTCCGTGCACAAATTCGGTGAATGCCGGGAAGCGGATGTCTGGATGCACCACGAAAACACCGATTACCAGAAGAAAAATGGTGCCGAGCTTGACGTATGTCGAGAGATAGTCGCGTGGCTCGAGAAGAAACCAGACCGGCAGAACCGATGCGATGAAGCCGTAGAGCGCCATGAGAATGGTGATCTGGTGCGGAGTAAAGGTGAGAGCGGAAGCGTAAGAAGTCTGCGCGAACCAATGTCCGCCTGCGACGCTGGCCAGCAAGAGCACAACGCCAATCGCGCTTGGCACAGCCACTTTGATCTGTCCCGGAGTGCTCTTGAACATGTACAGGCCCATGAGGATGGCGATGGGGATGGTCATGCCAATGGTAAAGACGCCCCAAGGGCTGTTGGAGAGCGCGTTGACCACCACGATCCCCAGGCCCGCCAGAGTGACCAGGAGAATCAACAGCACCGCGAACATCGCCACCAGACCGGTGAAGGGACTGACTTCCGTGCGCGCGACATCCGCAAGCGAACGTCCTTTATGACGAATGGAAGCGACCAGCACCATAAAATCATGAACGCAGCCGGCCAGAACCGCGCCTATCAAAATCCAAAGAAAGCCAGGAGCGAATCCAAATTGCGCGGCAAGCGTGGGACCAACTAAAGGACCGGCACCGGCTATCGCGGCAAAATGATGGCCGAAGAGAACCCATTTGGGAGACGGCACGTAATTGTGCCCGTCTTCGTAAACGTGAGCGGGAGTGGCACGGCGATCATCAAGTGTGAGAGCCTTCGCGGCGATGAAGGCGCTGTAGTAGCGATAGCCAATCGCGTAAATGCAAAGCGCCGCCAGCAAAACTGGAAATGTGTTCATTGGTTTTGCCTCGTGAAGAGTTCTCGAAACCCAAACCACTCAAGAGTGGGTCCCCTGACGTTGAGAACTGTAGACGTTGTATCACAAGTGGCGGAGAGGAGAAAGCAAGATGGCACGGCGACCTTAGGGATCTGCTTTTTCTTCTGTTTTCTCTTCGGGTGCTCTATCCTCGTTTTTATGAGTATGGGGGTTGGTCTCGGCTCTTCTTCTCTGCGCCCCTTCGCCCCCTTAGCGTCTCTGCGTTATCTTTTTCTCCCCTCTTCGGGTGCCCACGCTCCTCCTTTGTGCTGCTGCAAACGATTCCTTGACATTCAGCGGACATGCGTATTATGAACGGGACGAATTGGGCCCATTCGAGTTGGATTACCTGACCCGCACGACACTTGCGGGTCACAGGGGGGTATTCTTGATGATCCGGAAACTTCACGGGGTAGGGGTGTGTTCAGCAGTTTTTCTTTTTGTATTTTTGCTGTGGTCAGGACGCGCGGATGCGCAGGCGCAAGGCAATAGCCAGGCTTCCGCGAGCCCGCTTGTTCGAGTTTTGCAGACCAAGGGAATTCTCTCCGCGGAAGAAGTAGCGCAGTTGAATCAATCATCATCCGCCAGTGATGGAGAACAGCGGTTGGCGAAACTGCTCTTGAGCAAGGGTGTGATTTCGCAGACCGACTACAACCAAATGACAGGAAACCCAGGGGTGGTGACGGCTTCCAGTACCAATTCAGCCAGCCTCAACCTCATTCCGGCGGTGTACCGAGTTTCGAGCGCGGTGTCGCCAAAGGCGGCCCAGCCCCCGACGGTGGACCTTGGGAGAAGCTATAGCGACGCCAGCATCTCCCGCGTATCTTCGACGAAAAAGTTCACCGACTTACTGCCCGGCGGGACGGAGGCTACCACCGACATTGCTTTCGGCACCATCGCGCCTGAAGCGCCAGCTGGTGGTGAACCGGGGACTGGGCCGTCAGTAGTTCCGGCCTTCGCTCCCATTCGCGTGCTTCCCGTCGGGCTGATGGGGCGCGAGAGCGTGAAAGCGGTCATCAGCGCCGGTCCGGTTCACATCCAGCCCTACGGCTTCTTCAAGATGAACATTATTGAAGATAGCTCGAACCCGTTCAGCCTCGATGCCCCGCTTTCTGGCATGCTGGGAGAAAATCCGGCACCACTTGTGGGAACGGCCACTAATCTGGGGCCGGATGCCAACCCGCAGTTCCACGTCAACGCGCGCTCGTCGCGTTTCGGGTCGAACTTCGAATGGCTCGATGACAACGAGAAGCTGGTCGTCACCGGGAAAATCGAGGGAGACTTCGAAGGCAACTACACCACGGTTTCCAACCGCGGCATCTCATCGGCCCGGTCGAGCATGTTTGGGCTGCGCATCGCCTACGGTAGGCTCGACTATCATGCCACCGACCATGCCGGTGTCTTCGGCGAGTTTGGTCAGAACTGGACGCTCTTCTGCTCCTCGACCTTGCCTAGCTCGAACGAAACGACGCTGTTGGGCGTCGAGTTCGGCACCTGCTATGAGCGGCTCATGCAAGCGCGCTTTGGCGCAAACTGGAAGTTCGGCAACGGCTTCCAGATTCAGCCCGAATTCGCCTTGGCTTACCCGGCCATAGGCAATGGGACCGCGCCGACCGCCACTACCACGACTTGCAGCACCCCTACCGGCACTACTACTTGCGTGAACGCCTTTACTCCCGGTAGTCAGTTGACCACTGGCGAGCGTTCCGGCGCCGATTCAAACCGGCCCGAATATGAGGGCCGCATCGCGCTCCAGTTCCGTCTCGATAAGGCGGAAGGCGTGGCTCCGGCGCAGTTGATCGTCAGCGGTATGTACGGCAAGGCCAGGCTGCTCGTGGCCAGTAACGCCGTCCCCACGGCCTTCCATGCAGACTTTCTGGGCGGCGCTTCGACCGAATACAAGACCTGGGGTCTCTCGGGCGAGGCCCAATTGCCTACCCGCTGGTTCACCCTGCAAGGAAAATGGTGGACCGGTGGAGCAATGAGATTTTACTTCGTTGACAACCTCCTGACCTCCTTCAACCCCACAGCCAGCTTCTTGGCGGCGAACCCTGGGGGCGTCGTTTCCACAGTTACCTCCGTCTCCGGAGAAGGGACGGCCGTGGCCTTTGGCTGCACCGTGGCGTTGGTCGCCGCAGCATGCCCAACCGGGAGCGCGCAGGTCCTTCCACAGGAGCCGGTGCGCGGCGTGGGCGGTTTTGGCGACCTTGGGATCCCGCTCAGCCGACTGTTCCACGCCAACCCGAAGGGACGCAACTCCGGCTGGACCCTTGACCTCGGGTACAACGTCGACCAGTCGAAGGCTCGCGATCTCCGCCACACCTTTGCAGCTGCCGGCGGCCGTTACAAGAACGACTGGGCCCGCGCTACACTCAATTACAAGTTGAACAGTTGGGTGCAGATTGGGTTCGAAGAAGGTTACTACCGCACCAAAGCCATTCCCGGGCCAACTGGCGGCCTACCGCTGGTCATCGACGGCAGAGAGCAGCGCGTGTGGAAAGACCTTCATGAGCAAATCTCAACCGTCTTCTTCTTCTAAGAGTTGAAGAAGAGAGAGCCGGGAGC
>JBAVHY010000298.1:0-2167 GCA_049686315.1 Candidatus Acidiferrum sp. | reverse complement strand
ACTGGGACCCACCTTCCGCCGATCAAACCTAGCCCTAATCTCGCGATAGGCGCCCGGAGCGATGGCCCCTATCTGAATTGCCCGGCGAAGTTCATCGACTGCCTGTCGGACTACTTTTAGAGCTTGCTCCGGATCACGCGCTTTGTGTTCGTAATAGACCGCGAGCTGCTCGTAAGCCTCATAGCCTTGCCGTGAATTTCCCAGTGCACTGTTCCAGAGGCCACACGCGAGTTCGAAATCGCCATCCCGCTTGGCTAGTCTTGCCAGCGACCGCCGGGCTGCACGGTTCTGTTTCGCTTGGTAAAACGGCCCGCAATCGACTTCTCGTAGAGCTTGCGAGCTCGTGTGCGCTCGCCTCGCTTGTCGCAGATGCGCGACACCCCGAACAGTTCAAAACCGTCTTGCTCCAGGTTTTCAGCGTCGCTGAGCAGCGAGAGAATCCTGCTCGACAGTGCTGCTAGACCGCGGAGATCCATCTGGTTGTGGTTGAATACCGGAACGAGTCGCTCGGGTGGACCGCCGCGCAGGTAGTCGAAGTAGATTTGCGGGATCTGGCCGGAGAGAAGATCAGCCCCTCGCACTCACATCGCCCCAATGGACTTCCGCAGATCTGAGCTTTCTCGGGATGCCTTGCGCGCGATTAAGCCGAAGCCTTTGGAACTGGCTGCCTTCTGCAAAGCACGTAACTCCATTTGGGCCTGCGAGCCGTGCCTTGTCTTGTTCGCAAATTCTGCTAGCGCGAGGTCGTCCGCAAACTCGAGACCGACGAATCCATACCGATGTGCATCGTCGGCTACTTGCTGGAACAGTGCGCGCGATGCGTCCGGGTGATCGGACGCCAGGAAGACTCGGCCCGAAGCCAACTCGAACTGTAAACGAAGAAAGCGGTTCTGGCTCTTCTTTCCAAGCGGCTGAGCTGCTTCCATTTCTTTTTGAGCTTCGCCTTGCTTGCCCTGAATGAGTAACGCATCGATCAGTACAATGCTGGCAGTCAGTTCGTCGTCCGCCTGTTGCTCTTTTTTAAACTGTTCTATGGATGCTCGTACCGGTGCTTCGGCGTCCGAAGCGTGACCTTCTTCAATGGCGACTTTGGCTAGTGAGACACGACTCTCAGCTGCGTTCTGCTTCTCCCCGGCTCCATTCCTTAGCGCAAGAGCTTCTTCGTATCGCTTGCTGGCCAAGGTAAGATCACCCCGATCCAGAGCTAGATCCCCCATTCCGCTTAGCACGAATGCAATTGCGTTCTTATCCTCAATTTTCCGCGCAATCACCTCCGCCTGCTGGTACGCTGCCTCCGCCTTGTCGAGCTCGCCATTCTGTCTCCAGATGTCTCCCAAGCTGTCAAGATTAAGGACCACGCCCTCTTTGTCATCTACGGCTTGATACTCTGGAATGGACTCCTGCAACAGTTTCTTCGCTTCCATCAGATCGCCTTGAGAAAGACGAGCGTCAGCAAAATTGCTGAGCGCGGTGGCGACTCCATCCCGGTTGCCAACCTGCTTAAATTTTTTCACTGCCTGCTGGAGCATTTCTGCAGATTGTGTGATGTCACCCCGCTGATAGTAGAGCGCAGCGAGATCGGTGCGCATCATGGCCTCGCCGTTCGGGTCTCTCGCGGCAATTGAGGCCTCAAGGGCATTGCGGCAGATATCGATGGCTTCAGTGGATGCGTCTATGGAGGGCTCTTGCTGACAGAGGATACCGTAGGTTCGACTGACAATGACCGGTGATCCTTGTGCCGTGGCTTTTTCGATCGCTAGCTTCGCTGCGGCACTAGCTCTGGTGAAGTCTCTATTGATCCATGCGGAAGCCTCCGTCATATCAATTCGCGCGTCGTCGCCAAGAGGCGGTGGGAGCTGCCGCAGGATTGCTAACGTCTGCAGTGAGTCCGCCGCACTGAGATGCATTTGTGCGGATGCGAATAAGAGACCATAATCCAGATTGTCCGGGAAAAGGCGAAACAGAGAACGATATGTCTCAACGGCTTTGGGCCATTCTTCGACGGTTCTCTGATATTGTCCTTCGACCAGAAGCTGCTGTTCTTGTGAAAGATGATTCGATAGTTCCAGCGCCCGTTGTGCCTCCGCGCGAGCTTTGGCGTCATAACCTGTGTGCCACCATACGTCGGATAGAGCCGCGTGGGCGAGCGGGAAATCCGGATCCGCGG
>JBAVHY010000297.1:0-4212 GCA_049686315.1 Candidatus Acidiferrum sp. | reverse complement strand
CTTTACGGGGTCACAACTTCAGATCGGTTCTTGGGGTCACCCCCGGGAACCCAGTCTCCGGATTGGTCTCTTTGGTTGAACCTTCTGCAGCGATTCTTCGCCGTACTCTTCGGCTTCTCTTCAGGTGCCCCATGTGCCGGTTTTGCACGTGGGCTCTTGGGTTGCTTCTTTCCCGGGTCCGTCTTCTTTCCTAAACCAAAATCTACAAACTTCAATCTCCCTCTCTACTTCCCCGCCCCCTGCTGCGCTTGCTGCTTCTTCCTCTCCTCGTCCATGCGCCGCACCATTCCCTCAAACTTCGCCTTCTGTTCCGCCGTCAAAAACTCCCTTATTTGCTGCCGCGCCTTCTGTCGCGCCACGTCCACCTCGGCGTCCGACTTATCCCGGATCGCCTTCATCTCTTCGTGTGCCCCGCGAATGATCTCGCCCACCTTCGTACTCTGTTCCGCGGTCAGCCCCAGATCCCTGGTCATTTCCGCCACCTTCTTCGCCCGTCGCTCCGGCTCGCTCAGGGTCGGCGCTGTCGGCTTTGTCGCGGCGTAGCTCCAGTGTCCAAAGCTGTACCCGAACACCACGCCAATCGCCGCGCCCAGGACAAACACTAGCCCCAGCCACAGCCGCGCCTTTCGCTGTGTCTCCGGATTCATGGCTGCTTCCCTCCATACGTGCTTGCGACAATCTCATCATTCACCGGCGCGCTCGGCGCGCCTTCAAACAAACTTTCCACCGGACGCACCTCCGGCCCTCGCGCCTGATCCGCGCGCCGCAACTCGATTGCCCAACTCCCTCCTAACACCAGCAATACCGCGGCATATGCCACCACTCGCGGTGCCAGCCGTCTCACACTGATCCACACACCTTCCTTCTTTTCCTCAATCTGTTCTTCTTCCGCTCGGATCGCTCCCATCACTCGGCTCGTGAACCACGGCCCAGCCTCCGGCAACCCCGGCTTCATTTCTTCCAGCGCTCTCCGAGTCTCCGCAAAATCCCGCAGCGCCTCCTCGCAATTCCCGCACCCAACCGAATGCTTGCGCGCTGCTTCCGGCATTCTCGCCAGCAACTCCTCCGGAGATGTGCCTGCTAGCTCGTCCGCCGGCAATTCTTCCAGCTCATTCAAAAACCATTCGCAATTTTCCTTCGTAATTTCTGGCCGGTCCCTCATTCTGTTTTTACCTCTTTTTCCGCAATTCCTGTCTTCTGTTCCTTCTTCAGACTCCTGCTGCCCGTCTCTTCCGCCGAATCCGCTCCGCCACTCGCTGCCGCGCCCGGAACATTCTCACCTTCACTGTGTTCCCGTTAATCCCCATGATTTCCGCCACCTCTTCTACCGTGAACCCTTGCACTTCCTTCAGCACCAGCATCACCCGGTCCCGTTCTTCCAGGCAGTCCAGCCAGTGATCCAGTTGCTGCCGCGTTTCCAGTTGGTCGCTAACGTCCGGCGAGCCTTCCTTCTTATCCTCTGTCGCCTGGTACAAGTGCGCCTGCTCTTCCGTCAACTCCGATTCGAACACCAGCGGACGCACTTTCCTTTTCCTCAACAGGTCCCAGCATTCATTCACCGTGATCTTGTACAGCCAGGTGCTGAACGCCGACCGCTGATCGAACCGCTTCAACGAGAAGTACGCCTTCAAAAACACCTGCTGAGCGGTATCTTCCACGTCCTCCCGGTTCCTCAGGATCCCGCCGGCCACCGCGAAAACCCGCCCCTGGTGTTTCTTTACCAGCACTTCGAACGCGTCTTTGTCCCCGTGCTGGGCTCGCCTCACCAGTTCGCGATCTTCGCCCTGGCGTGCTGTCATGCCCGTTGCCTTTTCGGCTCCCGTCGGACCGCCCGCCTCTACTGCTCCTGTTTTTGGGACGTTCCCCATCTCTCTTTGGTTACGCTATTTTGAGAATCCTGTCTAGTACCCGCTACACCCGTTTCTTCACACCGCTTAGATATTTGCTCTTGCAATTGTTAACTAACTGTAGAATACTCAACCCATGATTATCGGTGACAGGCTTCGCGCACTGCGCGAAGAAAAGAAACTCTCCCAGGGTGATATCGAGAAGCGTACTGGTTTGCTTCGTTGCTACATCTCCCGCGTCGAAAACGGCCATACTGTTCCGGCCATTGAAACGCTGGAAAAGCTGGCGCGTGCTCTCGAATGCCCACTTTATCAACTCTTCTACGACGGCGAGGAGCCGCCTCAACTGCCGAATCTCCCCAAGCGCAAGTCCTCCGACGACATCGCCTGGGGCACTTCCGGCAAAGAAGCGCGCTACCTCAACAAGCTTCGCCGCTTGCTGAGCAAAGCCGACGATGAGGATCGCAAGCTGCTTCTCTACATGGCCCAGAAAATGGCCAATAGGTAGTAGCTTCTTTCGAAGGGTCATTCCCTTCGAAAACAACTTAGGGACGCAAAAAGGCCGCTCACCTTCGCGTTTGCGGCCTTTTTTGCTGTTTCATCCGTAAACTATTGCAAGGTTTTTCAGCATTTGTGTGCAAATCTTTGCACTCCTGCCCGTCTCTCTACTCCCACTCGATCGTGCTCGGTGGCTTGCTGCTGATGTCGTAAACGACCCTCGTCACTCCCGACACTTCGTTCACGATCCGCGTCGACATCTTCTCCAGAACTTCCCCGGGCAGCCTTACCCAGTCCGCCGTCATGGCGTCCTCAGACTGCACCACCCTCACCGCCACCGTCAGCCCATACGTCCTTCCATCCCCCATAACTCCAACGCTTCGAACGGGTAGCAGCACGGCAAACGCCTGCCAAACCTTCTCGTATAGCCCCGCCCGTCGTATCTCTTCCACCACAATCGCGTCCGCCTCCCTTAGGGTGCCTAAATCCTTACGGCTAATCTCGCCTAATAACCTAACAGCTAAACCGGGCCCCGGAAACGGATGTTTCACCAATATCTCTTCTGGTAATCCTAAGTCTTTTCCAATCCTGCGTACCTCATCTTTGAACAGGTCTCGCAGCGGCTCGATCAGCCCAAACGGCATCTTTTCCGGCAGTCCCCCCACATTGTGATGCGTCTTTATGGTTGCCGACGGCCCTTTAACCGACACCGATTCAATCACATCCGGGTACAATGTCCCCTGCACCAGAAACTTGATATCCCCCCGCGCCTCTCCCTTTTGCAGCTTCTCCCCCTCCGCTGCAAACACCTTGATAAACTCCCCGCCGATGATCTTCCTCTTCTTCTCCGGCTCGCTCACACCCTTCAACTTGTCCAGGAACCGGTCGCTCGCATCCACTCCAATGACTTTCAGCCCCAGCCGCTCCCTGTACATCTCCAGGGTGTGCTCGAACTCGTTCTTCCTCAGCATCCCCGTGTTCACGAAAATATTGGTCAACCGCTCACCCATCGCGCGGTGTACCAATACCGCTGCTACCGTCGAATCCACTCCCCCGCTTAACCCGCAGATCGCGTGGTGCGTCCCCACCTTCGTGCGGATCGCTTCCACCGTCTCTTCAATGAACGCCGCCCCGCTCCACTTCGCTTCCGCCTTGCACACCTTAAACAGAAAATTCCGCAATATCTCCGTGCCTCGCTCCGTATGCTTCACTTCGGGGTGGAACTGCACGGTATAAATCTTCCGCTTCGGGTCTTCCGCGGCCGCAATCGCACTTGCCGTTTTCCCCGTCACATGAAATCCCGGCGGTAGCCCCAACACATTGTCCCCGTGGCTATTCCAGATCTTCAAAGTCTCTGGCAAACCACCTAGAACGTCGCTCGCCGTCTTCTCCAGGTTCAATTGCGCCGGCCCGTACTCCCGCCGCTCCGCCGGCTCCACTTTCCCGCCCAGGTTCTTCGCCACCCACTGCATCCCGTAACAAATCCCCAGCAGGGGTATTCCCATCTCCAGCACGCCCGGATCGCATTTCGGCGCGTCTTTGTCGTACACCGAGCTCGGCCCCCCGGACAAAATTATCCCCGCCGGCTCCAGTTTCCGTATCTCTCCAAGCGTAGTCATGCACGGCAGAATCGCGCTGAACACCTGCTGCTCCCGCACTCTCCGCGCAATCAACTGCGTATACTGCCCGCCGAAGTCCAGCACCACAATCCCGCCATGCTCGGTCTTCAGCGTCCCCGCTTCCCTCTCCGTCTTTACCTGTGCCGCACCACCCATAGCTCACAGCCTTTCTTTTTCTCCGCGACCCCTACGTCCTCCGGGCCCTCTTCCTTCTTTTGTAGGGACCGCCTTCTGAGGCGGTCCGCCAA
>JBAVHY010000296.1:0-2124 GCA_049686315.1 Candidatus Acidiferrum sp. | reverse complement strand
TCTTATTTCCGTGGGCATAATCCTTCCAGCGGAAAGTAACCTGATCCTGCTGGAAAGCGATGAGGCGGTGGTTGGTGATGGCCACGCGATGGGTGTAGCGGGCGAGATAGCCCAGCACATGATGAGGCCCACCGAAGGGTGGCTTGGCATAGACGACCCAGTTCTCGCGGAAGAGTGGACGCAAGAAGGAGCGGAACGCCTTCTCGTTTTCCAGCGGCTTGAGAGATCCGGCGAAAGTGAGTTGGTGTTGCTGGAATCGTCGCTTTAAGCCGGCGACGAACTTACCGCGGAAGACACGGCTGAGCACGTGGACGGGAAGAAAGAATGGATAGCGGGGATGAATCCAGTGCCTATGATCCGGGGACAGACCTCCTGCCGGAATCACGCAGTGGACGTGGGGATGAGCGAGCAGGTTCTGCCCCCAGGTATGGAGTACCGAGAGGAATCCGATGTCGGCGCCCAGATGTTTGGCATCGCCGGCTACTTCCAGAAGAGTTTCGGCACTGGCGCGGAACAAGAGGTCATAGAGGACCTGCTTGTTCTGCAGGGCGAGTTGGGAAAGTTGGTGCGGCAGGGTGAAGACAACATGAACGTAGGCGACTGCCAGGAGTTCGTTCTGGCGAGCCGCGACCCATTTATCGCGGGCTCCGCATGGGCATTTTGGGCAATGCCGATTGCGGCAACTGTTGAACGAGAGGGCGCGATAGCCGCAGCGAGGGCACTGGTCGCGGTGCCCGCCCAGAGCCGCCGTGCGACAGCGTGCGATGGCACGGAGGACTTTGCGATGGGCCCCATGGATCCAGCGGAAATTATGCTCGATGAAGCGCTCGCCTTGGGCGCGAACAATATCGGCCACCTCGAGCAGGGGCCGAGTCATTATTTCTTAAGCCTCCGTGAACGTGGGACGCCATCAAGGCTGGAAACTTCCAGCGTATCGAGCGGGTTGGGAATCGCCTGGAGATGTTTGTGCGACAGATGCAGGTAGACCAGAGTGTGTTCGAGCCTGGCATGCCCGAGCAGAAACTGAATAGTACGGAGATCGGCACCGGCTTCCAGCATGTGAGTCGCACAGCTGTGCCGCAGTGAATGCGGACTCATATGTTTGCTGATGCCCGCGGCTCGGGCAGCATGCTGACACGCCAACCACACCACGTTGGCCGTGATGGGAACGTCGGTGCGTATTCCTTTCACCGTCCCCGGAAACAGAAAGGTTGTGGGCTGCATCCAGCGCCAGTAGACGCGCAGGGTCTCCAGTAATCTCGGGCTCAGCGGGATGTCTCGGTCACGGCGGCCTTTGCCTTGGCGAATCCGAATCATCATGCGCTTGCTGTCGATGTCCTCAACCTTCAAACGGCACAGTTCGGAACGTCGCATGGCGGTGGAATATAGGGTCATGAGGAGAGTGCGGTGATAGAGATTCCGAGCCCCGTCAATCAGCCGGCTCACCTCTTCTGGACTGAGCACCGTTGGCAGCCGCTTCGGGCATTTGGGGAAGGGGATGAACTCGGATAGAAAATGGCGACGCAGCGTCTTGATGAAAAAGAAGCGCAAGGCGGAGGCATGGGAGGCCACGCTGGCGGCGGTCAACTTCCGCGTGTGAAACAGGTATGCCTGGTACTGCCGGATCTGTTCCGGCCCGAGCTTATCCGGGGAGCGGTGAAAATACTTGGCGAAATCGCGGACGATCCGAAGGTAGAGTTTTGCGGTACGATGGGAATAATTACGGCGCTGGAGTTCCTCCAGCATTTTTTGGCGTAGTTGGGTCACAGGGACCTCCTTTTTCTGCGGCCCAACTTACTTCTTCTTTCAATCCCTCCTCAACTGCTGATCTTCGAGCACGCGGTAGCGTCCGCCGCGCCAGCGGCTTCGTCCAAATCCCCATTACACGTGCGCCGTGGAAAGGCGCTGGACGACTGCGGGTGAAAGTCCCGCCCGGGAACCAGGTTCGCTCCACCCGGAAGCGATCAGAGCGGCGGCGGAGGAAGGGTTAGCGTCCGGTGTGTACCCGCGTTGAGGATTGACAGCGAAGTTATTGTGCCCTTCAGGCTAGGCTGGTGGTTCGACGGCGAGCGCCAGAGTGGTGGAAGCGGGGATGATACTGGCGGTGCTGGTCTTCATTCGGAA
>JBAVHY010000295.1:0-8134 GCA_049686315.1 Candidatus Acidiferrum sp. | reverse complement strand
CATAGCTAGAGAATAGGAACGCTGGCGTTCAATAGCGTTCGATTAGGGCAGCCACGGCCGAAATGAGCATGCTCACAATCAACGCGAAAAGCACAAGTAAGCAAACCCCAATTATGTTTGCGATTTGCACGCGCCAGAAAGTGGCCGCGTGTGTGCTCCGAAACGCCCGATACTCGAATAAGGTAAAAATATAAAGACGATGAATTCACAGCTTGCGAAGAGGAGTGATCCAAGCGTGTGTCCATAAGGGACCAATCTTCCAATTGAAATGAAGAACGCACCGAAAACTAGTAACCCTCCCTCGACGCACAACCAAACATCAAACGTTTGTCGGAAAGTCCGCTTGAGGGGATTCGCGCACCAGTACAAAGGCGCGCAGTAAAGACCTGCAAGGATGGGAGTGCAAAGTGCGAATACTGCGTCCGTAATCCTGTTCTCGAACTGTAGTCTTTTTGCGTGCTTCCGAAACAATTCTCCAATCGGCTGATCTATACCTGTCAGAAATGCTGCCACATCGTCTGCTCCATCGGAGCCCACGCGGTCCCTTACAATCCGAGACGCGCTACTAGTCCCAGGTATAAGAGGTTCCAGCTTAAGTGCTTCTTCGAGAGCTTGGGGCGGAATAGTGAGGTCCACGGAGACCGTGGCCACCTGCTCAGGGCTAAGTTCAAACCATACATCCGACCACTTCACCTGGCTTCGAATAAATGGGAGATAAGAGGTCATGGTTTAGGGTGCTCAGCGGTATAGGGATTGCAGCATGGTTCCTTAACCGGCTTGAACTCCATAAATTCGACGCGAGTTAAATCGGGATCGTAGATGTCGAAGGACCATTTGCCGTCGCGGCCGATTTCGGGGACGTCGGTGATCGGGAGGCCGTCGGCTTTGAGCTTGGCCACTGCGGCTTTAATTTCCGGGACGACGAGAGAAAAATGATTTTGTATGCCGCGCTCTTTGGCGTCCGCATTAGCGGGGATGTTGAGCATGTATTCGACCCAGTCGGTGCCGTCGGGAACTTGAATTTCCCACCAGTCGTTATCCGCGTCTTTGAAGCCGCCGTGCCAGTACATGCGGAAGCCGAGGAGGTCCCTGTAAAAGCGATCTTCAACCGCGCGGTCTCTGACGATGAAGCCAGCATGGATCATCCGGGAGCCGGCTTGCTCCGGGTGCGGGGTGAGGAGTTGCAACCCGGGATGCTGCACGAAGGCGATGGGATTGCCTTCCGGGTCGCGAAGCGCGAAATGCTGGAGGCTGTTAAAATCCCTGATAATGGCACCGGCTGGGACGTTGTGCGCGAGGAGATAGCGGCGCATCGCGGCAACGTCGGTCGTGGTAAAAGCGACCTCGGCAAGGAGACTTGCAGGAGCGACAGAAGGCGCCTGTGACAACCCTATTTGCTGGTGGTCGTTGATGATGAAACACGGACCTCTCATGCCGATGCAGCCACCGCTGCGCGGTGGGAGGGCCAGGATCTTGCTGTAGAAATCGAGCGATTTGTGAATATCTGTGGAATAGAGGCGGACGTGGGCGATGCCGGTGATGGGCGGGCGCGTGGGTTGGTCTTGCGCTTCAAGTGGGATTGCAAGCAGAGCGAGAGTTATCATCGAAAGGGCGCAACGCATCAGATCACCTCAGGATTCAGCCACCGCTTAGGATCTTACCTTACGGATTTCGTCGAGGCGAGCGCGGAGGCGCTGTTCGAAACTCTGGAAATCGGGGACAGACGGGAAGTTTACCCTTGGGGCCTCCTATCCTTGCTCCAACTTTTCGTCACAAAAACAAAAAGGCCGGAATCCTTTCTTGACTCCACCTCAAATGAACTGTACAGTTCAGATAAGTGAAATGAAGAGTTTATGTCCGCTACTTCAAAAGCAGGGAAGACTGGCACGATAGTGGTGTCTGCTCTGCGTGCCCGCGCTAATTTCGGAAAGTTGCTGCGTCGAGTAGATGACCAGAGCGGATCGCTAGTCATCGAGAAGCGCGGGATCCCGCGAGCCGTACTGCTCAGCATTCGTGATTATGTCAAACTGGCCGCGCCGGAGCCCGAGGTCTTAAGGCTCCTCGGTGAAGAATCGGTACGAAACAGCACCAGCGCATTAAACTCGCGGAAGATCGACAAAATTATTAAGAAGGCCCGCGCACAAAAGTCGAAGTAGTAATGCTTCCCCTCCGTCTGGTGATCGATACGAATGTTCTGGTTTCTGCTGCATTAAAGCCTGCTGGGCTACAACGTACTGTCTTCCTCATTGCCATTTCTAAGCCGGCCCGGCTGTATGTTTCGCAACCCATCCTTGAGGAATACAACAAGGTGCTTGCCCGTCCCGAGCTCCGGATCCGAAAGGGTCTTCGGCTGCAATTGTTGCAGCTCATCAAGAACCACAGCCATACCGTGGTCCCGGCTCGGCCGCTTGAAGCCTCAACTGATCCCGATGACAATATATTCTTGGAATGCGCCGACGCTGCGCGGGCGGATTATTTGGTGACCGGCAATCCAAAGCACTTTCCAAGATTCTGGAAGAAAACCAAAGTCGTAACGCCACGGGAGTTTGTCAGTCTTGCCGCCCCTCATTTAGTGAGGTAATTGATTGCCGTATAGCCTGCATAATCCTGGGCCTAATTGGTGGCCATCCTCTCAAAAACCAAAAAAGGCCGGAATCCTGGGTTCCGGCCCTGAAACATCGGGTGTGGTGGAAGCAAGAGCAAACCGGTCGTTAAACCAGTGATGACTCACTTCTTCTACATGGATCGCCAGGACCCAACCAAAGTCAGCCAGTGGTTCGGGTCCGTGGGGCCCACTCAATTCTAAAGCGGGGAGCGCAGAATGGTAATGAAAGAGCGGGGCCACAGACAGGGACCCTGCCACTACACATTGATCCCGCGCATCAAAGGCTCTGGAGACCAATTGGATGCCGTAGATACGCGCCTGGGCCACCTTCTTTAAGCTACATGCTAGTCAAAAGTATCCTGAAGTCCTAAGCTGCGAATTCGCCACCTTGCCTATGCGAAGCCAAGCCGCAAAGTCTCGAACGAAACGGGAGGCAAGTCACATCCCAAGGGGGATCGTCGCATCGCTATCGTCGCCGTGACACCTGTCCGAATGCTTGACGTGATCTCCCCCGCTGAGGTATTCGGCGACGCCAACCGGCTTCACGGCGGGCGCCCTTTTTATGAAATTGAGATTATCTCTGCCTGCGATGACCGGACTGTGACAAGCCATATCGGCGTGCCGTTCATTGCCGATTCCACTTTTGGCGAAACGAGCGGGCCCATCGACACGCTGCTCGTAGCGGGCGGATTGGGCGCTCGCGAGATGCGGTATTCACCCAAGTTTCTTGCCTGGCTCAAAGAGCAAAGCAAAAAGGTGCGGCGCTTCGGTTCGGTTTGCACCGGCGCACTTATCCTTGCCGATGCCGGTCTCCTCGACGGGCGCCACGCCACCACGCACTGGAATTGGTGCGGCGAACTGGCACGCACACATCCACGGGTCAAAGTTGATCCCAATCCAATCTACGTGCGGGACCAGGGACTTTACACCTCTGCGGGGGTAACGGCCGGTATTGACCTCGCGCTTGCCCTGGTGGAAGAGGACCTGGGTCCTTCTCTAGCTCTTCGCGTGGCGCAGATGATGGTTGTTTTTCTGCGACGCCCTGCGGGACAGGCTCAGTTCAGCGCAACATTGACGGCGCAGACCAGTGAGAATCGAACGCTGAGGGAATTGCTGGCTTGGGCGGCAGATCACGTAACGGATGAGCTCTCCGTTGACTCACTGGCGCGACGTGCGGCGATGAGCGAACGAAATTTCAGCGGTGTTTTCGCACGCGAAGTGGGGGAAACGCCGGCAAGACACATTGAAACACTTCGTCTCGAAGCCGCAAGGCGGCAGCTTGAGGCAAGTTCTTTGAGTCTCGATGAAGTTGCGGAACGCAGTGGGTTTGCGAGTGCGGAGGTCCTTCGCCGCGCATTCACTCGGCGTCTGGGCGTGACTCCAGGCCAATATCGGTCGTCTTTCGGGCGACGCCGCTAATCTCTTCCTTTGGCGCAAATGGTGGGTTCTTCGTCCTTCAACCCGCTTACATCAATTTGATCCGGTCCCCATACTGACGCCGTTCGGCACCAGTCAACTTTGGCAGCGGAGAGGGGGAAAGATGTTCGACGGTTTCAGAAAACGACTTTCATGACGTACTTTCGCACAAAACATGGCAGCATCACTAACTATCGCATCTCAGGGTTCGCTGGCGATGTCAGCAACGGGAGCGCCATTCCAAACCAATTCTTCTCAAGACGAACCGAAAGCGAGGAAGAGCGGTCATCTCACGATTGGCTGTCTGGTCTATCCCCGAATGGATTCGGTGCTGAAGTTTAAGTCACCGAGAATCCGAATTGCCGAATACTTCGAGACCTCAGTCGAGAACATGTTGAGTGCTGTCGGTGACCAACGGCTGGAGGGCATTGTTGCGAAAAGGAAGGATAGCCTGTACGAAGCAGGAAAACGGAGCGGCTCAGGGCTCAAGTATCGATTGAATTCGGGGCAAGAGTTGGTGATCGGCGGTTATGTGCCGGGGGCTCACGGTCTGGATTCGATCATTGTTGGGTATTACCGAGGCAAGGAGTTGAGCTACGTGGCTAGGGTTCGGAACGGTTTTGTCCCAGCTTCGCGGCGTGAGATTTTCGCCAAGCTGCGCCCTTTGGTCATGTCGAATTGTCCGTTTGTGAATCTCCCCGAGACGCACAAAGGACGGTGGGGAGACGGCTTGACCGCCGACGATATGGAGAAGTGTGTTTGGGTGCGGCCAGAGCTTGTGGCGCAGATCGAATTTCTGGAATGGACTGAATCCAGCCATTTGAGACATTCGAGGGCTGCGAGAAGATAAAGACGCTCGCTCGGTGGTGAAAGAACATGGCGGCGAGAGTTGAGGATGATAGTGGGGTGCGGACGGCAAATCGCAGAGTGACCAACTGTGCGGTACCGCACGTTTGGGAGGTCGTTAGCGGACTGACAGGCGGTTTGCAGCTAAATACCTTGTAGGCGACAGGTTAGTCTGGGGCTCCTCCTGCAACGGTGAACGGAGGTGCCCTCCGTAAACTCTCATCGCTCCCGGGAGCCCCATGGTGATGAATTCTTGGCTCGGGAGTGTACTGTGATTCCTGCCTCTGAAACTCTCCTTGGTTCGATTAAGTGTGCCGTTCCCGTTCTTATTCGATGCATGGAGATCAACTCCGGGGCTGAAGAGTATTTGGCGGAAACTGTGCGTGTCTCTCCGATGTGGTTCTTGATTAGAAGCCCTCATTCATTGAAACTGGGCGGTTTGTTATCTCTCAGATTGCACCTTCCCACTGAAATCGCGGGCAGTCCCTTTTCCGAAGTGCGCGGCGACGGCCGAGTTGTGTCCGAACATAAATTGGACGATGGCACTGTGGGCTACAAAGTGACATTTGACCCGTCCGTGCCCCAGCTCGATCTCCGGTCAAGACGGGAGAATTTCGAATGCTAAAGGACGGTAGAGACGCCAGCGTTGTCAGAGCAAAATGCGTCGATCAGATTTTGAGAATGCTTTTATGGATTCACCGCTGAGTCGGTCTTAGCCCGTATGGTGACCGGGGAGAACCCGGTTTCCCCTGTGCTGAGCAGGGTTATGAAAACAAAGGGTTAAGTAAGGGCCGGGGACCAGTCTCCGGCCCTTACTTCTTACTTTTCCAGTCCGTTTCACTCATCGTACCAACCCAAGTCTACGGCAACGCTCTCTGTTACGTCCACCGCGCCGAGCATGTCATCTACGAACTCCGTCTCACGCACGGTGAATTCGGCTACGGTGTGCATTTCGATGAATCACTCTCCCTCATGCACGGGCCGTTCACAAACTCGCATGCCGAGAAAGTGAGGCTCGGCCAACCCACGCGAGGCGTCGCAGGGCACGTTGCCCAGTGACGCGTGGTATATCAATTGTTGTGCGCGGGTGACTAAAATCGGGCAGGGATCGGACTGAAATCCCGATGCAATGCCACGCAAACTGATATGGATTAAGGGCGAGACTTTTCTGGGCTACGGCTGCTCGGAGTGCAACTGGGTGTTTAACCCCTCTGGTCTGTTGGTTGGCGAGACGCTTGCCGAAATGAAGACGAGGTACGAAGCCTAGCGTGAGAAGGAATTTGCTGCCCACGCTTGTAACAGAACACCCAAGAGGCACAAATCCGGCATGGCGAAAAAGAAAAAGGTCGAGCCCCTTTCCACAAGCATCCATGACTATCCCAGCAGCATGTCCCAGTACGAAAGGGAGAGCTTGGCGGACGAAGCCAAGCTAAAAGCGATGAAAAAGTCTCCCAAGAAGAAAAACTCACCTAAACCCTGATTGGGTCGAGCATTCAAAGCTTCCCTTGCGCCTCAACTCTCGGTGGAGCTTTTGTGAGGTCGAGCATTGTTCCTGTCTCTTTGCACTGCCTTTCTCTCTTCCACTCGCATTCGCTCAGTGATTTCCGCAATCTGGTTGTCAAAGGCCTTTATCTCGATAGCAAGGTGAATTTCCACAGGGGTTTTTAGAAACCGCCAGAACAACTGATCCCTCTGGACAATCAATTCTCCGCGAATCTGCTTATCAGTCATTGCAGTCTCTCACGCAGTTCACCCCCCCCCCCACAACCCTGTGTTACTGGCGTGGCTCTCCGAAATCTTCACCGAACCCGTTCCGATGCCAGATCGTGACTCTCTGTCAACACGGGCGACTGCCTAGAACGGCCATCAGACAATTAATCAGCCCCCGAACTTGACTGCGAAAATAGGCGAACTCAACAGAATTCTTCTTGGGGTGCCGTGTCTGCCAGCCACCCGCAGACGAGGCCATTCCTGTTGTGTCTGCCGCTGGTTTCACTCGGTCTGGTGCAATTCTGAACTGTGATAGGTCTTGACCGCAGGATTCTTCGAAAAGCGCGATGAGGTCGTGATACTCCAAAATGTCGTCTTCGTTTGGTGAAAGAGGCAGGTGTGAAACGAACCCCGCGAAGCGCGTGACGGCAATGTTCAACTTCGTTTGGTTGTAGATGTGGGCGGACATCACAAGCCAAGATTCCTCGTACCGGGCTCCCGAAAAAGTGTGGGCCTTCCAAGGACGATTCTGTTCCTTGATAAGGATGGGAACCCAGCCTACATAGTGACACGCTGGGTCGCAGGCGTCTGTGACGGGCGGCACGGGTGATTCTAGGCTGAGGCGCGTGAGGCTACTTCAGTACCCGCTGGGAAGGTTCCGGCTTTTAACCGGGCCAAGAGTGTTTGCTGTTTCTCTGTGCGGACCTATTTAGGTTTTGAAATACGAAAGGGAGGCAAGCTAGGTCTGATCTTGCCTCCCCTTTATTCCCTGATCGAGGGAATCACCGGAATTGCCTTCCCTTTATTCCCCCGATCAGGAGAATTGTGATTAGCTGGGGGACTAATCGGGTCAGGAGGCAAAGTATCTATCCATTCAATTCTCAAGTCTGTCTAATATTGAACAGACTTCGACTTACGTTGAGGATAACTTTTCCTGCTAGTTCCCAGCCCGAACACCGAAACGCGATACTGGCTTCTTGGAAATTCTCGCACTGCACGATTCGAGGCCACGCTCAGGCTTCCGAGACTAGTGACCGTACCCCTGAACCGCTCTCTTGGTCAAAAGAAGGAGAGTCCTATGTACGCTCGCAAGGCTTCTCTATGCTTGAAGGCAGAATTCGTCAGCAAATTCCTGCAAAAAGTAGAACATGAAGTGGTCCCGCTGTTCCGCAAACAGCGGGGATTTCTCGACCACCTTATCATCGTCCCAGATCGCGGAAATGTAGTTTATGTCTATAGCTTCTGGGAAAAGGGCGAGGACGCCGAAAAATATGACCGCACAACCGTGCCAATGCTGAACAGACTTCTTGCCGGAGTGGTTGACGGTGCTCTGAGTGTTCACTTGTTCGGAGGCTTGCGTGGGCGATTGTCTGGCGGGTAGAACCTGACGATCTAGCCTATGGATTTGGGCTTCGGAAACGTCTGGGAGTGTTCAATGCCCTGAAGCGGACGTATCATATGGACATGTTGAAGAGAGAACTCCCCGTTACGCATTGCACCCAATGCGGTGGCGCAGGTTACAACAGTAGAGTGGCAGACCATCGTTGCCCTAGAATT
>JBAVHY010000294.1:0-1965 GCA_049686315.1 Candidatus Acidiferrum sp. | reverse complement strand
CGGGTCTATACACAGACCTATGTATAGATGCGTGCATAGATGCATGTCATTGGTGTCCGGCTAACGCGGAGGGCGCCAAACTGCAAGTGATGGGCAAGTAAGTAAGTTGACACTGTTTCGTTCGTTGGGGTTAGGATGCTATGTCGCACCTGCCACACCCCAATCAAGCCAGCTCGAGCAGCGTAGCCGGGGAATCGAGCACGTTAGGAGTTCTCAGCAGCGCTCGGAAGGCCTTTCCCCCGATGAATAATCCGGGTCAATGAGGGTGACTTTGCTGGATTTTTCTTCTGAGGAACAACTCAGATGCGTCGCGGGGTTGCGGGGACGGGCAGAGGGAGTAATTGGAAGCCCAAGGACGCAGCCTGGGCTTTAAGACGGGTCGTGGCACGAAGTCGCGAGCGTTGCTGATATTCGTAATAGATGCTCTCGCGGTACGGCTGCTGGGTGGTGAGCAGGTGGTAGATGATGCGGGCCAGCTTGTGGGCTGCCGCGGTGATGGCTTTGGGTGCGCCCAGTTTGGCGCGCATGCGCCGGAAGTAATTGCCCAGATAGGATTGACTGCGGTGCAGCGAGTTGGCGGCCAAGCGCAGGGCCAGCGCGGCACGGCTACTCACCTTGCGGGTACGTGCCGACAGGATCTTGCCGCCGCTTTTTTCGTTGTCCGGGCATAGCCCCAGCCAGGAGCAAAACGCGGAAGCGCTGCGGAAGCTCGCCAGGTCGGGACCGATCTCGCTCAGCAGGGTATGCACGGTGAGCACACTCAGCCCTGGCACCGTGGTCAAGTCCACACCCATGATGCGATAGAGATGGCCGCGCAGATCGAAGCTGGGCTCATAGCCGCGGCGGTTGCGGGATAGCGACTTCACCGCGCGCGGCGGCTGGGCGGTGGCTTCCAGCTTGGGTTCGAAGGCGAGCAGTTGCTTTTCTATGGCACGGTGGCACTCGGCGATCAGTTGCTGGTAGTAGCGATAAGCCGCCAGAGACTGGCGCAGCGTGAACAGGTGCTCTTGCCGATAATCACCCACCAGGGCTTTGCAGATGATGGTCTCGCTGGCCCGCACACGAGCATGGCGGAGTTGGGCCAGCCGTCGGGCATCGCGCTCCCCTGCCAGGATGGCATCCACGATGGCCAGCCCGCTTACGCCGGTGATGTCGCTGAGCACGTGGTGAATCTGCAGATTCATCTGATCCAGTGCCTTTTGCATATGCAGCACATGGCTGGAGGCGCTCTGGATCAAGTGCTCGCGGTGGCGGAGCAGGGAGCGTAAAACGCAGACCTGCGCCTTGGGTCGAAAGGAGGCCCGCAGCAAACCCACGGCGTGCAGATACTGCAGCCACTGACAATCGGAAACATCGGTGCGCCGTCCGGGAACGTTCTGGAAATAACGGGCATTCACCAAACACACTTCCAGCCCGCGGGCTTCCAGGATTTGATAAAGTGGAATCCAGTACACGCTGGTGGATTCCATGGCCACGGTGGTAATGCCGCAGGTCTGCAGCCAGTCGGCTAAACGGTGCAGGTCTTCCGTAAAGGTGGGGAAACAGCGCACCGGCTGCGGGTCGCGGTTGGCCGGAACCGCTACATAGATTTCCCGCGCGCCAATGTCGATCCCCGCCGCATGCGGCTTCAGAACCGGCAATCCCGCGGGATGCATTCGCTTCTGTTGGTTGGTCGCCATGGTACGATCTCCCGGCATTTGAATTTGCCCAGGGCGACGGCCCAGGTTGTGCAGACGAGGTAATCTTCTGAACGGGATCGTGCTCGTCTGGCTTGCACCACGACGATCACGTCACCACTGGCGTGAGCACGAAAACCTGGGACCAGGCTTGACAACGGGCTTTTGCAAGGCTCCATTGAATAATTCGGTCTTCGCTGTCGTCGTCCTGGGCTTTGTCATCCTCTCACCCATCCCGCCCCCCGTTCCTCTCTGTCGTGACCGGCCTCGCCGGTTTTCGGGCTTGACA
>JBAVHY010000293.1:0-4070 GCA_049686315.1 Candidatus Acidiferrum sp. | reverse complement strand
CTTCTGAGGAGGCGATGTTTGCTGTCATGAAACCGTTTGCCCCGTTTGCTTCTCCCCCGGCCTTACTCATACACACCAATTCGCCTCTTGTTACTCGCCATATATATTTGTTTTTATAAGATGTTGTAGTGGCCGGTCTTTAGACCGGCGCTTTTCTCTTGGGGTCCGCTTTCATCACAGGAGGAACAATATTTTATGGAGCTGTATATTGTCCGTCACGGGATTGCCGTGGATCGCGAAGACCCCAAATGCCCCGCGGACCCGGAGCGCTTTCTGACCAATGAGGGAATTGAAAAGACCCAACAAGTGGCCAAAGGTGTCGCTGCTGTCGCCACCGTTCCTGACCTGATGTTGAGCAGTCCGTACTTGCGCGCGGTCCAAACCGCGGAAATTTTCGCCGCGCTCCTGGAATACCCTAAACTCAAGATTCGTAAGTCGGATTTGTTGCTGCCCGGTGCCGAACCTCTCCAACTCTTCCGGGAACTTTCCAAGGATAAGGAGCTTTCCACCGTTTTCGTTTTCGGTCATGCTCCGCATCTGGACGACCTGATTGCCACGGCCCTCGGCGCCAAGCACCACATCTCGTCCCTCAAAAAAGCTGGTGTTGCTCTAGTGGAATTGAAGCGCCTGGTACCCCCCAGCGGCGAACTGCTCTGGCTGGCCACTCCCAAGCTCCTTCGCAAAGCAGGTAAGTAGGGGCGCAGCACTGTTCACCCTGAGCCGCGCAGCCCTGCGCCCACTCTTGGGTCTTCCTCACTTGTTCTCCTGGGTGTGTAGTGGCCGACCTTTAGGTCGGTTCTTAGGTTCTCTAGACTTAGGTTTTCTCTTGAGTTTTTCTTCGGGTGCCCCATTCGCCGCTTTTGCGAGTGGGCTCTCGGGTTTCTCTTCTCTTCGTAAGGGCGCAGCACTGCTTGTCCTGAGCGAAGTCGAAGGGCTGCGCCCCATGTCCGCACAATTTCCCCGCTATGCAAGACCCGCTTCGCTCCTGGGTTTGCTGCCCCTAATCCGAAGCTGCCGCACTCGCTTCTGCCTGTCCCTCTTTTCGCGGTAACTGCAAAACCTTCTGCACCACCGTTGCCGCCTTCACAATCAAGGGACTCTCCAGGCTGTGTTCCAGCAAATATTTGCCCGCCGCCAGCCGCGCCGCATTTTCCTCTGATTCCTCAAGCCCCGGTACGCGCACGATCAGCGCGTCCACCGACTTCTCCACCCGCATCCCCACCGCCGATTCCACGCCGCACTTCCGCAAAACCCGCGCCAAGCGTAAAACTCCTGCCAGCGTGCAAATCATCTGCTGCTCTTCCGGCGTGAATCGCGCAAATGCTTTGTGCTTCGCCTTGGGCACCCCGCCACGGTGATATCGCACGGCGCTCGCCATGATCTCCCATTCGCTCTCCGTCCAGCCTGGGGGAAGTACCATGCCTCTCAAGTATTTCCTGGCCGCCTTTTGTGGTGAGTCGGAGTCCAGACCCGCTCCGATCCCGTGGAGTCGCGCCGCCGCTCGCATGATCCTGCGCAATTCTCTTTCTTCTAACGTGGGTGTCGCGTGGATCCGTACCAATGCGTCGAAAAGCCGCATTGCCAAACGCCCAACGAGTGTGGTGCCCCTGGAATTACCTTCCACAGCCCGCACCGTCACTTGCAATCGCGCCAACGACGCTTCCTCCAGCCGGCTCCCCGCGGGAAGTTCTCGTCGCCACTCCCGCCACAAATTGCCCTCCCCGATTGTCAGGCGCCGGTAGATCTCGATTCGCTCATGCCGCTCGCAGGTGATGCGCTCCGCCCACGCGGCCCGCCCTTCTTCCGTGTCCACCGCTATCTCTGAAATCGTTGCTGAGAGCACATCCAGATCGTGCACTTCACCCAGCAAATCCTGCACGCGTTTTAGATTCTCGCCCCACTCTTCATACCGTCTTGGTAGCAGGCTCTCCACCGTGTAGCGGAATCGCTTCACCCCGGTGCGCAACTCGTGCCAGGCTTCCGTCCTTTCGGTTCGCAGAGCGTGAATGTGCAGGTCTTTCGCGGCTTCCAAACTCTCCAGCGTCAAACACTCCGCCGCAAGCCCATCCGCTGGTACCATCCGGCTTCGCCGCTGTAGTCGGCGCTCCAGCTTTTTCCACGATTTCTGATCGAATTTCTCGATCGCCCGCAGCGCCGCTTCTTGCTGTTCCTTTTCTCTAGCTTCCAACACCGTCAGCAGCCGCTCCCGAATAGGGTCGGCTTCCGCGCCCAGCTTCTTCGTCCAATCTTCCAGAACTTGCGTATCGCGTAGCACGCCCAACTGCCGGAACAGTTTTCTTCCCAGCTTCCGCATGTCCGGCCACGCCGCGTCTGGGTCCACCTGTTCCATCACCGCCGCAACGGACCGGCAGCGTCGTATCGCCACGCGCAGATCATGCACCACATCCGCCTCGGGGGCCGCGCGCACGTTCCCCAGTTCCTTCAGCACGCGCTCCATCCAATACTGCAACCCCCGAAGCTCGGGGCGCGAGCCGGTTACTGTGTTTCCCGCTGCCATTTTTCCTTCGCGGCCGAAACCGCCATGCCGGCGGCCCCTGTCGGCCAATACTCAATACTACAGGCTAGTCCGATGGCGCAACCGTGTCCAGTAGAGGGCGCTTGGCCACAAGGCCGGCAGCATCCACGCGAAAACAAACGCCATCCCCACACATGCAATCGAACAAATCAGAAACACATGACCTGGGTCCGGATGCCCCAGCTTCAGCATCGCGTATTGCACCAGCGGCTGCAGCGCAATCCCGCCAAACGAAAGCAAATTGGACGCTCCAATCACCCGCCCTTTTTCCTCTGGCTTTGGGCGGTTCTGAATCAACGCGTTAACCGGCACCACAAAGAATCCCGCGCTGATCCCCAGCGCAATCAACACCGCCATGACCGCTTCATAGCTCAACCCCGGCACGAATAGCCCCCCCGTTGCCGCAACGATGCCCGTCAACCCCGGCAAGATCATCCCCATCTCGATTTTGCGCCCAGACGCATATCCCGCAACGAAACTCCCCGCCCCGATTCCCAAGCTCAATGCCGCAAGCAAATAGCTGCTGTGCGCCTCATCTACCCGCAAAATGTCCGTGGCATACAGCACAATGTTCAGCAGCAGGATCGCTCCCAGAAACCAGAAAAACGTGTTAGCGATCACCGCCACCCACAACACCGCGTCTTGCTTCATCCGCTGAATTTCCTCGACCAGTTCCCTTGCCCAATTCCAATGGAACCGCCGCGCCGGATCGGCCGCGGGCACCCGGCTGATCCCCAAGCTGCTCAACAGCCCGAGGATGCCCATTGCGAAAAAAAATATCCCCGACCATTGCTGCCGCCCGTGAAAATAGTGCGTCAGAAACGCGCCGGCAAGGGTCCCGCCGATCGCCGCCATCAGCGTCCACAACTCGATCACCCCATTTCCCCAGCTCAGTTTGCTTGTCGGCAGCAGCTCCGGCAGAAGGCCGTATTTCGATGGTCCAAAAATCGCCTCCTGCGTGCACACAAGAAACAGCGCCACCGCGGCCAGGTCCAGCCGGTTCACCCACAGCGCATAAGTCGCCAGGCCCATCGTCAGCAGTTCCAGCCGCTTGGTCCACACCGTCACGCTGCGTTTGCTGAAGCGATCGGCGAAATAGCCGCCGGGAATCGAGAACACCACGAAGGGAATGGCAAACACCAGCGGCACAACCAGCACAAACAAAAAGTCGCGTCGCTCTCGCGAAACGCCGGACTCGAGCACCAGAAAACTCACCAGCCATTTCAGCGCATTGTCGCTGAACGCTCCTTGAAATTGCGTCGCTATCAGCGCCCAGAAGCCCAACAAGCTGCCGCGCGGGTCGCTCGTCGCTAATTGCCCCTCTATCTCAACTCCAACAGTTCCCATGAAGGACCGCAGTGTATCTCCCTCCCTCGACACCTCGCAAGTCACTCAAACTTCTGGTAGTGGGTCACTTTCCGGTTGCGCGGGTGCCCCACTCGCCGATTTTGCCAGTGGGTCTTGATTTCTCTTGGGTATGTAGCGGCCGCTCGCCGCTTTTTGGCGTGCGGGCGTTTGGGTTTCTCTCGTAGGG
>JBAVHY010000292.1:0-24121 GCA_049686315.1 Candidatus Acidiferrum sp. | reverse complement strand
ACGAAATCCTGATCACCGTGATGCGTGGCCACCAGAAGTACTTCGCCGTGGAGAACCGGGGCGGGGAACTGGCCCGGCACTTCCTGGCGGTCATCAATCTGGCGCGGGATACCAGGGGCCTGGTGCGCGCGGGGCATGAGCGCGTGCTACGGGCGCGCTTTGCGGATGCGCGCTTCTTCTGGGAGTCCGATCAAGAATGTCGGCTCGCCGACATTTTGCCGAAGCTGCAGAAGGTCACCTACGAATCGCGGCTGGGCAGCTACTTCGACAAGGTGGAGCGGGTGCGCGCCATCGCGCGGTGGCTTGCCGAGCAGTGGTACAACCTGGGACTGCTGCAAGCGCATGTGGCCGACGCCGATCGCGCCGCGGAACTTGCCAAGTGCGATCTGGCCACGGAGATGGTCCGGGAATTTACGGAGCTGCAAGGCGTTGTGGGCGGGCTGTACGCCAGGGCGCAAGGCGAGTCGGAGGAGGTGGCCGACGCCGTCTACGATCACTACCGGCCCGTGGGCCTGGACGATCCCATCCCGAGCAACCTGACCGGCTGCGCCGTCTCGCTGGCCGATAAGCTGGACTCCATCGTCGGCTGCTTCTCCGTGGGAGCGATGCCCACGGGCTCGAGCGATCCTTACGCATTGCGCCGCGCCGCGCTGGGCATCGTAAAGATCATTCTGGAAAAGAAGATTTACGTGCCGCTGCCGCTGGCGATTGGGGCCGCGTCGAAAGCGTTGCTCGCCAACCCGCCGAAGAAGACGCTCACGCCGCAGCAGGAAACGCAGGTGCTGGAGTTTCTGCTGGAGCGGGCGCGATTCGTGCTGCGAGAGAAGTCCGGCTACGCGTATGACGAGGTGAACGCGGTGTTCCGCGCTGGCGCGGAGGATCTGGTGGATGTGGAAAAGCGGCTTCGGGCGTTGAAGGCCATCCGCAAGTCGAAGAATTTCGAGCCCTTGGCGGTATCTTTCAAGCGTATCCGGAGGATACTGGAGAAGGCCAACCTGCCCGCGGAAGTGCAGCCGGTGAACAAGGAACTGTTCGAGAAGGACGCGGAGAAGCAACTGTACGCGGCGATGCGCAAGGCTGCGGGGAAGGTGAGCGAAGACAAGCGCGCGGGGCGCTATCAGGGGGCGCTGGAGGAGATTGCCGGGCTGCGCAAAGTTGTGGACCAGTTCTTCGTGGACGTGATGGTGATGGCGGAGGACGAGGCTTTGAAGAAGAACCGACTGGCGCTGCTGGCGGAGTTGCTGCGGGAGTTCACGACGATTGCAGATTTTTCGGAGCTCGGGGGCGAGGAGAGGTAACGGGGAGTTGGTAGTCGGTAGTTTGTAGTCAGTAGTCGGAAGATTGCCCGAGCGGGAACGTCGGCGCGCCGACATTCTGGGGGATGCGCCACGGAAGGTACACGCAAGGAAGAGGGATTCCTCGCTTGGCTCGGAATGACGGGCTGGGTTTATGAGTGGAAGTTGTGCAAGGGAGCGGTGGGCAAGAGATTGGGATGGGGATGTCGGCGTGCCGACATTGCGTTTTGGGGTGGAGAATTTGTTGAAGTGCCGGACCGCCGTAGGCAGCGGTCTGGACGAGGGATGTAAAGTAATACTTTAGGTTTGCTTTTTGGATTTTGGCGACAAATTTCTTCGGAAAAATGTCGGCGCGCCGACCAACGCTGCTCCAAACTCAACTGAGTGGCAGTTGCCGGGCGCGAAGGTGCAGCAGTTGTAGTGGCCAGTCTTTGGACTGTACGTTTTCGTTCATACCGGCCGATCTAAAGTTCGGCCACTACACAATCGAAGACAAAACAGAGAGAGGCATAACGTGAAAAAGTGGGTCTATTTTTTTGGCGCAGGAAAAGCAGAAGGTGACGGGGAGTGGCGTGACCTGCTCGGGGGCAAAGGTGCCGGGCTGGCGGAGATGACGAAAATTGGCCTCCCGGTTCCCGCGGGGTTCACCATCTCGACGGAAACCTGCGACTACTTTTACAAGAACGGCAAGAAGTATCCCGCGGAATTGAAGAAGCAGGTGGTGGACAGTATTGCCCGGCTGGAAAAAGCCGCCGGCAAAAAGCTGGGTGATCCGACGAGCCCGCTGCTCGTGAGCGTGCGTTCCGGCTCGGCGCGCTCGATGCCGGGGATGATGGAAACGATTCTGAACCTGGGCTTGAACGATAAATCCGTGGTAGGCCTGGCCGCGAGCACGAACAACGAGCGCTTCGCGTACGACGCTTATCGCCGCTTTGTGCAGATGTATTGCACGGTGGTGATGGGCATGTCTAAGGAAGACCTGGAGCACCGGCTGCGCGCAATGAAGACGCGCCAGGGCGTGAAGGAGGATACCGCGGTTTCGGCGGCGGGGTGGAAAGAACTGGTTGCGGAGTACAAGGCGTACTTCAAGGAAAAGAACGGGAGCGCGTTTCCGGAAGATCCGCTGGAGCAGTTGTGGGGCGCGATTGGGGCGGTGTTTGGCTCATGGATGGCGGAGAAGGCGGTGACGTACCGGCGGGTGGAAAAGATCACCGGGCTGCTGGGTACGGCCGTGAACGTTATGCAGATGGTGTTCGGCAACACCGGAGACAACTCCGGAACGGGCGTGTGCTTCACGCGCGACCCGAGCACCGGCGAGAAGATTTTCTACGGTGACTATCTGTCGAACGCGCAGGGCGAGGACGTGGTGGCGGGCATCCGCACTCCGGTGCATTTGACGGAGTTGAAGAAAATGATGCCGAAGATTTACGACCAATTGGAAAAAGTTCGAGTAAAACTGGAGAAACACTACAAAGACATGCAGGACATGGAGTTTACCGTCGAAGAGGGCGTGCTCTACATGCTGCAAACGCGCACCGGGAAGCGCACGCCGGCGGCGGCGTTCAAGATGGCCAGTGACATGGCCAACGAAAAGCTGATTAGCAAGGAAGACGCCGTGCTGCGCATCAAGCCGGAGGATATCGAGCGGCTCTTCTATCCGGTGATCGACAGCAAATTCGATAAGAAGACGCTGCAGGCGCGAATCCTGACGCACGGCATCGATGCGGTGCCCGGGGCGGCGGTGGGCAAGGCGTGCTTCACCGCAGTTGGGGCCGAAGAGTGGGTCAAGCGCGGCGAGAAAGTGATCCTGGTGCGGCGCGAAACCAGCCCGGAAGATGTCGGCGGCATGGCTGTGGCACAGGGTATTTTGACGGCGACTGGTGGAAAGACTTCACACGCCGCTGTGGTGGCGCGCGGGTGGGGCAAGTGCTGCATCGTCGGCGCCGAGACGCTGGACATCGATTACAAAACCATGACCATGAAGGACGGCAAGACCGGGAAGATGGTCAAAGAAGGGGATTGGCTGACGCTGGATGGGAGCGAAGGCACGGTGTACGTCGATCAGATGCCGCTGGTGACGCCGGAGTTTCCGAAGGCTTACCAGACCATCATGAAGTGGGCCGACGATATCCGCCGCCTGCATGTGCGCGCGAATGCGGATACGCCGCAAGATGCGCGCAAGGCTATCGAGTTGGGCGCACAGGGCATTGGCCTGGTGCGCACCGAACACATGTTCTTCACCGACTTCGAGCATCCGGAGCTGGGCCATCAGCGCCAGCGCGCCATCCAGGAAATGATTCTGGCCAGCGACCGCGAGGCGCGCGTAAAGGCTCTGGACAAACTTTTGCCCTTCCAGCGGCGCGACTTCATCGGCATTTTCCAGGCCATGGACGGCTTGCCGGTGACCATCCGTTTGATCGACCCGCCGCTGCACGAGTTTGTGCCGCACGAGAGACCCAAGCAGGAAGAGCTGGCCAAGGAACTGGGCATCAGCGTCGAGACGGTGGTGCGCCGCGTGGAGCAATTGCACGAAGCAAACCCCATGCTGGGCCATCGTGGCTGCCGGTTGTGCATTACCTATCCGGAAATTCTGGAGATGCAGGTGCGCGCGATCATTGAAGCAGCGATTGAATGCCAGAAAGGTAGAGTTAAAGTAATACCTGAGATCATGATTCCGCTCACGCTGGACAGAAAAGAGATGAAAATCCTTGAAGTTGCCACGCGGCGCGTTGCGGATGATTTGATCAAGAAGGCTGGCGTCAAGCTGCATTACATGGTGGGCACCATGATCGAGTTGCCGCGAGCCGCGTTGCTTGCCGATGAAATCGCCGAAGTGGCGGAATTTTTCTCCTTCGGCACCAACGACCTCACGCAAACCGTCATGGGGCTTTCGCGCGACGACGCGGGGCGCTTCCTGCCGGATTATGTGGATGAGAAGAAGGCCGGCATATTCAAGGGCGATCCGTTCCAGACACTGGACATCGAGGGTGTGGGGATGATGGTTCGCTGGGGCATCGAAAAGGGCCGTAAAACGCGTCCAAAGCTGGAGGTGGGCATTTGCGGCGAGCACGGCGGCGATGCAGACAGCGTGAAATTCTGCCACCAGGTGGGGATGGACTACGTGAGCGCTTCACCGTTCCGCGTGCCCATCGCGCGTTTGGCGGCGGCACAAGCGGTGGTGGAAGAGAAACTGAAGGGCAAGAGCAAGAAGAAGTAACGAAGTAAAGAAGCAACGAGGCAAAGAGCGGCTTGGGTAGCGCTGGAGTTTTGTGGCTCAGACCCAGCGCTACCAACGATCGATGACCGGAGTAGCGGGCAACTCGGAGGAAGAGGGATGTCTCGAGCAAACCCCGCCGTCGGGATGATGAGTTTTAGGTCCGTGATGTGAATTGAAGTATTACTTGAAGTCATTCTCCAGCTCGGTGGGGTGGGTTTGGTGAAGGGACTTCGAATTTTTGCGGCAGTGTTGTCCGCGCTCGTATGGTTGGCTGGCGCTGGAAACGCTGCGGACACGCCGCTCGCCCTGAAAGGGCGAGTGATAGATGAGAACGGACTGCCCGTCGGCGATGCTCAAGTAAAGCTTGAATACGCCGGCGGGCATGTTTTTTCCGGCGCGACGGATAGCGTCGGCGTTTTCACCGTGAATTCCCTGGAGCCTGGCGAATACACAGCGCGCGTGGAGAAGGCCGGGTTCTTCGTGCTGCAAGAGCAAAAGCTGCAACTGGCGGCAGATGCGACCGAGTTCACCTTTGTGCTGAATCACCAGCAGGAAGTGCGCGAGAAGGTGGACGTCACCGTCACTTCGCAGCGCGTCGAACCCTCCGAGACAACACAATCGGCCAATCTGAGCGGGACGGAAATTCGCGACATCCCCGTGCCGAGTTCGCACGATTTGCAGCAAAGCCTGGTGGCCATGCCGCAGGTTCTGCGGGACAACGGCGACCTGCTGCATATCGCGGGCGCGCGTAATACGCAAACGCTCTACCTTCTGGACGGATTCGAGATTGGCGATCCCGTCAGCGGAGTATTGGACGCGCGGCTGAACGTGGACGCGGTGCGCAGCGCGGAAATCGAAACGGGGAGGTTTGGCGCGGAATACTACCACCCCGGCGCGGCGGTGCTGCGGCTTGACACGCCGGAGGGAGACGACCGCTGGCGGTTTGGCGCGACGGACTTTATTCCCGGAATCAATGTTGAGGAAGGGGTGCGGCTGGGGAATTTCTACCCGCGATTTTCGGTGTCGGGGCCGATCCTCAAGAAGCGCTTCTGGTTTTCGGAATATTTGAGCGCCACGCATACGCTGAGCGTGATCAAGGGCCAGCCGACGAATGCGAATCTTGTGGAGACCTGGGGCGGAGACGCGCTGACGCGTTTCCTGTGGCACGTTTCGCCGAAGCACAGCCTGCACGGGTCGTTTCTGTACAACAAGACGAGAGACACGGACCTGGGGCTGGACGCACTGCACCCGGAGTCGACGAGCTTCAACCTGGCGGCGCACCGGGTGTTTGGTTCACTGAAGGACCAGGTCTACTGGCAAGAGACGCTGTTTGAGTTTGGCGGATCAACCGACGACGGCTACTCCGCAACGCGGCCACAGGGCGCGGAGCCGTACGTGCTGCTGGTGAACGGGGCGCAGGGGAATTACTTCCAGGAAGTGCGGCTGGAGGGGAAGCGCTTGCAATTCTTTTTCGACGCGATCCGGACGGAACTGCATTGGCACGGCACGCATACTCTTTCGCTGGGCGGAAACGTGTCCGGGGTGGAACTGCTGCACAGTGCGGCGCGCACGGAAATTCAAGCGTTTCTCAAGGACAACAAAACGTCAAGCCGGTTGACCACGTTTGCCGGATCGCCACAGTTCGAGGTGAGCAATACGCTGCTGGGGGCGTTTGTGCAGGACAACTGGTCGCCGAAGCGGTACCTGGTGGTGCAGGCGGGAATGCGCATGGATGCGGACCGGGCAATCTCGAGAGCGATGGCCGAGCCACGGGTTTCGTTGAATGTGCTGCCGTTCGCGGATAATCGCGGGAAATTTTCGATTGGTTGGGGGATGTACAATATTCCGTTGAATCTTTCGGTGATCGGGCAGACGTACGATCAGCAGCAGGTGGATACGGTTTACACCTACCAGGATCAAAACCCAAATTGCATTGCTGTTTGCATTTCCGGGCCGGCGACGAGCCAGTTCGTGCGGCCGGTGAGCGGTTTGAAGGAACAGTACTTCACGATTGCGAGCGTGGGATGGCAGCAGCGAGTCGGAGGAAATACGCTGGTGTCCGTGGAATTGCTGGCGCGGGACCAGCATCACGGGCTGGTGTTTGAGACATTGTCACCGGGGCAGATTGGGTCGGAGTTTCTGTTGCGAACTTCGCGGCGCGACAAATACCGAGGCGCGACGATTTCGGCGCGGCACACGTTCGCGAACACGGCGGCGCTGTTCGGGAGTTACACACGGTCGCGGGCGAGCACGGACCAGGTGTTGGATCCGACCCTCGGCGCGATGTTTTTTGCGGCGCAGCAGCCGGGGCCGCTGAGTTGGGACGCGCCGAACCGGTTTTTGAGCTGGGGGAGCGTGCCGACCCCGGTGTGGGGAATTTTGTTCACGTATTTGCTGGAGTACCGCACGGGATTTCCCTACAGCGTGATCAACCAACAGCAATTTTTGATTGGCGCGGCGAACGCGCAGCGGTTTCCGGATTACGCGAGCGTGACGATCGGGCTGGAAAAGAAATTCGGGTTGAGCCATCGGGTGTTCGCGGTCCGGGTGTCGGCGATAAACATTTTCAACCGGGAGAATCCGGACGTGGTGGTGAACAATATCGATGCGCCGAATTTCGGGGCGTTTAGCGGGGGGCAGGGGAGAGCGGTGACGGCGCGGTTGCGGTTTGTGGGGAGGAAGTGAGGGGGAAAGGAAGTTTTCAGTTATCAGTTTTAAGTTCGCAGTTTAGGAGAAGAGAAGAGTTGAAGAGTTCAAATGTTCAAAAGTTCAAGAGTTTAGGAATTGGAGAAGGAGGTGGCCTATGGCGAGGGCGGGGGGATTGGGTCCGAAGATTATGTGGGCGAGCGGGCTGGCGATGCTTCTCTGCTACGCTACGACATCCGCAGCGCAAGAATTAGCGTACAACGAACAGGCTGAATTCGATGCCCATGGGAATATTTTTGTAAGCTCGCAGGGCGGGAAATTGATTTGGATGGGCAATACGAAGCACTGTGCGCAGGCTGGTGTTGCAGGCGACCGGCAGACGGTGATGTGCGTGGTCATGCAGAATCCCGAGGCTGGGAATATGCTACCGGCACTGCAGGTGGAGATTTACCTGAAGGGCGGGCAAAAGAAGACAATCGAGCCTGGAGCGCCAATCCTGGAATGGCATTTCTGGGAAAACGGGAGGCAAGTTGCGCTGTTCTTTGGAGTGCAAGCCAGCAAGGGGACGCACGCGTTATACGACACCGCAACCGGGACGGTAGTCGAAAAGGCGGCGGAGCCCCGGAACAAGAGCCAGCTACCCCAATGGGCAAAAGACGCCGGGCAGATTCAAGATGAATCCGTGCCGGAAAGTGATGTGCTTACTGTGGAGCGGACAAAGTGGATTGCAAAAGTCATGCGGCGAATCAGCAAGATTCAACCTGGCATGACCCGCAAAGATCTTCTCAACGTTTTTACGACGGAAGGGGGCCTCTCCAATCGATTGCAGCGCTCGTATGTCACTGTCGAATGTCCTTACATCAAGGTGGATGTGAAGTTCAAGGCGGCGAACAATAAAAACGATGTGTTGAATGAAGAGCCGCAAGATGTCATCGAGTCAATTTCGCGGCCGTATCTCCAATGGAACGTGATGGACTAGAGAGAGTTTAAGAGTTCAAGAAGGAGAAGATTTAACGCAGAGGGCGCGGAGATCACAGAGAGAAGGAGAAAGAAGAGAAACCCAAGACGCACCGTTGGAGCCAAGGGTGGGGACGCGGCGATTATCTTTTTTGGGCGGAGTGGTGGACGGTGGTGATGAGGATTTGTTTGCGGCGAAGGCGGTAGAAGATGACGTAAGGGGTGCCTCCGATGACGAGTTGGCGGAGGTTAGGTTGACCGGAGGGGCGACCGAGGGCCGGGTGGAGGCGATGAGTTTCGACAAGGGTGACGATGCGGGTGGCGAGGCGCTCGGCGGCGCGGGGATTATCGAGCGCAACGTAGGCGCGAATCTCGCGCAAGCGTGCAGCGGCGACAGGAGACCAAACAATCTGAATAGGGAGAAAGCGTTTGGAGGAGGTCCGTGGTGTCACGGCAACTCATCATGATGCTTGCCACAGACACAATTAGGCGGAGGCAGTTCGTTTTTGGTACCCCAGGAGAGCAACCAGGCCTTCATGTCTTCGTGGCGAACATAATGGCCGGACTTGAGTTGGCGGTGAGCGAGGCGGAGGTCAGCGCTGAGGCGCTCCTGGTCGGCGATGTAAGACTCGACGGCATCGGAGATGAGGAAGTTGGCGCTGCGGCCGGATTGGCGAGCCAGTTTGGCGAGCCGCTTCTTGGTTGCGGATTTCAGGCGCACGCTGAAGGTGGCGCTTTTTGTGTTTGCCATGAACACATTATGGCATGGAAGGAGCGGGGCAGGTAAGGGGAAGGAAGTTAAAGAGGGGAGTTTTCAGTTGGCAGCTCGGGAGAAGAGAGGCAAACGTGTTGACATGTGCTAAGCATGCGTTCATGCTTGCAACATGTCACGCATGATCCAGCTTCGCAACGTTCCCGATGGTTTGCATCGTACGCTAAAGGCCCGGGCGGCATTGTCCGGGATGTCACTCTCGGATTATTTGGTGGCCGAAATTCGCAGGGTTGCGGAACGTCCAACGATTGCAGAATTGAGAGAGCGCCTGGAACGCCGCACTCGCGTGAAGTCGCGCGTGCCGGCCGCGGATGCCGTACGCGAGGAGCGAGACTCCCGGTGATTGTGCTGGACGCCTCGGCAGCAATCGAATGGCTGATCAGGAGTTCCGCGGGGGTGAAAGTGGATCGACGCCTCTTTTCGCATACTGACTCCCTTCACGCACCACACCTGCTGGACGTGGAGATAGCCCAGGTGCTGCGGCGCTATGTGCGAGACAAGATTATCCCAGCGTCTCGGGGCGAAGAAGCTTTGCAGGATCTCCACGACCTGCCGCTAAATCGCTACCCACACGACATTCTGATGCCGCGTGTATGGAAACTACGAACGGTCTTAACAGCATACGATGCAGTTTACGTCGCGCTAGCCGAATTGCTGGACGCCCCTCTGGTAACCTGTGATCGCAAAATTGCGCTGGCATCCGGTCATCGCGCCGCGGTGGAGGTTATTTAAAGGCGGTGACGGGGCGGTTGCGAATTGTGGGGGGTGGGCCAGTTTTCAGTTATTAGTTTTAAGTTCATAGTTTCGGAGAAGAGAAGAGAAGAGAAGAGAAGAGAAGAGAAAGATTTAACGCAAAGGGCGCAGAAGCAGCGCGCAGAGGTCACAGAGAAGAGAAGCACAAGAGCGAAGATGAAGAGGAGTTGTGAAGTTGGATGGTAGGAGCCCACCCTTCGCAAAAGGCGCGAAGGATGGGGCACCCTCAAGGTCAATTGGCCAGAAACGCTGGGAGTGCTGTGGATTAGGGCTGAGGATACGCGGTGGAGGGTGGGGCGTCCTTGGCGTCTTTTGTGGCGGAGGCTGGGGCGGTTTCTTTTGTGTAGGAGGGGGAGAGGGTGTGCTTGGCGGTGGCGATGGGAAGTAGGGTGGGGTAGAACTGGACGAAGGTGGTATCGACGGCCGCGTGGGTGGCGTGGCAGGAGTAGCATTCGGCGGAGAGTGGGGTCATGGTGGCAGTTTTGCTGTCGCCAAAGCCGAAGAAGGCCCACATGCCCTTGAAACGAGCTTCATCTTTTACGTGCACTTCCAGACCCATGCGATCGGTGTCCTGGTAATTGCCTGCCTGATTGATGGAGCCTTTGCTTTTGGCGCCACGAACTTCAAGAACCAGCATGGTTTTGTCCGGCCAGGTGCCGTTCTGCAGGAAGTAGCGATAAGCCTCGGGATTCACGAAGACGTTGTCGAACATGTGGTGGTCCATGTTCATGGCGGGGTTGTAGCTCATGTCGAAGCCGGTGGTTAGATAAACCCACTCGCGATAGTTTTCGGGCAATTGGAGCTGGCCGTCGGCGGTGTAGGCCGGAGCGGCGGTTGCGGTGGTTGGAGTTTGGCGGACGGTGGCGGCAGAGAGAAGAAGCGCGCCGCCGAGAAGTACGATAAGAAGTTTGGTGTTCATGGGGGGAGAGTTTCGCGCGGATGCAGCGGGAAGGCTAGACCGCTGGCTGCACGGAGCGGGCAATTGGCTGCATTTTTGGCGCGGGAGAGGTGGGCGAGGGTATGATGCTCGACATGAAGACGAGAAAAATAGTGGCGGCGCCCTTGCGATGGTACTGGATTGCGGCAATCTGGGGCGGGATGGGACTGTTCGACGCGACGCAGACCGTGGTGACCATGCGCAGCGAAGGGATGCATCACGCGTGGGTGAAGTTGTTCTTCGCGCTGCTACTGTCGTGGTTGCCGTGGGTGCTGGCGACACCGCTGATATTGCGGCTAGGGAGGCGATACCCGCTGGTGCAGGTGAGATCGTTCACAACGTGGCTGAGGCATGCGGGCGCGTGGGCGGGGCTTAGTGTGGTGTCGGCGGGATGGACGGCAGTGCTGGAAGCGCTGCTGAATCCGTGGTCACCGATGTGGGAGTCGGGGCCGTTTCTGCCCCTTTGGCAGAAGACGATCTACAACCAACTGCTGTCGTCGGTGATTCTATACGGCTGCATCGTGCTGGTGGGGTGGATGCTGGACTCGCGCGAGCGATTGGCGCGACAACAGATGGAAGCGGCACGGCTGAGCGAGCAACTGACCAAGGCGCAATTGAACGCGCTGCGACACCAGATCGAGCCACACTTTTTGTTCAATACGTTGAATGCCATCTCTGGGCTGGTGCGCGAGGGAAGGAATGATGCGGCGGTGGGGATGATTGCGGGGCTGAGCGAATTCTTGCGGCACGTGTTGAAGGATTCCGGGAGGCAGGAGGTGGCGCTCGGTGAGGAACTGGGGTTCGTGGAGAAGTACCTGGAGATCCAGAAGGCGCGATTTGCGGAGCGCTTGCAGGTGAGGATGGATGTGGCGAAGGAATTGGGAGGAGCGCGGGTGCCTAGCTTGATTCTTCAGCCCATCGTGGAAAATGCGGTGAAACACGGTATCGCGAAGCGAGCGCAGGGAGGCGCGATTGAGATCAGCGCGGCGCGCGTGAATGGGAAGCTCACGCTGAGTGTGTACAACGACGGCCCCGGATTGCCGGCGGACTGGGAGGGGAAGCGGGAGGCGATCGGGTTATCGAATGTGCGCGAGCGGCTGCAGAGCCTGTATGGGGATGGTTGCGAGTTGAAGATGGCGAATTCCGGCGGGCACGGAGTGAAGGTGACGATTTCGGTGCCTTATGCGGAGGAGGTGAAGGAGGTAAAGGAGGGGAAGGAAGTTAAGGAAGAAACAGAAAAGAATAAAGAAGTAGAAAAGTGGAAGAGTAAAACAGTCGAAGAGTAAAACAGTGGAAGAGTGAAAGAGTGAGGGAGCGCGAAAAAATTCGGGCGGTGATTGTGGATGATGAGCCGCTGGCGCGGAGCAATTTGAAGGTGCTGCTGGGGCGGGACCCGGAAGTGGAAATCGTGAGCGAATGCGGGTCGGGAGTGGAGGCGCTGAAGGAAATCCGGAGAAGGAAGCCGGAGCTGGTGTTTCTGGATGTGCAGATGCCGGAGTGCGACGGGTTTGACGTGCTGGAACAGTTGGGAGGGGAGATGCCCGCGGCGCTGGTGTTTGTGACGGCGTACGACCAGTATGCGCTGCGGGCGTTTGAGGCGGGCGCGCTCGACTATTTGTTGAAGCCGTTCGACGATGCGCGATTCATGCGGGCGCTGGAGCGGGCGAAAGAGAGAATTGCGCTTGGGAAAGAAGCGCCGAGAAAGATCGAACGGCTGGCTATCAAGAACGCGGGAGAAGTGCTGTTCCTGAAAATTTCGGAGATTGATTGGGTTGAGGCGGCGGACTACTACGTGTGCTTGCACGTTGGGGCGAAGGCGCACTTGTTACGAAGGAGCATGGCGGAGGTGGAGCAGGAACTGGGGGAAGGGGCGTTTTGCAGGATTCACCGGTCGGCGATCGTGAATCTGGAACGGGTGCGGCGGCTGGAGATCAGTGAGGACGGGGGAACCGACGTGGTGCTGACGAACGGAGCGAGGCTGCGATTGAGCCGGAGGTACCGGAAGGAATTGCAGGGGAGGCTGGGGGCGGAATAGTTATGAGTTTTTAGTTTGTAGTCCGTAGTGTAGGAGAAGAGGAAAAGAGTAAAAGAAGGAAAAGAATTAGCGCAGAGGACACAGAGGGCACAGAGTTCGCAGAGACGAGAACCCAAGACCACTCGCAGAACCCTTCGAGGCTCAGGGCAAGCCGGCGGGTGGGGCACGCGGAGACAAATCCGAAGGAGCGAAAATGACCATCGCCGAAGCGCAAAGGGAACTTCGTATAGTTCATCTGGGAGGTTTCTCCTACATGTTAGTGGAGAGCGCCCTTTGGCTGGTGACGGCAATTGTTGCGGGTAGAGGCATGTTCCGAGGAGCAATGTATGTGCTTTTCTTTGGAGGCATGCTCATTCACCCGTGTGCCTAGTTGGTTCAGCACCTATTGCGCCGGCCGAAGCTTAGCGCGGAGAATCCATTGCCCGCACTGGCGACGCAAATCGCGATGATTATGCCGCTCAGTTTCCCGGTGATCATTGCCGCGTCTCGCTACCGCCTGAACTGGTTTCTGCCCGCGGTGATGGTGATTGTCGGGGCCCACTATCTCCCGTTCAGCTTCGCTTACAACATGAAGGCGTACTTGGTGATTGCGGGGATTTTCGTGGCGGCAGGCTTGGGATTTGCTCTATACCGGTCAAATGATTTCGCTTTGCCAGGCTACTTCGTAACCGGAATCTTGCTAGTCTGCGCGTTTACGAACCGTTGGCTAGTGCAGAAGGAAATGAGAGTTTAGGAGTTGATGAGGAAAAAGATTTAACGCAGAGGTCGCAGAGGAAGCGCGCAGAGGTTGCAGAGAAGAGAACCCAAGACCCACTCGCAAGACCGGCGGGTGGGGCACCCGAAGAGAAACCGAGAGCGAAGAAAAGAAGATTTGTGCCGTTGGAAGGTAAGAGCCCACCCTTCGCACAAAACGCGAAGGATGGGGCACTCTCAAGCGCGTTTGGAGAGAGGGCTACTTGGCGCCAGCGCCGGCTGGGCCTGGGCCATTGTTATGCCAGCGGCCTTCGGATTTGGGGCTGGAATAGAGCGGGGCGGATTTGGAGTGCTGGGATCTTTCGCGGCGGGCTGAGGCATGATTGTTCTGGTCGGCGCCGACGCCGGCGGGGACAGAATCACGACCACCATGATGCCACCACCAGCCACGGGATTTGTGGGTGGATTGGGCCGAGTTGGAATTCTCGTGGTGTTTCTTTTCGCGGTGGAACCAGTGCCATTTGGATTTGGTCTTTTGTTCAGCGTTGACCGTTTGGGGTTCCTGAGTCGAGAGGGCAGGCAGCGGGCCCACACCGCTAAGAAGGAGTGCGCAGCAAAGGCCGAGAAGTAGTCTCTTCATGGAGGAGTCCCCTTTTGACCTTTCTAGCATGTTACGTGGAGGCGCCACTACTGTACGAAAGGACCTGTGTAGCGTGATAGGGACGGGGGGTGGGGGGCAGGGGAACATTCAAGAATTCAAGAAGAGTGAAAGAGTAGAAAAGTATAAGAGTAAAAGAAGGAAAAGATTTAACGCAGAGGACGCAGAGGAAGCGCGCAGAGGTCGCAGAGAAGAGAACCCAAGACCCACTCGCAACACCAGCGGTGGGGCACCCGAAGAGAAACCCGAGAGCGAAGAAAAGAGGGGTTGTGCGTAAGGGTATAGGAGCCCACCCTTCGCAAAGGGCGCGAAGGATGGGGCACCCTCGAGATTATGGTGAAGGTGGCGTAAAAGGAAGACCCATAAGAAAGGCGCCCGCGTGTCAAACTACGGCGAGCGGCCGCTACATTATCGGTGGCCAGGCCTGGCACTCTGAAACCGTTGGAGGCGAAGTGAGAGGCGGGCCGAGTTTGAAGCGAACCACGGTGTCTGAGGTGGAGCAGAAGTTTCTTGTGCCAGTGCCGTTGCTGACCGGCGTAGCAACCACGAGATAGTCGTTGCAGTGTTGCTGATTGCAGACGGAGGTCACTTTGAAGTTGTAGCCAGATTTGGTGCACCAGGTGCCAGAGGCGCAGGCAAGCCTCTCGTCAATGAAATCGGCGTGGTCCGGCGAGTTGAAATTGGGTCCGCGGGGGTCAGGCCCGAGGGCAGCAAGATTCGGCGCAAAGCCTCTCTTCGGATGCCCGGCTTCATAGGTAATTTGAGCGGTGGTTACGGTGCGGACGCTGCCGACCGCACTGGATTCATTAGCAGCAATTCTTGAGCGCAGCAAGTTGGGAATTGCGATGGCTGCGACGATCAAGACTCCGGCGGCGTCAAAAGCGGAGTTGGTGCTCACTTCGCGGATGGCGGAATCCTCGCCGTAAATGGACATGACCACGGGAGTCGATTCTTGCGAAGCCTGTTGAAACGATTGTGCGAAATCGGGCATCAGCGAGCCCATCTTGAGGGCCGACATGGCGATGGGGTTCTCGTAAAGCAACGCCGAAGCTTCGAGTGGGCGGCCAGGGGGAAGAGCACCAAGGAACTTGCTGGACTTTGCCAAGGAGCCACGAGTGCGATGAAGTTGAACAGCCTCGGCAACCGCGTCGCGGCTGGAACCAACGAGCAGATAGCCATCCACAAGGGCATAGGTGATTTCGGCGGTAGTCTTCGGTGAGGGAATCTGGATTGAGTTGTAAGTGACGCCGCCATTCTGGAACTGCTCGGGCTGGAGATGCGCGACAGCGAATAGCGTGCTAAGCGTTTGCTGCAGGTGGTTGGCATCTTTGATCGCGAGCGCGGCCTTCCAGACCGGCGAGGGAGGAACTATTTTGTCGAGTTCGACGGTGATTTCGCCACCGAGAAGGTTGAGGAGATCGTCTTTCAGGCTGAGTTTCAAGCTCTGTTCGAGCATAGGAAGGGCCGCGAAGGTGTTTGAATGGGAGAGATCGGCGAGTTCTTTGGCGTCATCGAGGATCTGGGCGGGATTCGAAAGCACGACGGTGGCGGCCAGGAGTGGCGTGGGAGAAACGAAATCGAGGCTACCAAGAAGTGTCGGCTTGGCCAGCCAGGACGCGGCGCCATGGCGGGGAGAGCTGAAGCTCAATTCTAATTGACTGACGGGATTACCAGCGATGGTGGTGTGGTCCCAAACCAGGTACTGCATGTCCTCGAAGCCGCTGTGCTGGAAAGCGGCGCTTGGGCCGGCAGCGGGCGAAGTTTTGTCAAGAATCTTGCTGACGTTGGCGGCACCCAGAACGGTGACGCCACCCTTATATTCTTTTCCCACGCGGCGGCCGAAGGGGGTGGAGGCAAATTCCGGTTTGGGCGCATCGAGTTGGGCGTTGAAAGCGCGGAGGGTGTTGAGATCCAGAGACAAGACCACAAAATCAGGGCGCACCAAGATGATGGGTTCCTCCGCGTGGGGTCTTTCGGTGGCGGTGACGAGTTCGTTCTGGTCGATGACGCGCATCGGTGATGTGGGATTACCGGAAATTTGCGCGGCGAATTGCTTGAGGAGAGGTTTGAGGCCGGGCTTGCGAATTTCGGAAACGATGAGGAAGGTAGGTTCCCGGATATCCATGGCGGCGGAGAAGACAATTTCGTCGCCGAGATATTCGTGGAGTTGGGCGAACTGATCGAGGGCGCTAAGGAATTTGGGGCCACTGGTGACGGTGAATTTGCTGTGCGTCCACCAATCGCGAAGGACGGGCCTCTCTTGCAGTGCTTGGCGGAAGATGCTCGCGGACTGCGAGGCAACGTTGCCATAGTTGGGAAGAGCGACGTAGGCGACGGTGCCTGGCGGAAGGAGAGTCAGAATTCGGCTATTGGTGCGCGGGGCGGGAAACTGGACGCTCTGCCGGAGCTTGACAAACAACTGAGTGAATTCGGCGGGCAATCCGGGATATTTGTTCAGTTCCTGAGTGATGAGCGAATCAGGCTGCTGGATTTCCGCGGTGCTCTGGGCCGGAGATTGCGGGGCAACGAGAGAGAGCACGGTTAGAAGAGCGATGCAGGTGAAGAAATAGCGGCGTGTTGGCGATAGAGTTCGCGCATATCCCATTTGTTATTGGCCTCAATGTGGAAAAAGTAAGGCGGAGCGCTCGCCTGGCTACTGCTAGAAAAACACAAAGAGAGCTAAACATGGTAATTCGTGAGTGGCGCTGTGTTCTGAAACATATTATCGTTCAGCCTCGAGCAGGAGAAGCAGTGAGCGCCAGGACGCAGCGGTTGAGGGATGGGGCACCCTCAAAATCCTGCGATGGGCGGCGCAAGAATGCGGAGCAGACCCCAAGAACCGACCTGAAGGTCGGCCACTACAAACCCAGGAGATGGCAACCCAGGAGACGGCGTGCAAAGGCGGCACATGGGGCACCGCCGCGAAAGACGCGATTCGGGAGAATGGCGTTCCCGGGGGCAAGCACCGGGAGCCGACAAACCCAAGAGCCGGTCTGAAGACCGGCCACTACACAAGAAAGAGCGGTTAGGGTTTGTGGCGGTGGGAATCGAACCAGTTCAGGGTGTAGACGACTTTGGCGATTTGGTGGCTGGGGCGGCGGGATAGGCCGTGCGGTTCGCCGGGGAAACGGACCAGGGCGGATTCGACTTTGAGAAGCTTTAGGGCGGCGTAGTATTGCTCGGCTTCGGAGATGGGAGTGCGGAAATCTTCCTCGCCGGTCATGAGCAGAGTGGGCGTCTTCACGTTTTTTACCTGAGAAATTACCGAGCGCTTCATGTAGTTGTCTGTGTCTTCCCAAGGATTGGCGCCGAACCAGTATTGCGCGCCGAAGGAGGGGAGGTCGGAAGTGAGGACCCAGCTATACCAATTAATGACCGGATAGAGGCTGGCGGCGGCGCGAAAACGGTCAGTGCGATCGATCATCCAGCAGGTGAGGACACCTCCGCCGGAGCCGCCAGTGACGAAGAGGTTGTCCTTATCGATGTAGCCTTTGGCGAGCAGAGCGTCGACGCCGGAGTTGAGGTCGTGGAAATCGTCGCCGGGATAGGCGTGGTGGATAAGATTGGCGAACTTTTCGCCGTAGCTGGTGCTGCCGCGGGGGTTGGTGTAGAGGATGACGTAATCCTTGGCGGCCCAGATTTGCGCCTGGAGGTCGAAGCGGTCGCCATAGTCGGAGAAAGGGCCGCCGTGAATCTGAAGGATGAGAGGATATTTTTTGGCGGGGTCGAAATCGGGAGGCTTGATGATCCAGCCTTCGATTTTGCGCTTATCGAAGGAAGAGTCGTACCAAAGTTCCTCGACGGCGCCGAGTTTTTTGGCGGTGAAGAGCTCGCGATTGAGAGAGGTGAGCACGTTGAGCTTGGGAGTGGAGAGAGAAGCGGCGGCGACATCTCCGGGATCGGAGGGCGTGTCGTATTGAGTGGCGAAGGCGCCGTTTTTGGCAACGCTGAAATTGCCGCCGAAGCTGAGATGGTCGGCGAGGATTTTGCCGGTCTGAAGACCGGCCACTACAGAGGAGCCGTCGAGCGGGAGATAGGCGAGCTTGGTGTCGCCCTGATCGTGATAGGTGAAGAAGATGCCTTTGCCGTCGGCGGACCAGCGGGGAGAGGAGGCGTCACGATCGAGTTTGGGAGTGACGGAGTGAGGATTGCTGCCATCACGATTGGCGACGTAGAGATAGGTGGTTTGATGGCCCTGATAGCGGTCATCGAAGCCGGTGTAGGCAATGAGCTTGCCGTCGGGAGAAACTTCCGGGGAATTGTTGGGACCGGTGCGATGGGTGAGCTGCTTGAGGGAGCTGTCGGCAACATTGATTTCGAAGAGTTCGGTGTGAAGAGGTTCGTACTCGTAGTTGGTAGTGCCGTTCATGGCAAAAATGAGCGATTTTCCATCGGGAGCCCAGGAGGCGTAGGAGCCGCCAAATTCACCAGCACCGGGACCGTGGGGGAATTTTCCGGTGGTGAGCTGACGAGGCGCGCCGCCATCGGAGGAGACGACGAAGATTTGCGAGTAGCCGGGCTTTAGGTAGCCGGGACCGTTGAAGCGGTAGATGAGGTCCTCATAAATTTTGGGCGCGTCGGCCCACTTTGCACCTTCTGGGGTGGAGGGAAGGGTGGCGAGTTTCGGAGGAGCGGCGGAGACCAGTGAAGTGAAGGCGATTTGCTTGGAATCGGGCGACCAGGAAATGCCGGCAGGAGGATTTTCTAGGTCGGTGAGCTTGGCGGTTTGGCCGGAATCCATCCAGCGAACATAGAGCTGCGTTTTGCCATCGCGGTCGGAGAGGAAGGCGATGCGCGTGCCGTCGGGCGACCAGCGAGGGGATGAGTCGCCGTAGGCGCCCGTGGTGATGGGGCGATGTTCGGAGCCGTCGAAATTGATGATCCAGAGATTGGAGACGCGGCGGTCGGAGGAGACGTCCGCGGATTGGCGAGAGTAGACGATGCGCTTGCCGTCGGGAGAGATTTGCGGATCGCTGGCGACCTGGACGTGGAAAACGTCCATGGGTTCGAGGCGATTGGGGAGATCCTGAGCGGTGAGGGCGAGAGGAGAGAACACAAGTGAGGCAAGGACGACGGAGAAAAGACGGAATTTTTGGGACACGGTGGGCTCCTTTTTGGATTGCATGTTAGGAGGAGGAGTGGAGGAAAGTCAATGGAAGGGAGCGGGAGGGCAGAGGTTTAAGAGTTGAAAAGTTCAAGAGTTCAGAAAACCAAGACGCGGGGATATAGCCCTCTCATTACTTGAGAATTCGGAGTGACGCGTGGACGGGAGTGCCGCACCTACGGCGCTGAGCACTGGCCAGTCGCTGACCCAGCCCTGGGCTGGGCTAACTTGTGTCGCGCCTCCGGCGCTGGCTTGGGAGGACACAGAGGATTTTTTTGCCGACCCTGGCAACGTGCATGAGGATGGCAACAGAGCTTCCCGGCGACGAAACAATCGCGGCGCAAATTGCGTATCTGAATACAGGTGGCGAAATCGTGGTGGGAAAACTGCTTCAAGAATCGCTGTCTTTATGGCAGCAGGGCGCGGTGTGCCTTCCGCCATTCGAGCGGACGTTTACACGGGGCGAGCAAGCCGCGCGGGAAAGTTATCTGGACGAGTTTCTGCGGAAGGTTGAGGCGGAGTTGCGGGATGCGCCGAGCAGCAAAGCGGAACGTCGTTGCACGCAGGAGCGCATGACCTCCGCGTTCAGGAGTTTTGCGAAAGCGTGCCTGGGGCTTGAGGATGGCCACCTGGAGTTGCTGCTGGATCACGGATTCTCGGCGGTGGCGACGCAACTGGCGCGGGAAGCCCGACATGTGGATCCCGAGGTCAGCGCCGAGGACATTTTTCAGGCAAGTCGAAACGCGTGGACCGCTTGTGCGCTGCAAACCCTGCTGGGACAGCGCATGCAACTGACGCCTTCGATCTTCGCTTACAGCATGCTTTATCCCTACACGGATAATTATCTGGACGACCCGGGGATCTCTCGCGGCGCAAAGCTAGCGTTTAGTAGGCGGTTTCGCGAGCGGCTGGAGGGGCTTGGGGTCGAGCCGTTTAATGAGCGAGAAGCCACGATCTGGCGGTTTGTTGAACTCATCGAAGAGCAATACGGGCGCGCCGAGTGGCCGGAAGTGTATGACAGCCTGTTGGAGATTCACCGCGCACAGGAAAACAGCGTGCGCCTGTTGCGATTCGATTCTTCGCTGGCTAACGGGGACGTGCTGAAACTGAGTTTCGAGAAGGGTGGGGCTTCGGTTTTGGCGGACGCTTACCTGGCGGCGGGATCGCTTTCGCCGGAGGAGGCGCAGTTCGCGTTTGATTGGGGAGTGTTGTTGCAGTTGGTGGACGATCTGCAGGATCTTCAGCAGGACCTGCGAGAAGGGAAGTTGACGGTGTTCACGGAAATAGCGGCTTGCGCGCGTTCAGGGACGGCTAATGGAGTAGCGCTCGACGCGCTGACAACGCGCACACTGAATTTCGGGCGTGGCGTCATGAGGCAAGTCGATTGCATGCCGTCCGATGACGGCGGCCTTACAGACGCAGCCGTGGAGCACAAATGCCTGAAGGAAATGATTCGGATGAGTTGTTCGCTGCTGTTGATCTGGTCCGCCGGTGAGTGCAGAAAGCTGTATTCCGAGAAGTATCTCGCGGACCTGGAAACACATTCGCCATTCCGGTTCGCGCCGCTGGCCGAGAGACGTGGCAAGCTGGGGCGCTGGGGCGGTCCGCTGACGCGAATGTTTGAGTCGCTCCTCAAGGAGGAGGAAGAGGGGGCGGCATCTTTTCTGGTGGCCAGCTACGTGGTGCCGCGCTTGTGAGGAAGCGCAAGAAGTTAACGGTTATGAGTTCTCAGTTCACAGTTTAAGGAAGAGAAAAGATTTTAACGCAGAGGGCACGGAGGAAGAGCGCAGAGGTCGCAGAGAAGAGAAGCGAAGGCCCACCCTAGAAAACTTGGGGTGGGGCCCCGCGAAGAAAGTCAACAGTCATAAGTTCTCAGTTCACAGTTCAAGAAAGAGAAAAGATTCTTAACCAGGTGTTTTTGGCAGCACCGATTAGGCAGCGGATACCCGCTGTTCTGGCCGCTTTGCCGGAGCCAGCGCGATCAGGACTACGCCGATGGCGCCAAACCCAGCCACGGCGGCCAAAAATCCTCCACGTTCACTCCCATATTGGAATGCCTGCACCAACATTACGGCAGCGTGAGCGAGGTTCGACCATGCGGCGAAGGCGATCAGGCTACAATTTGCCGATGGGTCACGCACGGCCAGCAGCAGGAAAATTCCGAGTGCGAAATAGATGCTAAACATCATCGCCTCGGTAGCTTCGGATCGATTCGCGTGATACAAAACCATGCTCACTGGATAAATTCCGCCCAAAAACAGCAATCCCACCAACACCAACACAACCTTTAGCGCCCGTTCTCGATTCATGGTGCTCTCCTGTTCAATCGCGCGTTGGCGATTGATTCGATCTATGAGGTGGGACAGGGAGAGACGAGAAGAAGTTGCATTATTTTGGAGGTGGAAGTTCCGAGGGAAGACAAAGAAAGATTTCACCACAGAGTTAGCAGAGCGGCCGCAGAGGGAACGGGGAATGGGGAGGCAAGACACGGAGGTTGAGGTCCTTCGCTTCGCTCAGGATGACAACGGTCATTTAGTTGGGGCGTGGCAAAAGCTGAAGAAGTGAAAGAGGGAAAGAGTAGAAGTGTAGAAGGAAGAGGAGCCCACCCTTCGCAAAACGGCGCGAAGGATGGGGCACCCTCAAGATTATTGAGCGGAGAGGGTGCGCCGGTGGGGAGGGGCCGGCCTGCTCTGCAGAGTCTTCACATATTTGGTGAGGTTTTGAATGCGGACTTCCGTTATGCCTGGAGGGTCGGAATTCATGGACCTCAGGAGAGGTTCCCAGACGGGCATATAACCCGGGCCTCTGGGGAGTTGGCCAGTACCGCGACGAAGGACATTAGAAACCCGCTCGGCGGGGTAGATGCCGTGATTGTTGCGAGTGAGTTGCGATAAGTCGGCTGGGGGCACAGCGCAATAACGCGCGTATGGAGTTTGACCGCGCCCATCCTTGCCATGGCACCCGACGCAATAAACCGCGTACATTTCTTCACCGGCGGTAGAAGTGGCGACCAGGGAGAAGTGCGAAAGACCCTTGTTGACCGGAGTATCCCAGTTGATGGCCGCGTTGTGCTGGCCGGAGAGGGCCAGAAACAGGAGCAAGGAGAGGGCGGCCGTGGTAGTACGAAAAGCGTTGAGCATAGAGCACCGCCAAGAGTAGGGCTAGAGCTATGGGCGAGGGAGCGCAAGGACGGCGGTCACGGGGGCGCGTGACGGGTGGGCGGGGGCAGAAGAAGTCTACAGTTATCAGTTTACAGTCGACAGTTTAGGAGAAGAGAAAAGCGAAGAAGAAGTTTAACGCAGAGGTCACAGAGAGAAGAGCGCAGAGGTCGCGGAGAAGAGAGTTGTGGAGTTAGACCGTAAGAGCCCGTCCTTCGCAAACTTCGCGAAGGATGGGGCACCTTCAAGATCATCCAGGGGAAACCCAAGAAGGCAGCAGAAGGGCGGCGAGTATAGAGAGGGAGATCCGACATTGGGTAATTGTGCGGACATGGGGCGCAGCAGTGCTGCGGCCCTACAACGACAGAGAAAACCAAAGGCGGCGTAAAGCCGCCCCTACAACGGCGAGGAGGACGCAAGAGGGTGGCACATCGCCACCCTTATTTATGTGTGCCGAGCATGTTTGACAGCTTGGAGGTGCAAGTCCTCTTCACAACGTGATGGACGTGAAGTGATAGCGAAGCGCAAGGGTGAAATAACACTCGCCGCGAGGCGGGGCCTGAAAGAAGCGCGGAGCAAAGACGCGAGCCGATGTACAAAAACCGGATCTGAGGCATACGGTGGCGGGCGAGCGGGCATATGATCGCGAAGCCCATATCCATCAAGCTCACCGGTTGTAAATCCGGCGGTTGCGCGTCAAAGGCGGTCGAACTTACCTCGGGAGATCTGTGGCATGTCACGATTCGTGACTAAGGGTGAAGCGATTCACCTTGACCGTGTCGCAGAAGTCAGCAAAGGGCACAGTAGATCCTGTCGTCGGCAAGGCTAATGAGGCACTCCAAGACCGAAAGGTGGAGCAACAGATAGGCCGAACCGGGAACGGGGATCGAAGGCCCGAACGGTACCCCGCAAGGGGAATAAAGGGAAAGGCAAGTAAGCGGCGCAACTCATGAGCGGACAGCGGCAGAAAAACCGGCCGGAACAAGAGGTACTGGCCTTTCCAGGGGAAAGTAGGAGTGATGCTCCGAAGACCACCGGGAAAGGGACCGAAACGCTGGTGGCGAAGCGCGAGTCTGAAAGCCTGGCTGGAACGGAGCGACTGATGGAAGAAGTCTGCGAGCTGGAAAACAGCAAGCAGGCATTACAACGAGTCAAGAGCAACAAAGGGAGTCCGGGAGTGGACGGGATGACCGTCGAAGAACTGCCGGAATACCTGAAGCAGCATGGGCCAGAGATTGGGGAACAACTGCGAAACGGAACCTATCAACCGCAGCCGGTGCGACGGGTGGAAATCCTGAAGCCGGACGGCAGCGGAGTGCGGAAGTTAGGCATTCCTTGCGTGCTGGACCGCTTCGTCCAGCAAGCGGTGCTGCAGGTTCTGCAGAAGCGTTGGGACCCGACGTTCTCCGAACACAGCCACGGTTTCCGACCGGGGCATAGCGCACGGCAAGCGGTGCACGAGGCGCAGCAATATATTGCCGAAGGGCACGGCTGGGTGGTGGACTTGGATCTCGAGAAATTTTTCGATCGAGTTAATCACGATCGCCTGTTAGCGGCGGTAGCCGAGCGCGTGGCCGACAAACGAATGCTCAAGTTGATTCGAGCATTTCTGACGGCCGGTGTGATGGAGGACGGATTGGTGAGTGCGGTGGATGAGGGAACGCCCCAGGGCGGTCCGCTTTCGCCGTTGCTCAGTAATCTGGTGCTGGACGAACTGGATCGAGAGTTGGAGCGGCGCGGTCACCACTTTGTGCGTTATGCCGACGACTGCAACATCTACGTCGACAGCGAACGAGCGGGCCAGCGAGTGATGGAGAGCATTACGTGCTTCATCACGAATCGACTCAAACTCAAGGTAAACCAGGCGAAGAGCGCTGTGGCTCGACCGGGGCAAAG
>JBAVHY010000291.1:0-22111 GCA_049686315.1 Candidatus Acidiferrum sp. | reverse complement strand
AGCCCCAGCTACGCCGCCATCGAACGATGACGTTCTGGGTACGTCTGATCGCGGCGGAAATTCACGCCGTCCCTCGCTTATCCTTAACGGCCGCGCCACCCTGACCTTCGCGTCGGTCGGCCACACTGTTACTCTCCTGAATGATGCTTCCCTAAGATCTGTGGTGTCTCGCGGAACCTGGCCATGGGGCCGGATAAGACGTCCAAGAGCCCTCGCAAGACAAGAAATAAGGTCATCCGAATCTAATTCGCCTCGCAGAAGCTCCCAACACTACAATTTATCAAGCACATCCTCCGCTTTCAGGAGCCGATTACGGAATACTTGGCCTCTGCCGGCACCCCTTTCTTCCCACACAAAAAGGCGTAAACTACCGCCATGGGACTCAAAGACGGCGAAAACCTTAACGTAACGTGCCCCTGCTGCCAGGCCAAGCTGGTTATCGACCCCATCTTCGGCGCGGTGCTTTCTCACACTCCGCACGTGAAACCCGGCCCGGACGTGGATCTCACAAAAGCTGCCAGCATCCTCGAGGAACAAAAACGTCAGCGCGAGGACAAATTCGCCGACTCCGTCTTCCAGGAAACAAACAAGGAAGATATCCTCGCCAAAAAATTCGAAGAAGCCATGAAGAAAGCCAAGGACGCCCCCGCCGGCAAGCCCCTCCGCGACTTCGATTTAGATTGATCAGAATAGTTTTGTCATCCCGAGCAAAGCGAGGGATCTGCTTTTCTCTTCGATTGCCTGTTATCTCCCTCATTTCTCAACCAACCCCGAAAAATTGCCATCCCGAACGGGGTGACCCGGCTTTTTCCTCCCCGCCGCAGTTTGGCGCGCCGGGTCACGCAGCCGAAGGATCCCTCTTCGATCTTCAATTTCTGCAATCTCTCCCGTCTGCTTCTTATTCCCTTTTCTACGCTACACTTTCCTTCATACATGCTCCGTCGAAAACGGTCTCGCCTCATACTCCCCACGCGCACGCTCGCCCTCGGCGAGCGCACTCTCGTCATGGCCGTCCTCAACGTCACCCCAGACAGCTTCTCCGATGGTGGCAAATTCTCTACCCTCAAATCCGCCGTGGACGCCGCTCTCGCCATGCAACGTGCCGGCGCGGACATCCTCGATATTGGCGCCGAATCCACGCGCCCCGGCTCCGTCGGTATTTCCGCCGCCGAAGAACTCGCTCGCCTTCTCCCCGTCCTCCAGGCCTTGCGCCGCCGCCTGAAAATCCCCGTCTCCGTCGACACCCGAAAATCCTCCGTCGCGGAAATCGCCCTCGGTGCTGGCGCCGAACTCCTCAATGACATCTCCGGCCTGAAGAATGATCCACGCCTCGCCGAAGTCGCTGCTCGTCACCGCGTTCCACTAATCCTCATGCACATGCGCGGGACTCCCCGCACGATGCAAAACCAGCCGTTCGCGAAAGATATTGTAAAAGATGTTCTGGCTGGCCTGCGCCAATCGCTTGCCATCGCACGACGTGCCGGCGTCTCCAAATCGCAAATCATCCTCGACCCCGGCATCGGCTTTGGCAAATCCTACGTGCAAAATTATGAACTCCTGGCCAACCTTCCCGTTCTCGCTAAACTCGGCTACCCGCTCCTCGTCGGCACTTCCCGCAAAGGCTTTCTTGGTGCCACCCTCGCGCGTCACGGCAAACCCGCTCCTCCCGATCAACGTATCTGGGGCACCGCCGCCACCGTCGCCGCCAGCATTCTCTTCGGCGCCCACATCGTCCGCGTCCACGACGTCCCCGAAATGCTGCAAGTCGCCCGCGTTTCCGACGCCCTCCTCTCTTCGTAGGGGCGCAGCACTGTTGCGCCCCATGTCCGCAACCTCCCCCAACCTTGAATATCTCGGATTTTCTTTCTCTTGGTTTTTCTCTAGGCCTATAGGGGGTCTGCCCGCCATCTTGGGTTTGCAGTGGCCAGCCTTCAGGCTGGTTCACTCTAGCACGGGGCGAGTCTTCGAACTCTGTGGCTTCCGATGCCATGAACTACGCTTGTGGGACCACACAAATCGAACGCTAGCACGTTTACACCGGCTTCAATCCCTGCTCACGTATCTCTCTTCGCGATTCCAGCCGCAGCATGGTCACTCGCACAAACACTAGCAGCCCCACAACAATCCCTCCCCCCAACACGAAAAATCCTCTCGCAACTACCGCTGAAATTGCCTTCGTCACGCCTCCGCCCACTGCCACCTCCAGTTTCTTCTCCGGCCCCTTTCCGCCGGCCGTGCACGCGACCGTATAAACTCCGTCGTGAGGCACGGAAAACTCAAAAATGGAAACCCCTGCTCGTGTTCCGTACACGTAGCTTGTGGCCGTCGCGGGCCGCCTTGATGGAACTGCCTCTCCATTTGGCAATGCACTCACTTCGCAACTCACGCCACCTTCCAGAGGAATTGTGCTCCTGTTTGTCAAAGACGCTCGTTCCAGAAATATCGTGTACGTTTCCTTCTGTTTCAATTCCAAATCCATCTGCCCGGGTATTTCTCCTCGCGCCATTCCGTCCCGTACCCGCCGCATGCCCGCTGCAAAAAGAAAAATCATCATTCCCAGTCCACCCGCAAAAAATGCCACGGCAAGTAAGTAATACCAGGAACTGGGCCGTACACGCTCTGTCTCATTCATCACATCTCTCCGCAACCCGCTTGTGACCAAAGCATATCGCGCATCCCCAGAATTTCAATCCCGTTGCTGCTCTGCGCTATAATTCGCTCGCACTCTCATCAGGCTTCTTATCAGAGGAAATTCCCGATGCAAATGCGCAGTCTAATCCTTGCCTCATTGCTTCTTTATCTCCCTGCTTCTCCCCTCCCCGCCCAACTCCCTCCGACCAATACCGATTCTCTACATCCCACACAAACCCTCCAAGGCACCGCCGGCTGCTCCGCCACGGAAGCCTCCGCCTGCGCCCAGGCCGCCGCCAAAATCACGCCCATCGTCATGGGCGATTCCCCGCTCGAAGAAAATCTACGCCGCCTCACTGACGACATCGGCGGCCGCGTCACCGGCTCTGCTGAAATGGCCAAAGCCGTCGATTGGGCCGTCACCGCCTTCCACGCCGCGGGCGTCGATGTGCACACCGAAAAATACACGCTCCCCAACGCCTGGAGCGAGGGCGCCACCCGCCTCGAACTCCTCGGCCCGGTCACCTTCCCCGTCTCGCTCGTCTCCGTCGGTCTCTCTCCCGCCACTCCCCCGGGCGGCATCGAAGCTCCTCTCGTCTATACCGCTGACGGCACCGAAGCCGATTTCGCACGCGAGGGCGCCTACGTCAAGGGCGCGATTCTTCTCGTTCACACCGAAATCAGCAACACCTGGCAGGATCTGTTTCGCGAATACGACGCGCCTCCCCCGATCATTGACCGCGCGGTGAAAGCTGGCGCCGCCGCGATTCTGTGGACCGGCGAGCGCGAACGCAAGCTCCTTTATCGCCACACCAACTCCTCCGACGGAAAACTCGAAGCGCTCCCCCAAGCCGTCCTCGCCCGCGAAGACGCTCTCCGCCTCCAGCGCATCGTCACCGCCAATCCTGGCAAAGTCCGCCTGCGCCTCACCATGCCAAACAAAATCGCCGCCTCCGTCGAACAGTTCAACGTCATCGGTGAAGTTCGTGGCTACGAAAAGCCCGACGAAATCGTCGTCCTCGGCGCCCATCTCGATTCCTGGGAACTTGGCACCGGCGCACTCGACAATGGTTGCAACGCCGCTTTGGTCATCGAAGCCGCCCGCGCCATCAAAGCCAGCGGCCTTCTCCCGCGCCGCTCCATTCGCTTCATTCTCTTCTCCGGTGAAGAGCAGGGCCTTCTCGGCTCCTGGGCTTACGTCCGCGCGCATCGCGCCGAAATGGACAAGTACCGCGGCGTTGTAATCTTCGATTCCGGCATCGGCCGCGTCACCGGCTATTCCCTCGGCGGCCGCCATGACATCGAATCCGCTATCCGCGAAATCCTCAAGCCCTTCGCCGGGTGGGACGCGGACAACCACACCCTCGACGCCACCACCGGCACCGATCATCTCGATTTTCTTTTGGAAGGTGTGCCCACCCTCGTCGCCAATCAGGAAGTCGCCAACTATCTGCAGAACTACCACGCCGCGTCCGACACTTTTGACAAGGTCGATATCCGCGAGCTGAAACTCAACACCGCCCTCGCCGCCGTCACCGCCTGGGGCATCGCCGATCGCGCTGAACCCATCGGCAAGCGCCAATCCCGCGCCGAACTCGAAGCCCTCATGAAAGAAACCGGCCTCGACAAAGAACTTCAAAACCTCGGCATGTGGTCCGACTTCCAGTCCGGCGCTCGCGGTCGCCAGCCCTGAGAGCCAGCCGCCGCATCCCGCTCCCGAGTCCTGGGGGAAGGAAAGCAACGAGATGCGAAAATTCCAGCGGTTAGATAAAATTGCCAGATGCTTTTGATTCTTCTGGCAGCATCGCTCCTGCCCGCTACGCAGGCTTCCATGCAGTGTTCCGACGACGGTAGCATCGCCGCCTCTATTCAGACCCAACCAATGCGCAGCCCCGACGGGACCGTTGCCGCCCTCAAGGTCTCCAGCGCCGACGATCATAGTATAGAGTCCCACGATTGCATGGCGGACTACCAACTCCTTATTAAGCGTAGTGCAGACGACGCGCCGGCCGTTCTTGATATTCTGTCGTCGGATGCCGAGTACGGCCGAAATCTGTCCTTGCGGCTGAATGGCTTCTCGCACGATGGCAAACGGGTGTACGGAACCCTCTCCGAAGACGGTAAACACCCGTCCACAAATCTCTTCGAGTACGACATTGCGGATAGCAAGCTTCAACTCTTTGACCTCAAGGAACAGTTCGCGCGCATTGTGGCCGAGAACTGCCCCACGACATTTGACGTTGTCGGGAACACGGAGAAGGGCGCGATTGTTCTTGAACTGAATTCCACGAATGGATGCGCGCCGAGGGGCCGTTGGCTGCTCACCTCCGCCAACAGCCGGGTTCAGCCCCTCCCGCACGGCGCATCGATAGTGATTCTCTACGAGTTCAAACCGAATACTCCGTAGCCGGCATCCGCAAATGCGGCAGTTTAGTCTGACTCGGGGCCCCTTTTCCTTGCAGCCCCGGAAAATCTTTATTTTCTGTTGTCGCCTATTTCTCCACTGGAGTTAGGACGATGTTCCGATAGGCCACTTGCCCCTTTTCGCTGCCCTGAAGATAGATCGGGCCTGGCAATTCTTCGTGACTGTCCAGCGCCCCCCCGGTAATGCCAGGAATCTCCTGATGGTTGATAATCGTTTGCCCGTTCTGGACGATGGTAATCATGCGCCCGAGCAGCGTAATGTCGTACGTCTGCCATTGTCCGGACTTGCGTGGAAGTTCCGGTGAAGGCGTCAGGAAACCATAGACGCCGCCGGTGTGATGACTAGGAGGCTCGTCGGCCGAATCGGTCTCGATTTGCACTTCGTACCTGCCTCGCAGGTAGACGCCGCTGTTTGAATCAGGCTCGCACTTGAATTCCACGTGCAGCTTGAAATCCTGGAACTTCGCGTCGCTGATCAACTCAGGACCATTCCCGGGCGTTATCAAGTTCCCGTTCTCAACTTTCCAGGTGGCAGAAGAGGTTGCATTGCTCGCCTTCCAGCCGGACAGATCTTTCCCGTTGAACAGCGAGATGGGCTTGCCCCACCTTACTGTGCCGGTCCTTTTCAGTGTCGGTGCTCTCTCACCTGTCCACGGCCACACTTTTCCATCCGGCCCCGTAGTGGTGCCGGAAAGACGATTGCCGCTTAATGTGGCTTCGAACACCATATCGTCATTGCGTCCTTCCTCCTCTTTTGGCGAAACGAACTTGAGGTGGCCGTTCGTTATCTCGACTTTTGGCAATGGGCGCGCGTTTCCCCAGCGACCCACCATTTGTGCTTTAAGTTCTCCCTTCTCCTGGCTCAGTTCCAGCCACGAGGGGTATTCGCGATCCGGCGCTTTCAGCGTCATATCCCATCGGCCCAGAAAACCCGTGACTGAATCGGACGGATTCGGAGCGCAGACCATTGTTGCGCCCAACGACAACACACCGGCGACAAACACGAGAGCGTTTCTTTGCAGCTTCATCGGATTAGGATCCCTTCCTATGGCAAGGCATGAGTGCCCCACCGATTTGTCAATTCCCGTTCAACTAGGCATAGAACCTCATTCTACTCTTGCCGGCCAACTTGTTTTGTGAAGGGTGGTTCAATCCAGCCTTGCTAGAGAGCTGCGCACCTTGGCGTAACCCGGCTTGATGGTGGAATAGATGAAATCGCAGCGCTGATCATACGGGAGAAAGGCGCTCTTCATCGCGTTTATCGTGATCTTTTCGAAATCATCCAGGCGCAGACCAAATGTATCCTCTGCAGCCTCGAATTCTTTGCTCATGCTCGTGTCGCTCATCAGCCGGTTGTCGGTGTTCAGCGTGACGCGAAATTTTTCGTGATACAAAATCCTGAACGGATGCTCGGCCAAGCTGCGTGTGGCCCCGGTCTGTACGTTGCTCAGAAGGCAAATCTCCAACGGTATTCTTTTGTCGAGCACGTATTGCGCCAACTCACCCAATTTCACTGCTTTGCCGTCCGCGATGGCAATGTCATCGATCAGCCGTGTCCCGTGTCCGATGCGATGTGCACCGCAGTATTGAATAGCCTGCCAAATCGATTCCTTTCCAAACCCCTCGCCAGCGTGAATCGTGATGTTGAAATTCTGCCGCTGAATATAGTGAAAAGCATCCACGTGCTTCTTCGGAGGATAACCGCCCTCCTCACCCGCCAGGTCGAATCCCACGACTCCCCGCTCGCGAAAATCAACCGCAAGCTCTGCCATCTCAAGCGACACGTCCATATTGCGCATCGCGCAGATGATTAACCCCGAGGAGATTCCAAAATCCTTTCGGCCGCGTTCCAAGCCTTTTAGCACAGCGGATACCACTTGCTGGTGGCTCAAGTCTCTTCTTGTATGAAAAATCGGCGCAAAACGCGTCTCAAAATACACCACACCATCCTGGCTCAGGTCTTCCGCCTGTTCATAAGCCACTCGTTCCAGCGCCTCTTCCGTTTGCATCGCGGCAATCGTGTGCGCAAACCCTTCCAGGTACTTTGCCAGGCTTCCCTGATTCGCTCCTTGGTGGAACCACCGCGCCAATTCTTCCGGATCTTCGGTTGGAAGTTGGTCGTACTTTGCGCTTCTTGCCAGCTCAATTACCGTCTTCGGCCGGAGCACGCCATCCAGGTGCTCATGCAATAAAACCTTGGGGAGACTCCTCAACACTCCTCGATCCAGCTTCATGAAGTTCTCCTCCGGCTTCCTGGCAACTTACTTCAGCGCGGCGTAAAGCGCTTTCTTCCAGCGGCCGTTATCGATCGCCCAGATAATCTTAGCCTTGTGTCTCGACGCCAGACTTGCGGCCCAAATTTCGCGGTTGCGTTCGTTATGCGCGACGTTCAGACGGTCAACCACCGTCATGCCCCGAGTGAGCTCGCTCTCCGCTTCAATGTCTAAAAAGTGGTCTGACTGCGAAGTGACAATCGACGGGTCCAGCGCCACCGCCATCGCAACAGGATCGGGCAGCGATATGCCGTGCTCCCCAGCCTGCTCTAGAAAAGCCTCCTGCGCCCGGCTGTTGCACTCGATCGCGAATTTCGCAACCGGCGTGCCAAAACTCAAAACGTGTTGGATGTCCGAGGGATTCAGCACTGCTTCCCCGCGACACAGGTGCCACCCAATCAGTTCAATCGGCAGCCCGCTTCTCATCACGATCCGCGCCGCCTCCGGATCGCACCAGATGTTGTATTCGGCCGCGGGCGTGACGTTCCCCTCGCAGCACGGCGCGCCTCCCATCACTACGCACCGGCTCACTTTCGCCGCGATCCACGGCCTTTTTTGCAGCGCCAGCGCCACATTCGTAAGTGGCCCCAGCGTGACCATCACCAGGCCCGGGTGAGTTTCAACTGTGTCGGCGATGGCATCCGTGGCACTCTGCTTTTCCGCGGCCCGCCCCGCCACTTGGTAACCGTGATCGCCCAGCCCATCCTGTCCATGAAACCACGATGCGTTCGCATGCGCCCGCTTCAGCGGTTTTTCTGCGCCAACGAATACAGGCACGTTCGATCCACAAAGCTCCGCGGTATAGAGTGCATTTCGGCTAGCCTGCTGCACATCCACATTCCCAGCGACGGCCGTAATGGCCACAACCTGCACTTCGGCGCAACGCAGCGCCATAATCAGCGCCACCGCATCATCCGAAGCCGTATCCGTATCAATCAAAAACGCTCGTTTCACGCGCCGTAGCATAACAAACCCACCTCAGAAACTCGGCACAAAATCCGTTTTTTTGGAGCAACCCCCAGGCGCAGGCCAATCCACCGCTTTCCACCCGTGCACCGACTCCGTCCCTCCCGCGCGTTCGGGCTATACTGATTTGGTGACCCAAAATCCCAAAATGTCAGCCACCTCCGCCGTCCCTGCCCCTGTGTCCGCCAAAATCCTGGCCCTCGACTACGGCCGCAAGAAGATCGGCCTCGCCCTCGCCGACTCCGAAGCTCGCATTGCCGAGCCTCACGACACCCTCGAGCGCGTCAACCGCAACGAAGACATGCGCCGCCTCCGTGAATTCGCCCGCGATCATGATGTCAAACAGATTATCGTCGGCCTCCCCCTGCGCCTCGACGGCACTCACGGCGAAATGGCCGAGGAAGCTACTCGCTTCGCCGAGCGACTCCGCAAGCAGCTTGGCGTCCCTGTTGAAATGGTCGACGAGCGCCTGACCAGTTGGGAAGCGGAACGCATCCTCGAAGAAGAACTCGGGCACCGGATCACCCATACAGAAACCCATTTCGGCCGCCAGAAGCTAGCCCGTGCCTCTGACGGCAAATACACAGTCGACGCAGTTGCCGCCATGGTCATTTTGCGCGAATATCTGGCTCGCACCTCCACCTCCATCGCCAAGGAGTCCGCCTAGGTTGAAAGCATTGGTCATCATCGTTCTTATCCTCCTGCTGGCCGCTGCGGCCGCCACTGGATTTCTCTGGTACTCCATCGAAAAGCCTTTCGGCACCATTCCAACTGCCGGCATCTTCGTCGATATTCCCCATGGCATCTCTCAGCGCGCCGCCGCTCATATCCTCAGGAAAAATGGCATCATCCGCAGCTCGATCGCTTTCGAAATTTACGCCCGCCGCCACCCGAAGCGCTCTCTTCAGGCCGGTGAATATTTCTTCGACCATCCTCTCACCGGGAAGGAAGTTTTCTGGAAGCTTGCCAACGGAGATGTCTACCAGCAACCGTTTACCGTCAAGGAAGGCGACACTATTTTTGATATCGCTCACAATCTGCAGGCCGCAAAATACATGCATGCCGCCGAATTCGTGAAAGCCGCAAGCGATGCCACCCAAGTCCAGGACTTCGCTCCGGGCGCCAAAACTCTTGAGGGTTTTCTCTTCCCCGCCACCTATAATCTCCCGCGTCACGCCGAGCCTGCTGAACTCACCGCCATGATGGTTCGCAAATTCCGCGAAGCCGTACAGCAGATCGACCCCGAGCGCCTCGACCCTCCCACTCCCGGCATGCCTCTTCTCTCCGTTGTCACACTCGCCTCTCTCGTCGAAACGGAAACTCCCAAACCCGATGAGCGTCCCCTGGTCGCGGGTGTTTACACCAACCGTCTGAGCAAGGGCATGCTTCTCCAATGCGATCCCACCGTCATTTACGCTCTCAAGCAGGTCGACCAATACAACCCCCCCCTCACGCTTAAGGATTTGCGTCACGATTCCCCATTCAATACCTACCTGCACAGAGGCCTCCCTCCCAGCCCCATCGGCAATCCCGGGGAATCCGCTATCCGTGCCGCGCTCACTCCCGCGCGAACCGACCTCCTCTATTTCGTCTCCAACACCCACGGAGGTCACTTTTTCGCCTCCACACTGGCGGAACACAACAGAAATGTGGCCAAATACCATCGTCTCCTCAAAGGTGAACCCGCCGACCCCCCGGTCACTGAGGCGCATCAAGCTCACGCTGGCGGATCGGCCCGCAAAGGCAAACGATGACCGAAGTCCTGAACACGAAAAAAGCTCTGATCATTGAAGCGGCTCGCCAGCTCGGTCACCAGAAATGGACCACCGCCGAAGTCGATCAGCTTCGCCGCAAGCTCCTCGCTGACCATGGCGAAGCTGGCAAATCCAATAATGAGTACATCGTCGACGTTCTCAAAACCATGGGCTGGAAAGTGCAACTCTCCGAACGCGAGGAAGCTGAGGAGCGCTTCGAGGAAGAATTCGAGGACATCCTCCACTTTAAGACTCTTCAGGACGCCGAAGTCAGCATCACTCGCCTGGACGAACTTCTACGCCGCTTCCAGACGCACGGCGAAAGAGCCGCCGTCGAGCGCGTCCTCGAAATCGCTCGCCTCGGCAAGCGCCGCGCCGAAATGATCTCCCGCAATCGCAAAGTCGAACCTCCGAAGCGCGAGGAAAAAAAGGAAATCGCGGAATGGTTCCGCATCTGGCTGGAAACCCCGGAGGCCTTCTTCGATTGGCTCGAGGTCCGCAAGTCCTCGCCAGACTTCCATCAGAAATTCGGCGATATCGAGGCTGCCGAAGATTAGCCATGCACGCAGACAATCCTCTCCCCGATCTCCCCCTGTACTCCCTCGACGTTCAGGCCCTGGAACTGGGCGCCGACGTTAAAGCCTTCGGCCTTGAACTGATCGAAACCGAAAGCCGCGAACCTGTACGCGGCCCCGAGGCCGCCTCAATCTGGGCCTCCGCCTTGCTTGCTCTGGCCGGAGCGGAATGCTTCGCCCTCGATTTCTTCAGCCATCTTGACCGCGTTCGCGATTTCTGCAACGCCCACAGTATCGCCTACCGCGAATCCGCCTCTCGCTGTCTCGTGGCTCCTCAACCATCGCTCGACGCTCTCCGTTCGCTCCTGGCCCGTTTCGAAGCGGAAACTTTCGGCCTTCGCGTTGGCCCAGCCGCTCAGAACGAAGATGCCGCTCTAGAAAACGAACTCTCCCATCGCGGTCTGGACGCTTACCAGCCCGCCTATTCCCGCTACTCTCTTTGTGCCATCTGCGAGCCCAGCGACGGCTGGGTCACCGTCCTCAGCGAATTCCTCTGGGCCACCGAAATCATCCGCCGCGTCCGGCCCGCTCTGCAGCCCTTCGATGTCTACATTGCCCGCCCTCAATAATTCGCCAATCGCGCCAACGCCCCACATTCCCCATTGATGCATTTGCCAGTGTAGTGACCGGTCTTTAGACCGGTCCTGCGAGTCAGCAAGCACCCTCTTGGGTTTGGTTTTGTAGCGGCGCGTCTTCAAACCCGTGCTTATTCTTTCTTCCTCGCGTTACCATCCACCCCACGCCCTTCCGAACGAGTCCGCGAAGTGAGGATCCCTCATCGATTTCAGATTTCAGGTAAACTAAAAGCTGTAGAGCCCGCGGGGACTGTCCCGATTTGGTTGCGCAGAGTTGATCCTGCGAACATGCTGTGTGCGCACCGGAACGACGCCCTTTTTCGCCTCAATTGCGATAGATACAATCTTTCTCGCGGCACCAGGAGCTTTCCCGTGGTTGTTAAATTGCTCCCTCTGGGCCTGGGATTATAGTTTTCTCCATGAATCTTGCGCGGAATTGTATGGTTTGTCTGACACTGTCCACCTTCGCCTGCGGCTGTGGCACCCGCGGCGGTGTGACTAAAACCACGACCGTTCCCCCCGCTACTCGTCCAGTCGCTCTCGAAGCTACTCCCGAACAGCTCCTCGACCGCTACAATTCTCTCGCGCGCAATATCCAGTCCCTCAACGCCACCGTCGAACTGAAGCCCACGGCCGGCTCTGCTTACACTGGCGTCATCAGTGAGTATCACGAAGTCAAAGCCTTCCTCCTCGCTTCCCGTCCGTACAACATCCGCATGATTGGCCAGGTGCCCGTTGTTGGCAAAACCGTATTCGATATGGCCAGCGAAGGTCACGATTTTGAAGTTTCCATTCCCCCGAAAAATAAATTCCTTGTCGGCCCCGTCGCCCTCAACCGCCCAAGCGCCAAGCCCATTGAAAACCTCCGCCCTCAGCATCTGGTGGACGCCCTGCTCTGGCCCGAGGTTCGCAAGGAGGAAATTACTCTCCCCGAGGAATTTAATGATGAGTCCGCCCGCTACTACATTCTCACCGTTCTTCGCGGCGGCTATCAGTCCGAAATTTTGCGCAAGCTCTGGTTCGATCGCGCCGATCTGCATCTCGTGCGCCTGCAATCCTACGGCCCCAAGGGCGCGCTCCTCTCCGACGTCCGCTTCGCCAACTGGCAGCCTCTCGACACATCTGGCTCTGCATTGGCCGAATATCCTCGCTCCATCCGCATCGATCGCCCCCGAGACGAATACCGCCTGGACCTCACCGTTACCAAAATTACTCTCAACGAATCGCTCGCCCCTGATCGTTTTAAACTCGAAGCCCCGGAAGGCGCGGAAATTGTCCGCTTAACAGACGCGCCCGAGGACAAAAAGCCATGATGAGCGATCTTGTCCTTCGCAATCTCTTCCATCGCCCCGTGCGCACTCTCATCGGCGTCATGGCCATCGCCGTCGAAGTGGCTCTCGTCGTTCTCATCGTCGGCCTCACCTCCGGGATTCTCCAGGAAACCGCCAAGCGCATCGAAGGGATTGGCGCCGACATCATGGTTCAGGCGCCCGCAGCGCAAATCTTGATCGGTTTTAGCGGTTCACCCATGCCCATCAAAATTGCCGACAAATTGGCTGAACTCAAATTTGTCCAGGCCGTGGCCCCCGCGCTTTTGCAGTTCAATTCCACGGGAGGCGTGGAAACGGTCTGGGGCATCGACCCGGTGTCCTTCCGCGATGTCTCTAATGGATTTGTCTTCCTCGAAGGACGCGATTTGCAGGAGCCGGACGATCTCCTAATCGATGACTGGGCCTCCAAAGCCAAAAAACTCAAGGTCGGCGATACCTACACTCTTCTCAATCACGATTGGCATGTGGTGGGCATCGTCGAACATGGCAAGGCGGGCCGCCTGTTTGTGCCCATCACCACTCTTCAGGCGCTTGTAGGGGCCCGCGAAAAAGCCACCATTTTCCTGGTCAAATGCACTCGCCCGGATCATGCCGACGACGCCATCGCCGAAATCAAGGAACTCCTTCCTAATCATCCCATTCGCCCGCTCAAGGAATTCATGACCTTGATGAATTCAGCCAATATTCCCGGGCTGCAAACCTTTATCAACGCCATGATCGCACTCGCCGTCTCCATCGGCCTCCTGGTCATCTTTCTCACCATGTACACCACTGTGCTTGAGCGCACCCGCGACATTGGCATCCTGAAATCCCTCGGCGCCAGCAAACTCCTCATTGTCCGCGCTCTTCTCACCGAAACCACTCTTCTCTGTCTTCTCGGTATTGCCGCCGGCATTGCTCTGAGTTACCTTGTCCGTGCCGGCTTTCTCGCTATTTTCCCGACGCTCTCGATTTTGATTACACCCGAGTGGATTCTCCGCGCCGGCCTCATCGCCCTGGCCGGCGCTCTTTTCGGCGCCAGCTATCCCGCTTGGGTCGCCAGCCGCAAGGACGCGGTTCAGGCCCTCTCTTACGATTAAAAGGAGCCCGGTCAAACTGGTCACACATGTCAATCACGGTTAGAATACCTTCACACACGAACCAATCGACGGAGCTTGAGCTGAAGACTTTGGAGCCGATACTCAAAACCGAGAATCTCTGGAAGCTTTATCACGCCGGCAAGGTTGAAGTCCCCGCTCTTCGCGGTGTCAATTTCCATGTGCTCCCCGGCGAATCCGTCGCTGTCATGGGCCCCTCCGGCTGCGGAAAATCTTCGCTTCTCTACCTCATCGGCGGTCTTGCGCAGGCTTCGCGCGGCAAGGTGTACGTCGACGGCAACGATCTGTCCGACATGACCGACGCTGAGCGCACCAAGCTGCGTCGCAGCAAGATCGGCTTCGTCTTCCAGCGCTTCAATCTTCTCCCGGCGCTCACTGCCCGGGGCAATATCGCCATCGCTCAATACATCCACGGCGACGGTTTTGATCCCCACCGCTTTGCTGTCGTCACTAAGCTCCTCGGCCTCGAAGGCCGCCTCCATCACCGCCCCTCGGAAATGTCCGGCGGCGAACAGCAGCGTGTCGCCATCGCCCGCGCCATCATCAATGAACCCAAAATCCTTCTCGCCGATGAGCCCACCGGGAACCTCGACACCAAAAATTCCGAAATCGTCCTCGAGATGCTTCGCCGCCTAAACAAGGACCTCGGCCAGACCATCGTCATGATCACCCACAACCCCGAAGCCACTACTTATTTTGATCGCGTCGTTCATATGCGCGATGGCGTTCTCGTTGACGGCATCCCGGCGGACTGACATGGCCGGCTTCGGTCAAATCCTCAATCGCATCTTTTTCTGGTCCTACGAGCGCGGCACCTGGCAGTACGACCTTGCTGTCATCCTCATCGTTCTTTTTGTCCTCGCCACTCCCACGCGCTGGTTTCACGACCAGCCCCAAGTCGGCCTTCCCTTTAACTCCGCCCAGGTTGAACGCCTTTCGAAGTCCGGCGAAACGGAAGTCTATCGTGTAGATGCCCGTGTTCTCGCTCCCCCCGAACGTACCCCCGCGCTCCAAAACGACCTTCACAACGCGCTCCAAAAATCTAGCCCCGATCTCCGTGATGGCCGTTTCTCTATCGGAAAAATTGCGGCCATCCGCGACGAAAAAGGCACTGTAATCGCCTATCAGGTCGAAATCCGCCACTGATAATATTGCGATGTTTGTTGCGGGACGCTCGCGCGCTACAAATAGCCTTGCTGAATCGCTTTGAGCACCGCGCGCGTGCGATCGCGAACTCCGAGTTTGGAGAGAATGTTGGACACGTGGTTCTTCACCGTGCCCTCGGAAATGGCCAGCGCCTCCGCGATTTCCCGGTTGGAGTAGCCTCCGGTCATCAATCGCAATATCTCCGACTCGCGCTCGGTGAGAGTTTCCTGCGCGTGCTCTTCCACCCGGTGCGCGCTCGGATTCAATTCCCGAATCAGCCGCATCGTGAGCGCGGGACTGAACAGTGTCTCACCCGCCGCCACGCGCCGAATTGCCTCGGTTAAACGCTCCAGCGTCACATCTTTCAGCAAATATCCCCGCGCGCCCAGCCTGATTCCGCGCAGCACTGCCTCATCATCATCAAATGTCGTCAGCAGGATGCACGCAGGAGACGCAGCCTGGCTCTGCAAATACTCCAGCACATCTAGCCCCCCAGCCTTCGGCATGCGCACGTCTAGAAGCACCACATCTGGTGAACTTGCCCGGATCATCTCTCGCGCCTCATCCCCGTCCCCCGCTTCTCCCACAACCTCCATGTCTGGAGCCAGCGACAGCAGCCGTGCCAGCCCCGTCCGGACAATCGTCTGATCTTCCACCACGCCGACGCGGATCATGCAAATTTATCCTGTGGCTGCACCGGCAACTGTGCGCGAAGCACAAATCCGGCGCCGGCCCGCGACCGAAATTCTACCCGTCCACCCAGCGATTCGAACCGCTCCCTCATCCCCGTCAGGCCTGCGCCGGGTCGCGCGCGAGCGTTCGCCTGTCCATCGTCATGTGCCGAAACTTCTATGGCCCCATCCGAGAACGAAATCGCAATCCACAAATTCTCCGCGCCCGCGTGCTTGATTGTGTTCGTAATGATTTCCTGCACGCAACGCAGTACCGCGTGTCCCCGCGCGCCATCCGCCAACACGAATCGCTCCGGCAATTCCAGGTGAATCCTTGGCCGAAGCACCCGTTGTGCCAGCGATTGTAGTATCGGCGCCAGGTCCACCCGTTCGCTCGAACGCATACTGCTGACCACCGAACGCACCTCTCCCAGCATCTGCCGCGTCGATGCCTGGGCGCTCTCCACCTCGCCCCGCACCGAACCAGTGGCTACGTGTACCGCGTGTTCCAGCTGTATGCTGAGCGCTGCCAGGTGATGCCCCAGCACGTCGTGCAGTTCACGCGCGATGCGCAAACGTTCCTCGGCCCGGCTGTTTTCCTTCAGCAATTCTCGCGTCGAACTCAATTCCAAATTTAGCAGCATCAGCTCGTCTCGCGCGGCTGCTTCTTTGCCCAGCAGCATGCCGGCAATCACCCCAAATATTTCCAGGCCGATGAGAGAACTGGTCACCGCCCAACGCCATCCCATGTGCCAGTGCGGCTGCAACGCAACAATCGCCGCGCATGTCTGCATCACCGCCCAGCTAACCGCAACCCCCCTTGAAAAATAAAACCCCGCCTGCCAGGCCACCAGCACCAGCAGGAATCCCGTGAAATAATTCCGAAACAACAGAATCATTCCCACGACACTTAAACTTTCCGTGATCAGCGCGCTGATGCGTAGACCGGGCGCGAGCCGCCGGTTCGTTGATCCGATATAGTAAACCGCGCCGAACAGGACATAGCATGCCACCCAACCCGCCCATGACTCGGGTATCTCTTGTCCTTTTCGAGTCGAGGCATCCAGTGCCGGAAGTCCCAGGATCAGCCAGATCAGCAGCCCGGATAGCCGCATGGCGTGGTGTCTCTGTTGCGAAATCGTATCCTTGAGCAGCACGGTTTGCCATTCTCGCACGGAAGCCGGACTGGGGGGATGTGCCAAAAGTCATGCTTGCCAAGCCTCACTTGTTCCACTGGCGCGCGGTGCGCCTCGTCCGTACCATCGCCTCGACACTCAATCCTGCCCGCTAGCCCGTTTTGGGATTGAGCATTCTTATTCGGGAGAACAAAATGAACAAAACATCGGGAAGCCTGCTTCTTGCAACCGTACTCGCCACAGCCGTGCTGGCCTTTTCACTGAAATCGGGGCTGGCACAGTCCTCGAGCGACACCGCGCAGATCGAGGGCCTCGTTCGCGACATCGCCTGCCCCCTGCAAAACACCAAGTCCACCACCACCAGCTTCAGCAAGGACTGCATCCTCGAATGCGCCAAGGCCGGTTCGCCTCTCGGTATTCTCACCGCCGACGGCACCACTTACCTGCCCATCACCACCTCCATGCCCGACAGGGGACAAGAGCAACTCAAGCCCTTCATCGGCGAACTGGTCCAAGCTAGAGGAAAACTCTTCGAGCGCAACGGAGGCCATGCCATTGAAATCAAGGAAATCCATAAACTTCCTCCCGCCCCGGCAGAAAAGTAATCCCTGCGCTTTCGGACCTGCTCCTCCTTGCCTTTCTTGGACGACGTGACTCCCATTCAACCCAGCGCTTCGTACCTGGTAAGAATTACATGACTCAACCAACTATCAGCCCGATGTGGGGTACTGGAACTACGCTTCCGATAGCCTCCCTATGCGTCTCAAGTTCCTCCCCGCGTATAACTTAACTTGATTGGCGTGTCACTTGCTCCTATTAGCGCCGGGAGGCGCGCATGCACCAGGAACTTTCTCTCAATACGGCCATTTGCGCTGATTATGATCAAGTCCTAACCGTATGCCAGAAGGCACTGGAGAAATGGAGAAGCCGGCGTGAACAGATCGCCAGCTCCGGCTTAAGCGGCAAGGAGGTCGCCGATGAACTCTTACGCCTGCAGGCGGATTTTGCCAAGGCGTATTCGAGACTTCAACACCACAAACTCAATTGCGAACTCTGCCTCTTCGTCTCGAAAATCGGCGGCCATGATTTCGCCGGCATTTCGAATGTTGTCTCGAACAAGAAATGTCCTGCCTGAGTGCAAACCGATCTTCCGGCCTCGAAGCCGGTAAGGCCTCGAATCAGCACACGATTCGACTTTTCCGGCGCGGGCAGATCTCAGCAGAAAACCAAACCAAAAACCCGTCCACACCGGTACGGGAGGAGAAAATGAAATGGCACGTGACAATTCTAAGCATCCTCGCATTCCTGCTTGGCTCACCCCTCTGCCTCCAGCAGCCGGCGGACCCACTTACAAAACCCCAGCCGCTCAGTCCTCAGCTCAATCGTCCGCTGACCAAACCCTGACCGATTCCGCCACCGCCAAGCCAGATGCAACCAAAGATGTAACACAGTCAGAACAGCCAGAGCCTTCGACCGCTGCGCTTGGCTGACAATCGCTGTTAGGGGCCGTCACTATCCCGGAAACGCCGCGTTAACACGTCCCGCTTCTCTGCGCCTTTCTTTGCAGCACGTGAAAGGCGCGAGGGTTGGGGGGCGCACCCTCTTAAGTTTCACGAGTTTCTACTTTCGCGTTTCGAATTCTGCCTTCTTGCCGTGCGGGCGCGACTTTTGAGAAGCGTGTGAGTTTGCATCTCTGTCTCTCATGGAAGATATCAGGAGAGCCATCCCTTGTTGTTGGATTAAGCAACTAGGACATACTAAATCTGTGTTATAGCTCAAGAGTATAGTCAGATTGGAGGCGTATACGAAAGCCGGACTTCTCTTTGAATGACCCGAGCGGCGCTTGGCCAGGTACATGAGAAAAGACCGCAATTTCGGCATTCTACTCTCCTCCATGCTCCTCACGGCCGGGACTTATCTCCTCTACGAAGCAACTGCCAACTCCCAATGGTACAGGGACATTGTCCTTATGGTCGGTGCGGCTGTTTCGGGGGTCGGCCTGATGGCAGTGTCTTGGGCAATCCAGTGCCACTTCTCCGTCAGGAGATTGGAGCAGCATCTCAGGGGACACCGCTAAACCGGCTCGGAAAGAACAAGTACAAACCTCCATGCGGTAGCGTGCCAGAGGCGCGGGAGAAGATCAGTTCTTTTTCAGGCGTTTGAAGAACGCTCTCCAAGCCGTCGGATTCGTGACGCGGACGACGCTGACCAATTCCCATGCGTCGGCACCGAGCTCGTTGGCTTTGTTCATCACTTCTTGCTCCGTTGGCGCGGTGATCATCTTGTACTCCCACGCTTCAGGCTCGGGGTTGGCCGGCGCGCTTGAGGTGTTCAAAGCGATGGTGTGACTACGCGTGCGGCCATTTCCGGTAGCGGTGACCGTGATGGGAGAAGTGCCTTCCGGCACAGTCGCTGCCGCGGAAAGATCCAACTTCGCTTTGCCCGTTTCGCCGGGTGTAAATTTGGACGTGACACCTGCGGGCAAGCCGGAGACGCTGAAACTGACCTTGGGTGCGGTGCTGCCAGTGACCGGAGCGGCCACGACGTTCACCGAGGAGGTACTGCCGCCGTGTAGGTGCATGGCCGGAGTCGAAGAGGTCACAACGAAGTCATTGGAATCGGGTCCGGGATTGAACTGGATATCAAGAACCGGGTGGAGTTCGATGACATTCGGGGCCGCGCCGTGTTGGTGATGGAAAAAATCGAAGAAACCAACGCCGGTTACACGCACCGGAACGTTCGCGGTTTGAAAAGAGGAGGTCACCTTGAGTTGCGCGTCAAACTCATCGCGAGCCTTGGCGATCTGGGTGGCAAAAGTGCTGCCTGTTCCAACGCATTGGGGTGAGGGAATTTCCGCCACCATGGTGTTGCCTTGCTCATCCATTAGCACGAGGTGGTAGTCGGAATCCCCAGTGGCTCCAGTCTCCAACTTGTAATCGGTCAGGGTGGCATTGACTACGAAAACGGTTTTTTCCGTGGGAGCAACGCGGGAGGTCGTCGGAATGGGATGGGGTGCAGGGAGCGCGATCAGGTCGGCAATGGTGCCGGATTGAGGATTGGCCAGATCGACCTGGGCTGCGTCAGCATCCGTGCCGGTTTTTACGGTCCATCGTTCTACTCCACATTGCTGACCGAAGGCCGATGCGGCGCAAAGGCCAACCAAAAACAGAAGGGACCACACCGCTCTGCATATCCTGAGCATAGAATCCTCCACTATTGGCGTAAGGCGAGACCAGGCAAGAAGGTGCGAGAGCCAAGATTGTATTAAAGTGAGTGAAGTAGTTCAACACTAACTATGGCGAAATAGGTAGTGGCGCTGGCGGCGTGGTGGCGGGAGAGCTGCGGTTTGTCAACTAGCAATCGCATGCGGCGCTAACCAGGGAAACTCGTCGCGCGTGGAGATAATCAGCGGGCCTCGCCGCCGGAACGCGCGGGGGGAGGAAAATTGCTTAGGTGGCTAAAGCTGACACCGGCGGAAGCGACCCGGCCGTATGGACAGTTAGCACTTAAGCCGCTGCAGGGCCTGCGGTCGGATGCCCTTGCCGTTCCCGGCACTTACACTTTATGTATGGCGACCCCTCCCAAGGCAGTAGTGCGCGAAGTCGGGCTCCTGGTGTTGGAGGGCGACTCTGGGAACGCTGGGGCACTGAAGCAATTCCTAGACAGCGAGGGGTGGCGGGTGCGCATCGTGGAGGACGTGCCGATGCTGCACGCGGAACTGAAAACTGGGGAATACTCCCTGCTGATCGCCAATATCTCCTTGATCGGGCTGGAAACCCCGACCTTTCTTGTTCTCAGGGAGCTAGCGTCGCTAACTGCGGAAGAAGGCGGACGTATCCGCGTGCTCTATGTGGTGCCTGAACTGGCGGGGAGCCAGTATGTTCCCGCGCTGGAGGCGGCAAAAGTACCGTACGCAGTGCGGCCATTCCACCTTCATGACTTCCTGGAAAAAGTAAGCGATTTGCTGGTTGAGGTAAAGGCCATCGAAGCGCCACTGCGCATGACCCGCTATGAATTTGGAGAAGCTCGGAAAAAGAAGAAGGAGAGTAGCCGGACGACCTCGATGTTTGCGTCCCGGGACTCCTATTCCTACACCGAGGAAGAGCTGGCGGAGTACGAGCGCCAGGAAACCGAGACCTCGAAGACCCGGCGGTTGAAGCGGCCGACGGACTTGGGGAATCCGCGCGGATGAGGAAGAGGCAAAGAAACATAGAAATGATGTAGGAAGAACCCGTCGGAAGGCCGTCCACAAGACCGGACATTTTCCCCTGCAAGAAACTCCCACCTGATCGTTCCAACTACAAGGCGTGCGCCCGAGGCACGTTATAGGAGGATGGAATGGACCGTTCCGCGTACACACTGTTCGGCAGTTCACTCTTCGGTATGGCTACGCTTGGCTTTGCAACGCTGGGATTGCTGTGCTCGTCCCCCGGTAATCCGGCGCCGCCGGGGAGGACAGAGGGGGAATGGCGGCTGTTAGAGCCGATTACCTATGAAAACCTGACTGTTTTTCCGGTGGTGGCGTCGTCGGGGTACGACACCGGCGCGTTTCTGACGCTGGAAGAGGGACTTTCGCGCGGCGAGGTGCTCGTGCGAGAGCAGGGCGCGGAAACATTAGTGAGGGATCGCGACGGCAGGCGGCCGGTGGTCCAAAATTACGGCGGGCCATCGGTGAACCAACTGGTATTGGTGAACCGAAGCAAGCGGCCACTGATTTTGTTGGCGGGTGAGTTGGTAAGCGGGGGAAAGCAGGACCGAGTCATCGCCAAGGACCGGATTGTGGCACCCGGTGAGGAGCCGCTGCCATTAGATGTGTTTTGCGTGGAGCACGGGCGCTGGTCGGCAGGGGCACAATTCACGGCGGCGGCTACCATCGTGCACCCGAGCGTGCGGGAACAGGCGGCATTAAAGCAGAGGCAGGCGGATGTGTGGGCCTCGGTGACGGCGGGGACCGTAGCCCCCGGCGCGGCGGGTGCGCCGGCTCCGCGTGTTCCACAAGGAGATCTGGCGATCGCGATGGAGTCGGAAGCGCCAACCCAGTCGTATTCCAAAATTTACGAATCGCGGCGAGTAGCACCCTCCGTGGATGCGCTTGTGAGTGAAATACAGCGGCGTTTCCGGAGGGAGACAGCGGGGCTAAAGGGCGAGCGGGTGGTAGGAGTGGTGATTGCGTATGGAGGCGAGGTGGCGTGGAGCGACATTTTTGCCTCGGCGGAGTTGTTCGACCAGTATTGGAGCAAGCTACTGAGGAGTTACGCGGTAGAGGCGGTAGCGCGGCCGTCATTGCGGGAGAAAGCCTCCGCGGATGAAGCGCGGGAATTTCTGCAGAGGCTCAAGGGGCGGGAAGAGACGGAGTCCGAACCGGGCGTGTATCTGTGGAGAGAAATCAACGAGGGGAAGCTTTCGCAGATTGAGTTGGATGCGCTGCAGCCAAAGGTGATGACCCTTCACCGCTTGGTGGTTCGGCGGACAAGCTAAAGACCTTGGGTCATTTGCCCAGGGTCCGTAGGGGCACGATATATCGTGCCCCTA
>JBAVHY010000290.1:0-6553 GCA_049686315.1 Candidatus Acidiferrum sp. | reverse complement strand
GCTGCGCCCCTACGAGAGGAACCCAGGACCCCACTCGCAAAAGCCGACGGATGGGGATCAGAAGAGAGAGAAGCAGGTCCTACATAACTAGGAGAACGCCGCAGGGCTCGAAGACTCGCCCTTCGTTACAGGCGCGTTTGGATTGACTCTGGGGAAATGGAGTGAGGATACGGCCGAAATTGAGCGACGGTCGTGAGCATTTACGCTTGCTGAACGTCGCCTTCACGAGGCGCGCGGCCGCGGTGGAGGATGAGGTGGAATAGGAACATGAGGACAAGAATGCCGCCGAAGGTGACGACGATGGTGGCGCCTGTGGGAGTGTCGAGTTGAACGCTGAGAATGCAGCCTAGGGCGGAGACCAGAGTGCCCATGGTCCAGCCGATGGCCAAGCGCGGTCCGATGCGGTCGGCAAAGAGCATGGCGCCGACGCTGGGAACAATCAGGTAGCAGAAGACCAGCAAGACCCCGGCGATGGCGACGGAGGAAGTAACGACGAAGCCGAAGGAGGCGTAGAAGAGGAAATCCCAGAAGCGGACTTTTAGGCCGGACTGTTCAGCCTTGTCGTGATCCATTGAGATCATCAGGAACTTTTTACGAAAGATGTAATGGAAGATGCCGATGGCGCCGTAGAGGATCGCTGTCTTGCGAACTTCGGGCCAGGAGACGGCCAGAATGTTTCCGACGAGCATGTCCTTGAGGTGCTCGGTCTCACCGGTGGCTTTGCTCATCAAAAGGATGGCGGTCGCGGAAGCGACAGCGTAGGCGATGCCGATAAACGCTTCCTGCGGAATGTGGCCGCGGCGGCTGCGCGCGAATGCAAAGATAGCGGCACCGAGGAAGGTGAATCCAAGGCTGATCCAGTAGGAGCCGCGGCCGTGCGGGTCCATGCCCGCGACAATGGCAACTGTGGCGCCGAGAGCGGCGATTTGCGCGAGCGCGAGATCCACGAAAATAACGCCACGCTCGACAACGTGCACGCCGAGATAGGCGTGAATGCCGGTAAGAATGAGGCTCGCGACGAACGGCGCGAACAAGAAAGGGAGGATTTCCATTCCGCGGTCTCCTATAGACTACTTGGTTGCATCAAAGGCCTGCTTCAGCTTGGCGATGTCGTAATCAAACAACTTAAAGTAATCGGTGACTTCCTTTTCTCCACCTACGGAAGGCATAAGGACAACGACCTGGGCTCCCGTTTCACGGGCGATGGCGTCAGGGGTTTTCAAATCGAAATAGGGCTCGACGAGAATGAGCTTCACACCGTCGCGCTTCATCATTCCCATCAGCTCGACGGTGTGTTGCGGGCTGGGGGGAATGCCGGGCCGCGGCTCGACGTAGCCAACGACATTCAGGCCAAAGTGCTCCGCGAAATTGGGCCATGAGCGGTGATATGTGACTACTTTGCGCCCGGCGTACGGCTTCATCCCGGCAATCCACTTTTCGTCGGCCTGCTTGAGGCGCCGCTCGAAGGAGTCATATTGCTGCGCAAAATAGGCGGCATCGTTGGGGCGCATCTCAGAGAGCTTGGTTTGAATGCCCTTGGCGATGCGGAGGCCATTTTCAGGATCAAGCCAATAGTGCGGGTTGCCCAGGGGGTGGACGTCACCCTCGGCGCGGGTCACGACACCGGTGGGTATTTCGAGAATTTTGGCGAAGCGGGAAGCATCGAAATAGCCCGGCCCGCCAACTTGAATCTTTGGATTGGTGGACTGGTTAATGAGCGGGGGAAGCCAGCCAATTTCCAGTTCGAGGCCCACGACAATAAGGAGATCGGCGTGCCGGAGTTTCAGAAGGAAGCTGGGCTTGGCTTCGACGAAATGCGGATCCTGGTAACCCCGGGCGATGGATTCCACGGTGACTTTGTCGCCACCGATCTCCTGGGCAAGCGCTGCGAGGTCCGTTGTGGCCGTGATGATGTTGAGTTTGTTGTCGGCGCGGGCGGGCGGCGCGCAAACAGTGCCGAGCAGAGCGAGTGCGGCGAAGAGAGCGGCGAGGCGAGCACATAGTTTAGCGTTAGACATGGTTTCTCCGGGAAACACGGTCAGAACGGGTGCGCACCGTGCGCGCCCATCACAAACAGAAACTGGAACAAGAATTCGTTTGCGTTGGTAAAACGATCGTTGGGAGCATCCCACAAATGGCCATAGCGATACTGGCCACGGATTTGGCTAAACTCGCTGGGCCAGTACGTCAGAATACCGGAAAAACCGGTGTCTGTCAGACTGGCGTCCGTGGCGCGACCGCTCCGATCGAAGCGTCCGCCCACCGTCCATCGCCGATTCACGCGGTATTCGGCAGAAGAATACATGCCGAAAGCGTGCTGAGTTTGGAAGATGTCCTGAGGGGAGAGTTGATCTCGCGCGCTCCAGAAGAGTTCGGTGCGGAAGAGGAAGGAATGGTAGATGGCGCGGCGGAGCGGCTTCCAGCGAAGGGTGGCGTCCGCGGCGTAAAGGTTGGTGAAGAACTTGGAAGGGTCGGGGGCGATGATGCCGGCGCTGTTCCCGCGAGAGTAGGAGACCCCCAGGTCGAGATTGGTGGATTCGCTGAGGTCGCGGTAGGCGCGGAGATGGCCGACAACATCGAGATCCTGGCGGCGATAGGCGGCGAAGACACTATCTGAATCACCACGGAAAACCTGGGCGGTGCCCTGGAGAAACCAATTCTTCGGCGCGGGCAAGAAGCGTGAGAGGGAGATGCCGGCGTCATCAATACCGTCTTCGCCGCCGGCGAGATTATTGGTCGCGAGCGGCCGGTCGATGAACGGCAAGGCGTGATTGTGGATGGTATTCAGCTTCCCGAATTCGGCGCGCATCTTACCAACCCGAAGGAGCAATCCGGCGGGAAGCGCAGTGAAAGTGACGTAGCCTTCCTCAACATTGACGCCGGTTTCGCCGAAGGAGATGAACGCGTCGGCTCGGGCGTAGGGATCGATGATCGCCTGCATGCCAACCTCGGTCTCATGCAGTTGGAGCGATGGAGAAGGAGAAACGGGGTTGTGCCCGGCGGTGCCAATGAAGTCGCCAATCAAGCTGATATCCGGATTGAGGAGCTTTGCATTGGACGTGGCGCCCCCGAAGGTTTGTGTTTGCGCTGCTTGCGGGAGAGCGGGGTTGGGAGCAGGAGAAGCGCTCACGAGAGGCGCGGCGGAAGTGACCAAGCCAGGTTCCAAATGCGAAGAAGCCAGCAAAACGTGACCGCTGGAAGAAGGCTCCAGGGACTTCGCGTCGCGCATTGCCTGGAGTTCCCCGCGGAGCAGCGCTACTTCTTCGGCCAAAGTGCGCACCTGATCCTCGAGTTTATTTATCCGCGCTTCCTCCGGCGCTGAAACGGCAGATTGGATGGAGGCCCCGTCGTTTTTCGGCTCTGCGGGGGGACCTTGACGAGCAATGACAGCAGTAGAACAGAAAACGAGAGCGAACAGGACTGCAATTCTCTTCATGACACAATTCCTCCTGAGATATGTATTACAGGCGCGCAGGAATACTGTTGAAGCGACGGAGGACAGTTAGACGGAGGGGGTGCGCGTGGGAGGGCGGGACGAGAAAACTCTACGGAGACGAAAGCAAGAGAAATGAAGGCTTTCAGCGGGACTGTTGCCGGCACCATCGCCACGGAAAGCGGAGGAGTAGCAATTGCCGTCCCTACCGTGGAGCAGATCGGGCAGACCGGAGAATTCATGGTTCAGGAGGTCAGGTCCACGCAACAATGCAATTGCGCGGCAAGGAAGATGCCCCCGTGGAGCAGAACCAGGAAGTAGAAACGCTTTGTTTTGCCAGTCATCTAACCGGAAGTTCCTGCCCGATCTCGAACCGCACCATCGTACACCGGTCCGCCTTGTTCGCGAAACCAAGAAGCGATTCGTCGCCAGCGGTCATGGGATGACGGCTGCTCGTAGGGAAAGAAGATAGGCCGCGCGACCTAGGTCAGGCCTCGTGTCAGTTTTCTATTTTGCGCATCGGAGAGTGGCTTGTGGTTATTGCTTCAAGGAGGCCATGTCGATGACGAAGCGGTATTTCACGTCGCTCTTGAGGAGGCGGCCGTAGGCTTCGTTGATTTGCTGGATGGGGATGATCTCGATGTCCGAGGTAATGCCGTGGTCAGCGCAGAAATCGAGCATCTCCTGCGTTTCGCGGAGGCCGCCGATGGCGGAACCGGCGAGGCGATGACGTCCAAACAACAGATTGAAGGCGTTCACCGGCAAGGGTTTCTCGGGAGCACCGACGAGCGTCAGGGTGCCATTGCGCTTGAGGAGCGAGAGGTAGGCGTTAAGGTCATGATCGGCGGAGACGGCGTCGAGGATGAAATCGAAACTGTTGGCGTGCTTCTGCATTTCGTCTGCGTTCTTGGAGATGACGACTTCGTCGGCGCCGAGGCGCTTGGCGTCTGTTGTTTTGTTGGGTGACGTAGTGAAGAGCACGACCTGCGCGCCGAAGGCATGGGCAAACTTCACGCCCATGTGGCCCAAACCGCCGAGACCGACGATGCCGACCTTTTGTCCTTTGCTGACGTTCCAGTGGCGAAGAGGAGAATAAGTGGTGATGCCAGCGCAGAGGAGAGGCGCAGCGCCAGCGAGATCGAGTTTGGGAGAGACGCGCAAGGCGAAATACTCGTCAACCACGATGCTGTCGGAATAGCCGCCGTAGGTAACGCCGCCTAGAATTTTGTCCTCGCTGTTGTATGTCAGGGTCATCCCGTTTTCGCAAAACACTTCATCGCCATCGAGGCAATTGGCGCACGCGCGGCAAGAATCCACCAAACAACCAACTGCCGCGATGTCGCCCTCTTTGAATTTTTTGACGGCGCTGCCGACCTTGACCACGCGACCAACGATTTCGTGACCCGGAACGACCGGATAGACAGTGGGCATAACGCTTTGCCACTCATTGCGGACCTGGTGCAGATCGGAATGGCAGACGCCGCAGAAAAGAATTTCGATCTGGACGTCTTGGGGGCGCGGAGAGCGGCGCGGGACGGTGAATGAAGCGAGAGGTGAAGATGCGCTGTGAGCCGCGTACGCTTTCGCGGTAAAGGATTGTGGCTTCGAAGAGGTATCTCTTACTGGAACTTGTCTAGTTGCTTCGCTCATTTCTGTGTTGCTCCTATCTCGAATACGAAAATGAAGATTGACCAGAAGGGTCGCGCGATCACTGGCCGGAGGCACGGACACGCAGCTGCAGAGCGCGCCAGGGCAGTCAAAAAATTAGATGGCTGGAGTTAAGCGATTGGGTACATTCCAGACCATGAGAAGAACGTAACAGCGCAGGGATTCGATGGGAGAGGATTTACGGGAGAAGCTACGTTAATGGAACGGAGGAAGGCGGAAGAGGTTCGTGAGATTGATGCATCAGCGGACATGGGGCGCAGTAGTGCTGCACCCCTAAAAGAGGAACCCAAGAGGCGGCAGGATGCCGGCCCTACAAAGCGAGGGGTGCTGGCGGGAGTTGGGGGTTTAGTGACAACCGTGAAAGCGGCAATAAGTTGCCGCAGTCTAAGGTTATTGGTCGCGGCGCGAGGAATGCATTGTGGGGGACTGGTCGAGGGTGTCGTCGACAGCGGAGCCGGTGATAAGGCGGGCGCCGCGGCTGAAGGTAAGATATTCGAAACCCCACTGGATGAAGACCTGGACCCGACTTTGGAATTGAACAATGTACATGAGGTGGATGAAGAGCCAGGTGACCCAGGCGAGAAACCCGGAAATGTGCAGGCCGAAGATGTTGGCGACGGCGGCGGCGCGACCGATGACCGCCATGTCGCCCTTATTGAAATAGCGGAAGGGCGGGAGTTTTGGCTTCCCGGTGAGACGAGCAAGTATAACCTTGGCGGCGTAGCGGCCTTCCTGAATGGCGGGTTGCGCAACACCGGGGAGGGGCTTCCCTTCTTCATTGAGGACGTAGGCGAGATCACCAACGACGAAGATGTCCGGGAGATTGGGGATAGAGAGATCGGGAAGAACCTTGATCCTACCAGCGCGATCGGTGTCGGCATGGGTGCGCTCAGCGAGGCGACGGCCGAAATCGGTGGCGTCCACGCCGCCGGTCCAGAGGATGGTCTTGGCGCCCAGCCTGCCGGTGGTGTCGCCATGTTTGTAGTTGACGCCATCAGAATCAATGTCGGTGACGAAAGAGTTCTTGCGAACTTCGACTCCGAGGCGGGTGACAAGCTTCTCGGCTTTGACCGAGAGATCCTCCGGAAAAGCGCCGAGGACGCGAGGACCCCCCTCGAGCAAAATGATGCGAGCCTCCTCGGGGCGAATGTGACGGAAATCGTGGCGCAGGGTTTCGCGCGCAATTTCGGCAAGCGCGCCGGCAAGTTCGAGGCCGGTGGCGCCCGCGCCGACGATGACGAAGGTCAGCCAGGCGCGGGCTTCCGTTTCCGTGGCGGCGCGCTCGGCGCGTTCGAAGGCATAGAGGAGTTTGTGGCGAATGGCGGTGGCTTCCTCAACGGTCTTGAGACTGGGAGCGACGTCGCGCCACTGATTTTTGCCGTAGTAGGAGGTTTCGGAGCCGGTGGCGATGATGAGGGAATCGTAGGAGAAGAAGGCGCCATCGCGTAAGAG
>JBAVHY010000289.1:0-1917 GCA_049686315.1 Candidatus Acidiferrum sp. | reverse complement strand
ACCTAACACCCCTGTCGCCACGCTGCTCGAGCGCGATCAGATTTATGTCCGCATCTATATCCCGGAAACCGAAATTGGCCACGTGCATCTCGGGCAAAAAGCGGAGATCCGCGTGGACTCTTTCCCCAACCAGGTCTTCAACGGTGTCATCGAACAAATTAACCAGCAGGCGGAATTTCTTCCCCGCAACGTTCAGACGCGCGAGGAACGCGTGCACCAGGTTTTCGGCGTGAAAGTCCGCATCGACGACTCTTCGCACCGCGTCCTCTCCGGCATGGCCGCGGACGTCAAACTCTCTCCCAATAGCTAAAACCATGCCTTCTTCCGGTCAACCCGCGATTCTCGCAACCCACCTGGTGCGTCGCTTCGGCGCTCTCACCGCCGTCAACGATGTTAGCTTCCGCGTCGAAAAGGGCGAGATCTTCGGCTTCCTCGGCCCCAACGGCAGCGGTAAGACCACTGTCATCAAAATGCTCACCGGCCTTCTCCCTCTCTCTTCCGGAGATGCCGCAGTCCAGGGCATTGACGTTCGCAAGGATCCCGAGGGCGTCCGCGAAAATATCGGCTACATGTCGCAGAACTTCAGTCTCTACACCGATCTCACCGTAACCGAAAATCTTACTTTCTACGGCCGCATCTACGGCCTTTCCCCGGAGCGCCTCCGCAAGCGCATGGATGAAATCGTCCAGCTCAACGGTCTCAGCCCTTATCTCAACCGTCTCGCCGCGCAACTCTCCGGCGGGTGGAAGCAGCGCCTCGCCCTCGGCTGCGCCATGCTCCACGAGCCCACTTTGATATTCCTGGATGAGCCCACCGCGGGCATCGATCCTGTAGCGCGCCGCCAGCTCTGGGATCTTCTCTTCGAGCTCTCCGCCCACGGCATCACGTTTTTTGTCACCACGCACTACATGGACGAGGCCGAACGCTGCAGCCACGTCGCCTACATCTATTTCGGCAAGGTCATCGCCGACGGTACGCCCGATGCTCTCCGCGAGCTTCCTGATGTCCGGCCCCAGGGAACCTATCGCGTGGAAATCACCGCCCCGCAAGTCACTCGCGCCCTCCGCGCCGCGCGCACTATCCCCGGCATCCGCAGCGCCACGATTTTCGGCCAGTCCGTTCACGCCCTCATCGACGATCACCTGGACCTTGATCAACTCCGCGCTCAGCTCCTGAAAAACGATGTCGTTGTCGCCGAGATTCGCCCTCTCGCTCCCACGCTCGAAGACGTTTTCGTCGAGCTCACCTACAAACACCAGGCTTTGCAGGAGGCTCCCCGTGCTTAATCCCTTCCGCGGCTTCGGCGCCGTGTTTTACAAGGAAGCGCTCCACGTCCGGCGAGACTTCGCCACCCTCTTTTTCTCCCTCATCATTCCCGTCCTACAGATGATCGTCCTCGGCTACGGCATTGACACCAACATTCGCCAGATCCACACCGTCGTCTATAACGCCGACGGCCGCCGCGAAAGCCGCGAGCTTCTGGACCGCTTCAAGAATTCCGACACCTATCACATCATCCGCTACGTCAACAATGATCGTGACTTGAACGATGCCATCATCTCCGGCCAATGCCGCGTGGGCATCAAGATCCCCGTCGACTATTCCGATAAACTTCTCCATCAGATGCCCGCCCAGGTTCTCGTTGTCATTGACGGCTCCGATTCTTCCGTTGCCGGCCAGGCCATCAACGTTTCCACCGCCATCGGCCTTGATGAATCCTTGCGCCGCGTGCTCGCCAGCGATTCCTCGTTTGCCGTGGACATGCGCCCCAAAATTCTCTTCAATCCCGATTCGCGCTCTCCCAACTTTTTCCTTCCCGGACTGACCGCCATTCTGCTCTTGAATGTCACCACCTTCCTGACCGCCTTTTCCATCGTGCGCGAAAAGGAGCGCGGCACCCTCGAACAACTCTTCGTC
>JBAVHY010000288.1:0-10068 GCA_049686315.1 Candidatus Acidiferrum sp. | reverse complement strand
TCATTTCAAACGCGAAATTGTGTCATACCGTGCCACGCTTTTCGATGCGTTCCTTTTTGCGTCGTAAAACCTTTCCAATTCGCCGCATCTGCAATACGTTCTTTCAGGTTTGCACGGTCTGCTCCGGGATCCCATTCAAGCACTGTAGACTTTGCTGGGCTGGGGTCCAGCAGTGCTGGACCCCTACAAGAGAACGGATAGTGAGTCCGCCTTCCCAGCGCGTGCGGGAAGCATGCGGTGGTGTCACTCTGGCGCGGCAATCCCGAGCGACTTCATCTTCCGATACAGATGCGACCGCTCCAGTCCCAGTGCAGACGCCGTCTGCGTCATGTTCCACCGGTGCTCCTGCAACTTACGTAAGATGAACTCGCGTTCATACGCACTCCGCGCTTCGTGGAGCGTCGAGTAAGGATGCTGCGGGCTCTCCGCGACGCCACGGAAAAGCTCGGGAGGAAGATGGTGCGGCTCAATCCGCGCCTGCGGGCAAACAATAACCAGACGCTCCACCAGATTCTTCAGTTCCCGTACATTACCTGGCCACGGATACCGCATCAGCACCTCCAGGGCCCCCTCGCTCAACTCTCGCGTTTTCTTTCCGTATTCCGCGCTGAACTCCGTTAAAAAGTAGCGCGCCAGCACCGGGATGTCTTCCTTGCGCTCCCGCAGGGGGGGCACGAGGAAGGGAATCACGTTCAAGCGGTAAAAGAGATCCTGGCGAAAGGCGCCGCGGGCGATCTCCTGCTCCAGAATCTTGTTCGTGGCGGCGATTACTCGCACATCCACCCGAAAAGTCTGGTTGGAGCCGATGGGCTCGATGCGTTGCTCTTCGAGTACACGTAGGACTTTGGACTGCGTACGGTGGCTCATATCGGCAACTTCATCGAGGAACAGCGTGCCGCCATCGGCCTTTTGAAATTTTCCAATCTTGTCGTCGGTGGCCCCGCTGAAACTGCCCTTCACGTGGCCAAATAGCTCGGACTCGATCAGTTCCTCGGGAATCGCGGCGCAACTGACTTCCACGAAAGGGCCCTTATTTCGCAGGCTGTTCGCATGCAGCGCCCGCGCCACAAGTTCTTTTCCGGTGCCGCTCTCTCCGTAGATGAGCACGCGGCCATTGGTCGGCGCGGTCACGGCAATCTGTTGCCGCAGCGCCTTCATCGGCACACTGTCGCCGATCACCTGATACTTGTGAACCAGTTCGCTTCGCAGCGTTTGGTTCTCGTCTACCAGTCGCTGCTGCTGCAACGCATTGCGCACCAGCACGATAATTTTTTCCAGCGAAAGCGGCTTTTCGATGAAGTCAAACGCGCCTAGCTTGGTGGCGCGAACCGCGGTTTCGATGCTGCCGTGGCCGGAAATCATGATCACGGCCGGCGCGCGCGGCAGACCTTGGATGCGCCCGAGCGCTTCCATGCCGTCGATCCCCGGCAGCCAGATGTCCAGTAGGACAACCTGAAATTCGTTTTTGGCGATGAGTGCGAGGGCTTCTTCGGCGGAGCCAACTGCATCCACCGTGTAACGTTCGTCCCGAAGGATGGAAGCAAGGGACTCCCGGATGCCTTCCTCGTCATCGACAATCAGGATCTTGGGATGCAAGGTCATCGATCGCCGTCCGCTCCCGTCCGCTCGGTCCCAGCGGTGGCGGACAATTCCGCGATGGGCAACTCAATCAGAAAGCGCGAACCGACGGGACGGTTGTCTTCCACGCGCAGCGAACCACCATGTTCGGAAATGATGCGCGCGGCGATCGCCAGACCCAGTCCAGTGCCCCTGTCTTTGGTGGAAAAATGCGGCAGAAAGAGCTTGTCCTTATCCTCTGGTGATATTCCCTGTCCGGTATCGGCAACGGCAATTTCGATCGTGTCAGATTCCGGGCGCAAGTGCGTCGCCACCGTAATTTCGCGTTTGGTGGCATCTTCCAAGGCTTCGGCGGCATTGTCTATCAGGTTGATAATCACGCTGCGAAGCAGTGGCCCGTCCGCTCGAATGGAAGGAAGGTTTTCTTCGAGAGATGTTTTCAACTGAATGCCATCCAGCCGCCCGGAGAAAACCTCCACGGCTTCGTGAACGGCAGTGTTTGCGTCCGTGGGTTGCAGCTTGGCAGCGGGGAAGCGCACAAACTGTGAAAACTCATTGACGAGCGCCGAGAGCGTGGCAACCTCCCGCACAATAAGCCCGGCGCATTCCTGGGCAATGCGAACGAGTTCGGGATCCTTGGGAGAGTTGCTTTCTCCCGTTCGGCGCTCCAAGTAGTGCAAGATGCGTTGCGCCGATAGCTGGATCGGCGTGAGCGGGTTCTTGATCTCGTGGGCAATTCGCCGAGCCACTTCCTGCCACGCCGCCGATTTTTGCGCCCGTAGCACTTCGGTGAGGTCATCGAACACCAGAACGTAGCCCGTGTTCGCTCGCCGAGGGCCGAGTGAACTTACCGTCACTGCCAAGTGCAGCACACGGTCGCTCACCACTACCTCAATTTCCCTCGAGACCACTCCCATCCGCAACGCTCGCCGCATCAGTTGCTGTAACGTGCGGTGCGCTTCGATGCCCACCAGTGCTTCCAGCGAACCAGGCTCTGATGGCGCGACGGGGAACATGCTCTCCAGTGCCTTGTTGGTCCGCTGTATGCCGCCGTTGGCGTCCATATAGATCACGCCCGCCGGAATGTTTTCCAGGACTGTCTCCATTAGTTGGCGCCGGCGTTCCAATTCCTGTACCGCCTGCTGCAGATTGCGTGTAAATTCATCGATCTGCGCGCGGTTGTCTCGCAACTGCGTGGTCATCGAATTGAAGGAGCGCACAAGCACGCCGAGTTCGTCCTGTGCCTGCTCCGGAACTTGGTAATCGAAGTTGCCCGAAGACACTTCCCGTGTTCCCTCGGCGAGAGCCTGAATCGGCACGGTCACTTGCTTGGCCAGGAACAGTGCCACCCAGGTTGCCGCGGAGAGCACTAGAATGGTGAAAAAGAAAAGAATCAAAAGCATTTGGCGCTTCAGAGCCCGCAGGTTCTGTTTCACGTTTTCGTATTCCAGCGTCTGTGTTTGTATCGTGGCCCAGCGCTGCAGGAAGTCCGGGCTGGTACGATAGCCAACAACCAGTGTTTCCCTCTCTTGACCCGGCCGGTCCATCGCGGCCCGGGCCGCAAAATAGCTTTTGCCATTGGCCTGCCAGATATCCACCCCGCTGGGCAAGGTGAGCTGCATCGAACCTTGCACGCCGCTTACAACGCAGATTTCCGCGGAGCGGTCTTCCGGCTGGTCGCCGCAAATGACTCCTCCCTTCACGAATTTCCCGTTTGCATCAAGCAGCCACACCGCATCGAGCCCAAGGTTGAGCGAATGCTGCAGGAATGCTTCAGGAGTTTCATCCGCATGCAGAGCCGCTTGATAACCGAGCATATGCAAACGAGGCAGCGTGCTGCGACCCAGCTCATTCAACAGCTTCTGCGTTTCTTCCGAGGCGATTTCCAGCGGACGTGGGAACCACCGCCCCAGCGTGCGGTTCAGCAGAGAATAGCTCACGAAGAACATGAAGATCACGGGCAACAGCGACACCGCCATGGCTCCGAGAAGCATCTTGGTCTTGAAGCGCGCGCCGAGTTGCGCTTTGCTGCGCTCTATCTGCAGCCTGACGAAGCTCCGTATGAAGATCAACCCAAAGACGAGCAGGGCGGCGATGATAAAGCAGGACACCGCGAAAAGAGGGATCATCTGGCGCGCGCTGCTCGGTTCAAAGGGCAGGTCCAACGAGCCCAGCGTGAACACCGCCGCGAGCAAAAGCGTGAGCAGCACTCCGCCGATCACCAGCCGCGTGCGCGTCTTTGTCGTGGCCGGGCTCATCTATCCACCACCGCGGTTGCTGGCAGGAATGGCTGTAACGCGCAATGCGCGCAGTCCGCTTCACCTTTTCGGCAAAAATGCTTTCCCGCGTGCACGATCAGGGCGTGGTACTCGTTGAACAGGGCGGCATTTGCAGGCAGGCTCTGTTCGAACAGCCTGCGAATCTCGTTATAGGACTCCTTCCCTTGCGCTAGCCCGTGGCGCTCCAGGATCCGTCGCGTGTAGGCGTCCACCACAAACACCGGATGATTGCCAGCGTACAGTAAAATCGAATCGGCTGTCTCCGGACCGATTCCGTGAACCGCGAGGAGTTCTTCGCGCAGCTCCGTCGTGGGTGTGGCAAACAGTTTGTCGAGTGAGCCCTGATACTGTTCTCGAAGATATTGAACAAACGCTTTCAGTTTGCGCGCCTTCTGCCGGAAATATCCCGAAGAACGAATTAACCTCGAAAGTCGCGCCAAGGGAACGCGCTCGATGGCGTCTGCTGAAAGAAGCTCTGCCCGGCGCAATTCCGCTATCGCGCGTTCCACGTTCGACCAACTTGTGTTCTGCGTCAGTATGGCGCCGACGATAACTTCAAACCGCGTGCGCCCTGGCCACCACCCCTGCGGGCCGTAAGCGCGGAGCAGTGCATCATAGAAGATAGGCAGTTCAGGTACGGTCGTGGCCGTTGCGATACGCTCTCGCGGGGATTTCGCGGACCGGTTGCGGAAACGCGCTTCACTCGGCAAAATACGGGTGGCAGACATCTCTTTCGCAAGATAGCTACGCCGTCTCGGCAAGTCAAGAAATAGACACTGGCCGCGGGCTCCAGACCTGCTCTGCAGTACAGGTATTAGCGAATTCACAACTATGGTTCAAATTCGAACGCCACTGCCTCACTCCCTTTGTTATGTTTGGCGGTAGGTGCATTACGTCTAGGGAGTACTTCGGATGTCTGTTCGTTTGGGCGAAATCTTACTGAAGGAAAGCCTTATCACGCAGGACCAGTTGGAGAAGGCGCTCGAGTTTCAGCGTTCCAACGGAGGCAAGCTGGGAAGCTGCCTGACCAAGATGGGCTTCATCACCGACGATGACATTACGGGTGTGCTCTCCCGCCAGTATGGTGTTCCTTCCATCAACCTCAAGTATTACGAGATAGATCCGATTGTTATCAAGCTGATCCCTCAGGACACCGCATTGCGCTACCAGGTGATCCCGCTCTCGCGTGTCGGCTCGGTCCTGACCATTGCCATGACCGATCCCACCAACGTCTTTGCCATGGACGACATTAAGTTCATGACCGGCTTCAATGTGGAGCCGGTGGTCGCGTCGGAATCCGCCATTGCGGAGGCTATCGGCCGATTTTACGGAGGCAGTGCGTCGAGCCACGAAGAACTGAGTTCCCTGATGAAGGACCTGGTCGAGGAAGACCAGGAACTGGAATTGGCTGCCGAGGAGCAAGAACTGGATGCGGCCACCCTGGAGAGGGCCGCCGAAGAAGCTCCTATCATCAAGCTTGTGAACCTGATCCTGACGGATTCCGTGAAACGCGGCGCCAGCGATATTCACGTCGAACCCTACGAAAACGAAATGCGCGTCCGCTTCCGAGTCGACGGTGTGCTGCAGACGGTGATGAGTCCGCCCTTGAAACTTAGAGACGCTATGACCAGCCGATTGAAGATCATGGCCAAGCTGGACATTGCCGAAAAGCGCCTCCCCCAGGACGGTCGCATCATGATCAAGTACAAGGCCGAGGGCAAGAAGAAGGAATTGGACTTTCGCGTTTCTTCGGTTCCTACCCTTTACGGCGAAAAAATCGTCCTTCGTCTGCTGGACAAGGAAAACCTCCGCCTGGACATGACCAAGCTTGGCTTCGAGCCCGAGTCGTTAAAGAAATTCGAGCGCAATATTCTGCGGCCCTACGGCATGGTCCTGGTTACCGGTCCAACCGGCTCCGGAAAGACCAATACGTTGTATTCCTCGGTCTCGCGCTTGAATCAGGTCGATACCAATATTATGACCGCGGAGGACCCTGTCGAATTTCAGTTGCAGGGGATCAACCAGGTCCAGATGAAGGATCAGATCGGCCTGAACTTCGCTGCCGCTCTGCGCGCCTTCCTTCGCCAGGATCCCAACATCATTCTCGTCGGCGAGATTCGAGATTTCGAAACCGCCGAAATTGCCGTCAAGGCTGCGCTCACCGGACACTTGGTCCTTTCGACACTCCACACCAACGACGCGCCTTCGACTATCAGCCGTTTGATGAACATGGGCATCGAGCCTTTCCTCGTTGCCACTTCCGTGAACCTGATTTGTGCGCAGCGCCTCGTTCGCCGCATCTGCGCCAACTGCAAGGAAGAATTGGAGATTCCGCAGCAGGCCCTGATCGACGCAGGCTATTCCCCGGAAGAGGCCAAGACCACCAAGACTTACCACGGCAAAGGTTGCTCCACCTGCGGCAAGCGTGGCTACAAGGGCCGCACCGGACTCTACGAGGTTATGGAAATCAACGACGAACTGCGTGAACTTATCCTCGTCGGCGCTTCCGCGTTGGAACTCAAAAAGAAAGCCATCGAACTGGGCATGATTACCTTACGCCGCAGCGGCCTCATCAAGTCGGCTCTCGGACAGACGACCTTGGAAGAAGTGATTCGCGAAACGGTTTTATAGAATAGGGAAGAGGCAACCATGGCGGGCATAACTCTCAGCGAACTTCTCAAAAAGATGATCGAGATGGGCGGCAGCGACCTGCACATCACCACCAACAGCTCGCCCCGTGTCCGGGTGCACGGGCGCTTGCGTCCCCTCGATATGCCCCCACTGAACGCCGCAGATACCAAATCGCTCGCTTATAGCGTCCTTACGGACGCCCAGAAGCACCGATTCGAAGAGAACCTCGAACTGGATTTCTCCTTTGGCTTGAAGAACCTGGCGCGTTTCCGCGGCAACGTGTTTAATCAGCGCGGCGCTGTGGGCGCGGTTTTTCGTACCATTCCTTGGGAAATCAAGGGCTTCGACGCCTTGGGCCTTCCCGCGGTGGCCAAACTTCTTTGCGACAAGCCCCGCGGCCTGGTGCTCGTCACGGGTCCAACCGGCTCGGGGAAATCGACCACCCTGGCGGCCATGCTCGACAAGATCAACGCCGAGCGCGAAGAGCACATGATCACCATCGAAGACCCTATCGAGTTCCTGCACAACCACAAGAAGTGCCTGGTCAACCAACGCGAAGTGCATTCGGACACCCACTCGTTTGCCAACTCCCTGCGCGCCGCTCTGCGTGAAGATCCGGACGTCGTTCTCATCGGTGAAATGCGCGACCTGGAGACCATTGAATCCGCTCTGCGTATCGCCGAGACCGGTCACTTGACCTTCGCCACCTTGCACACCAATTCGGCTGCTTCCACGATTAACCGTATTATCGATGTTTTCCCCTCGCACCAGCAGCCCCAGATTCGCGCCCAGCTCTCCATGGTCCTTGAGGGCATCCTTTGTCAGGCCCTGCTTCCTCGCGCCGACGGTCGAGGCCGGGTCATGGTCATGGAGGTGCTCATTCCAACCCCGGCGATCCGCAATCTTGTCCGCGAAGACAAAATTCACCAAATCTATTCTGCGATGCAGACCGGCACGGGCCAGACGGGTATGCAGACATTCAATCAGGGACTCGCCAACGCCTATTTTGCCAAGCTCGTCACTCTGGACATGGCGTTGTCCCGTTCCTCGAACCCAGATGAATTGCAGGACATGATCAATCGTGGCGTGGCCAGTACGCCGAGTGCGGGCAAATCGCCGGGAGGCCGGTCAACGGTAAGTGCGCGGCACTAGGGTTCGGCACAACAAGGATTCGGGCGGAACTACGGAAGTTCGGAAAAAAGTTTTCGACCGCTGAGGAGGAAACACCATGCCGGTCTTTACATATAAGGGAACCAATCGCGCTGGCGCTTCGGTTGCCGGAGAGATGAACGCCACCAGCAAGACGGAGCTGCAGAGCCTGCTGCGCCGCCAGCAAATTACTCCCACTCGTGTGTCCGAAAAGGGCAAGGAATTTAATCTACCCACCTTCGGCGGCGGCGTAAAACCCAAAGAACTCGCTATCTTCACGCGCCAGTTCTCCGTCATGATTGATGCCGGGTTGCCGCTTGTGCAGTGCCTGGAGATTCTTGCCAGCCAGCAGGACAACAAGACCTTCCAAAAGGTCCTTACCGGCACGCGCAGCGCGGTCGAAGGTGGCAGCACGCTCTCGGCGGCCATGAAGCAGTATCCCAAGGTTTTTGATCCCCTCTACTCGAACATGGTGGAAGCCGGTGAGACCGGCGGTATTTTGGACACCATTCTTCAGCGTCTCTCCACCTACATCGAAAAGAACGTCAAGCTCAAGGCCGCGGTTAAGTCCGCGTCGATCTACCCCATCGGCGTGTTGAGCATTGCCGCAGGCGTGATCATCTTGCTTTTGTGGAAGGTTGTCCCAATTTTTTCCACCCTCTTTGCAAGCATGAATGTTGACCTTCCCCTCCCCACCAAAATCGTGATTGGAATGAGCAACTTTGTCGGCAGCATCTTTGGGCTTTTGATTGTTGTCGGCATCGTCGCGGCCATCTTTGGAATTAAAATTTGGCATGGCACTCCAGGCGGCAGGTTTGTGCTTGATTCCATTCTCCTCAAACTACCGGTGATCGGCATATTGATGCGCAAGATCGCGACCGCGCGCTTCACCCGCACCCTCGGCACGCTCATATCGAGCGGCGTCCCCATCCTCGAGGCTTTGGACATCACTGCCAAGACTTCCGGTAATGCCGTTATCGAGAGAGCCCTGAACAATGTCCGTAAGTCCTTGGAAGAAGGCAAGTCGCTGACCGAACCCCTCAAGGAGTCCGAAGTATTTCCGGGCATGGTCACCCAGATGATCGCTGTCGGCGAGCAGACCGGTGCGATGGACGCGATGTTGCAAAAGATTGCAGACTTCTACGAGGACGAAGTAGATGCGGCGGTGAAAGATTTGCTCACTGCCCTGGAACCCATCATGATCCTTTTCCTCGGTCTTGTGGTTGGAGGCGTGGTCATCTCCATGTATTTGCCTCTGTTCACGCTCATCGGAAAGCTGAGCGGACACTAATCGGAGTAGTTCTTCTTGGGAAAGGGAGGGCAGGCAAACACCACCTGTCCTCCCTTTTCTGTTTAAGATAGGTCTTGGGGGAGGGAAGAGGGCGCTATTCCCCGCTTCCAATCCATGGAACAAACACTGACGCGCCGCGATTGGCTCGAGTGGCTCACGAAAGTGCGCCTGCTCATGATTGCTCTGATCCTGGGCGTGGGCGTGGTCTGGCCGCAGTACTCTCCCCCCACGGGCACCACCCGCTATTTTCTTCCCATCATCATTCTGTGGATTACTCTGGGCATTCTTCACCTCATCCTGGTGCGCCTGCTCCCTTCGGCCTCCTGGCTGGGTGCCCTGCAGGTTTCCTGCGACGTGGGGATGATTACCGCGATCGTTTACGCCACGGGCTTACAGGACAGCAACTTCACCTCCCTCTATCTCCTGGTTATCATCGTGGCCAGCATCTTATTCTCCCGGCAGATTGCCTTCCTCACCGCGCTGTTCTGCCTTTCCTCTCTCGCTTTGACCGCCGCGCTGGTGTTTAGCGGCAAGGTTCCCAGGACATCCCTTGCCGCTCCCACCTTCGAGAATAGCCGGCTCTGGTTTCTCAGTAACACCTTTGGTTTTCTTGCCGTTGCGTATCTCGCGAGCCTGCTGGCCGCATCCCTGCGAAAGAAGAGTTCGGAACTGGAGCAGAAAAGGGAAGAGTTGCAGGAGCTGCAGGATTTCACCGCGGATATCATCCATTCCATGCGCGGCGGATTGGTCACGACCGATATGGAGGGCCGCGTGATTCTCTTGAATCGCATGGGGGAGGAGATTCTCGGGCGCTCCTTTAACGATTTGCGCGCCCGCGATTTGCGCGAGGTGAGTCCGGATTTCTGGCTCGAGGATATGTCCGCACTACCCGAACGCCTTGCGCTTCGCCGGGAAATCGAGGTGCGCATTCCCGGTGGCCAGCGTCGCATTCTGGGGATCTCGGTCTCGCCCCTGCGTACACGCGATGCCGTCCGCAGCGGTTACGTCTTCAATTTCCAGGACCTAACGGAACTCCGGCACCTGGAGCAGGAAGTGGCCACCAAGGAGCGCATGGCCGCCGTCGGCCGGCTTTCCGCCGCCATTGCCCATGAAATTCGCCAACCGCTCACGGCCATCGCC
>JBAVHY010000287.1:0-1917 GCA_049686315.1 Candidatus Acidiferrum sp. | reverse complement strand
TATTGTTTTGTGGATAGACGTCCGAGGGTGCCCCATCCTTTCGCGTTTTGTGCGAAAGGGTGGGAAGCAAAGACTCGCCTTCAAATCAAGAGACCGTAGCAGCGTACAGGTCCGAGGTTCCCACCCTTGCAAACAACGCAAGGATTGATGGGATAAGAGCGAAGGCTGGATTCGACCCGGTAGTCTTATGTTTGAGGACAAAGACGCTGGGAAGAAAGGAGCCTTCGCAGATGATGATTCTAGGATGTGATTTCCATCCCAGCTGGCAACAAGTGAGTTGGGTGGACAGCGAAACTGGGGATTGCGGGGAGGCCAAGCTGGTGCATGCCAGCGGGGATGCCCAGCAGTTCTATGGGCAACTAGCGGGGCCGGTGCTGATCGGCATGGAGGCCACGGGCAACAGTCAGTGGTTCATCGAAATGGTCGAGGATCTGGGGCACACGATCTGGGTGGGGGATGCGGCACAGATCCGGGCCAGCTATGTGCGCAAGCAGAAGACGGACAAGCGGGACGCAGCGCACATATTGCGGCTACTGCGGGAGGGCCGTTTTCCACGGTTGTGGACGCCGGACCGCGAGCAGCGGGACTTGCGGCAGCTGGTCTTGCATCGGCACAAACTGGTGGAGATCCGCAGCCGGGTGAAAAACGAACTGCAACACCTTGCCATGAATAAGGGAGTGCAACGGAAGCACAAGCTGTGGAGCCAAGCCGGACAGAAGATGTTGCGCGAGCTGCCGTTAAAACCGTGGGCGGGGTGCCGGCGGGAAGATTTGCTGGGACTGCTGGCGATGTTAAACCAGCAGGTCGGCCAACTCGACGGCGCGGTGCAACAGGCGGCAGAAGAGAATCCGCAGGCCCGGCTGCTGATGACGCAACCCGGGGTGGGGCCGAACACGGCGCTGGCGTACGTGCTTACGATCGGCGATGTGAGCCGCTTTCCGCGGGGCAAGCAGATAGCCAGTTATCTGGGGTTGATCCCACAGGAGAACAGTTCGGGAGAACGTCGGCGAACGGGCGGGATCAGCAAGCAAGGCAATTGCATGCTGCGCTCGCTGCTGGTGGAAGCGGCGCAGATTGCAGTGCGGTTCGATCCCGGCATGCGGAAGCAATATTTGCATCGTTGCCATCAGAAAGCCAAAGGAGTGGCGAAAGTGGCAGCGGCGCGCAAGTTGGCCGTACGACTCTACTGGATGCTGCGTACCCAGACAGCGTATCCAGAGATCGTGCACATCGAGAGCAGCCCGCGGGTGCCCCTGGTCGGCGCAAGCTAGACCGCAGAATTGATTGGGCGCTCTCGCATCCCGTAGAGACGGGATGTTCGCATAGCAGAATCATGGTCGAGGTTTAGGCCGAATCGATGGTTGGTGGAACGATCTTCCACCGGTGAGTGATTCACGTGAGATTTCCAGAGTCTTGGTCCTCAACCTTCTCTGGCACGACAAAACAGGCGGTGCTCACGCACCGCCCAGGACAACTATGCCCTTGACAGAGCCTTCGCTCTTATCGAGGGGCACCCTCAGTCGTAGTGCTAATCGAAAGCCAAAAACTTGGCCACCCGCCCTGACTCTTGAGTGGCGCATCCGAAAACCGCGCGGCACCGCGGCTTCGTGATGATACGATTTCTCGGTGCGAACCCTTGCCCTCCTCCTGTCTTCTTGCTTGATGCTGCCTTTGGGCCAAAGGTCTCCAGAGGATCCGCTACAACACTTACCTTCGAACATCGAAGTTCTCACGCATTTTGGAGAGCGCGCTGACATCTCTCCCGATAACCAGCGCGTGGCGTTCATGGCCAAGAGCTTCGGAGACGCCATGGTGATTGACCTCAAATCCCGCGTTATTCAATGCCTTACCTGCAATATTCCCGCGGCGGCTTTCCTCCGGGTGATGCACCTGGTCACCGGAGACTACGTCCTCATC
>JBAVHY010000286.1:0-6607 GCA_049686315.1 Candidatus Acidiferrum sp. | reverse complement strand
GTCTTGCCCTGAAGTTGCGCGTCAAATTCAGCCGCGAATGCGTCGGCGTGCGGCCGGGTTGGCGCGATTTCCTTCCATTCAGGCAACTCTTCCAGAGGAGCAGTGCCAAAGCGATCAAAGAATTGCGCATCTTGCTGGCGCACCAGCGCGACCATTTCGCTGATCACGGCGCGAGCTTCGCTGGGCGTATCGGATGCGGAAGACATCCGCCACAGGCGGTGGAGGACGATGCCGGACAGGGTGTGAACCATCGTTGTGAAAGCAGCGACGGGCAGAACGTAGCGCGCAATCTCAATGGCCCTTTTTTCCGCCGAGCGCTCAATTTTCTGAATGCGCTTCGGGTGAGACATCGAGCCGATGTGCCAGATGTCATTGAGAATCGTTCGCGTATCGTTGACCAGCAATGCGGAAAGTTCGCGATAGTAAAACCAGGCGCGGGCGATGGCGGTTTCATAGATGCCCCGCGATAACTCGTCGAAGAACAGCGAGACCGGAGGCACGTAGGCCTGCGCACGTTCCATGCGGACGTATCGCTGGCTTTGCTGTTCCGAATTATAGAAAGGGTGCGCGTGGAGAAAGGACCAGACAAACTGGCGGCTGACATTTTCCAAGCCGAATTCGAAATGCGCGTGCTGGTAGACGGTGTGGTGTCCGCTATAGAAAGTGGCTGCGCCTATGTTCAGCCGTTGCTTGTCGGTAATCTCGTCCGGATTGATCAGGCGCGAAGAGTAGCAGGTACGCGCGGCCGCAATGGCTGAATCAAACGGATGGGAGAATGCATTGCGCAGGGTCACTCGCGGCGGAGCCGTTTCCACCGCATCCGGAGCGGGACCGCCATCAAACATGCGGGACTGTGTGGCCACGTTGAGAACTGATTCTACACGCACGGAGTGGATTGAACAAAAGCGGGAAAAAAAGAAGCGGACCGCCGAGTACCGGTCCGCTTAGAGCAAAAAACGAAATTGCGCCTGACGCTACTTCTTGCCCGCAGCGGCGGGAACGTTGGCGTATTTCTTGTTGAAGCGCTCCACGCGGCCGGCGGTGTCCACCAGTTTCTGCTTGCCGGTAAAGAAGGGGTGGCAACTCGAACAGATTTCAACGCGCAGCATATCGCCCTTGATGGTGGAGCGGGTCTGGAACGTATGCCCGCAAGCGCAGTGAACGGTCACGGCGTGATAGTCGGGATGGATACCGGGTTTCATATTTCTCCATTCTGTCGTGTCCGGTCTGCACGGCCTCCCGACAGGGTCGGGAGACTACAGCCGCGTCGCTAGGTCACGAGGCAAACCACAATTATAAGGCAAACCCGCGGAACCGCAAAACGAAGCTAATGCCCTCCTTATGGGAGAGAATGCAAAATTCGGGAGCATGGCTTGCAGAAGGTAGAATTTCAGCGACGGGAGGAGTAACTGAAAAAGCCGGTTGTAGCGGTTCAGGAGACGAAATGGCATCCCATTCGGAAGGTTCCTTCTTTCGTGAGTCGAGTCCAGACCGGCCGCAGATAAACGCGTACTGGCGGCAAAATCGGTACATGCAGAACAGCGAGGATGCTCTCAGGAAGGTCTTCGGCTTGCTCGAGTTCGAGCGCTACTCCCCCAAATCCTAAATCCAGAACACGCGCACGGCGAGACCCTTTTTCGCCGATGACCGCATAGGAGTTGGTACCTGCCATGGAGACCCGCTCTGCCTTTCTCTGCACGGCGTATGAAACAGGAGGCGAAATTTCTGCGGGCGTTTGAATGGGGATCGATTGAGCTGCGGCGGAAGAAGCGGCGTCAAATTCAGGTGATGTCTTTTCCGCGGGACGACCCGCAGTGATGGAAATTGGCGGGGTGGCGGAAGCCTCTTGAGGAGGAGTTGGTTCGGCTGGGTAGCGAGAGCCTGCAGTCGCCGAGCTCGTGTGATTGGCATGCTTCAGGCGGTATAGCCGCTCATCCGCAACGTGGATCAGCTGATCCGACTGATCCCCGTCCTGAGGAAACGTGGCTACGCCATGGTCCATGGCAACCGCAAAGGCCAGTTGCAATGGGCGCAAGGTTTCCGCAAATACTGTCTCGATGCGGCGGCTGAGAGCCAGGGCCTGCGCAGCATCGGTCTGCGGCAAAAGCAGGGCAAATTCATCTCCGCCGATTCGGAAAGCAGAGTCAGAGGTCCGCAACGCCTTCTGGAATGTTGTTGCCGCGGCGCGGAGTACGTCATCCCCTCGGGGATGGCCATATTTGTCATTTACTTCCTTGAAACGATGGAGATCAAGTATCACGATTCCTAAAGGGAGACCGTAGCGGCGAGCGCGGTTGAGTTCTTTGTCGAAGGATTCGGCAAACAGGCGGCGATTGTAGAGGCCCGTCAGCGGATCCGTGACGGCGTTCACCACAAGTTTCTTGTACTCGTCATACTCGAGAACCACCGGGACGTGAATCATTCCAGCTAAAGAGAGAACGTCCATGAGAACCGTCTTTAGAGAAATGGGGCGGCCAAGCTGCTCGGTGAGTTCGCGGCGCCGCGTGAGCATTTCTTCCCAAAGCTGCAAACTCTGGCTTTCGCGCAAATCCAAGTGCGTGGTGGTTCGGAAATAGCGCTGCAGAAATTGGCTTCGCGCATGCACATCCATTCCTTCGAGGGTATCCGCGAGGAGCTCGAGGTAGGAATCTTCGATAGACAAACGCGGGGCCGCTTGGGCTCCGGGGCTGGGCATGGCCGGGTTTTCCTACATTCTGCCTTCCCCGCGGGGTTTGGGGCAGGCGCACTCACGTGGCTATGCTAAAGGGGAGCAAGCCAAGTGCCAATCGAGGCCGTGAAACGAGCTCGGGACTACCTACCTCAGAGGCCTTCGGGACCTCCGTATGCTATTACAAAGTGGGCAGATATACGAGCGCCGAAATGTCATGAGACCACCGTCACAAGCACCCTGTGACGCCCGACAACCCGCAAACTGCTCGCTACGGGACAGACAATTACTCAAGTGGGCGCAGGAATTCCAGTCCGAAGGTCCTCATCTCCCCCAAAGCTTCCTGACGGCGCACCTTCGCTTTGATGGGCGGGGTCTCACTTGGCACCAAACTAGAGCTGGAGGCAGATGGCGCAGGAATCGTGAGATGCACGGTCTGGTTTGTGCGAAGCAGGTGCGTAGAGGTAATGCAAGCACCCCGGGCACTGATATTCAGCGTCTTGGTCAATTCAATGAATTCCACGCCAGTGGCGTCCGTAGCACGAAGGAACACGGGGATCTGGAGCTTAATCCGCGCAGAAACGCGTGATTGGGGCGGGTCGGCCCGTCGAGCATCGTTCAAATGCTTCAGTGTGAGATCATTCATAGTACGTGGGACCTAGTACATGACCAGCAGGTTGCATGCCAGTCACAGCTCCATCACTGATGCTTAATAAGTTGCCCCTTCAATTACTTACAGTCATTGATCGTCCGCAATCCCGACCAAACGTTTAGGCGGGTCGCAACTATGCCCGAGGAGTTCCCAAAATGTGCAATTAAAACGCATTTACCATTGACAGGTACTTGGGGCTCTGGAAACATGAACAAGGCGAGAGACAGGAAAACATTTTCCACAACTCAAGAGATTGGACTGAATGAATGGGGCTTATTTCGTCTAGTTCTCCTGGCGGTCACGCCTCCAATAGGGCCGAAGTGCCGGTCGAGCATGTTCGCGCCCTCCTGGAGACTCTGGACTATGCGGTCATCCTAGCCAATCGTGATGGGCAGATTCTGACCCTGAACGAGCGAGCCAGGAAATCTTTGGTCAGCTTCGGTTTTGAGGCGAATGCTACTTTGAATGCTTTCCGAGACATCCTTCATGTCGATGCCCGGGACGTTTTACCGCGCATCGAGATGGACAATGGACAAAACGAAATCGCACTGAGCGGCATACTCGCTGGAAAGCCCTACCACGCTCGCTTGCGATGGATTCGTGAGTCGGATTGGCTGGCCATCGAACTTGACGGCCAGGAAAAGAGTGTGGACGAGGTTGCCGGGACTGCCCAACCGACGGTCCAGGAATTACTGCAGGAACGCGAGATCACTTACAGAAACCTGTTGGCGGCCTATTTGAAATTGCAGGAAGTGAACCGCCAGAAAACCGTGTTTCTCGCATCCGCTGCCCATGAATTGAAAACCCCCTTGGCAGTCATTAAAGGGTATTACGACCTGCTGCTGACGGGATCGTTAGGAAGGCTGACGGAAAAACAGCGGGACATTCTGGAGGAGTCGAAGGAAAGCTGTGAACGGTTGGTCAGACTGGTGGCGATGTTCCTGAATTATTCGGCCCTGGAAAGCGGAAAGCTTGTACTGCAGTTGCGCGAGAATGATTTGAGAGATTGTCTGGCGGAGATAGCCAGCCGCTGGTCGGAAGCCTTCCAGCGCAAGGGAGTGAAGCTGGAGATCCAATTGGATCCGTCGATACCGACGTTCAAATTTGACTATCAGAAAGTCCAACAGGTGGCGTTCAATTTGCTGGACAACGCGTTGAAACACACGCCTAAGGGCGGAACCGTGATCCTGCGAGCACGTCCGCACTTCTGGGAGCGCCGCGTGGCTCAGGTGTCTCCCGCGGAAGAGCGACGGAGATTCCGTTTGCCACGACCTAACAGTGCGGAAGTGAGCGTGACCGATTCGGGAACGGGCATTTCGGCGGAGCACCACCAAGAGATCTTTGAGGATTTCATGCGTGTCGACAAGAACACTTCCGGAATGGGCCTTGGGCTGGCGATCGCAAAACGCTTGATCCAGGCGCATCGCGGGAAGATTTGGGTGGAGAGCGAAGCGCAACGCGGCAGCACATTTGCATTTCTGCTGCCGATGGATCAGAACTGACCTCGGCAAGCAAAAAGGGGACCAACGATGGCGGTTAAAGAGAAGATCCTGGTCGTCGATGACGAACCAAGCATCCGAAAGTACCTGCAGACATTGCTGGAAGTGGATGGTTTCGCCGTGGATACGGTGAGCAGCGGGAAAGAAGCGATCTCCAAAATCAACCTCGGCGAGCGCCCGGATTTCATCATCCTGGATGTGTTGATGCCGGAAATGAACGGACTCGAAACGCTGCAGGAGTTGATGCATCTGGACCGCAGCCTCAACGTCATTATGCTGTCGTGTTCGAACGAGGTGGGGACGGTCGTTGAAGCGATCCGCCTCGGGGCCCATGACTACCTGACAAAGCCTTTTGAGAAGACCGAACTCGACGCGGCGATGTTGAAGTCCCAGCAGAAGAAGCAGTTGACCCAGGAGAACCAGGCGCTGAAAGATTACTGTGATCAAGTGACCGAGGATCTCAGTTTTCTCGCGGCCAGTCCGCAAATGGTGCGAATCCGCCAACAAATTCTGCAGATCGCGCCCGTGGATGTCCCGGTTTTCATTTGCGGGGAAAGCGGCGTTGGTAAAGAAGTCGTGGCCAGAATGATTCATCTGCGCTCGAAAAGAAGGAATCAGGCTTTTATAAAGGTGAATTGCGCCGCGCTGCCCGGGGAGCTTCTGGAGTCGGAGCTGTTCGGGTTCGAACAGGGCGCCTTTACCGGCGCGGTGCGCTCCAAACCCGGAAAATTCGAACTGGCCAATAAGGGCACGATCTTCCTCGATGAGATTGCCGAAATGCCCGTGCATTTGCAGGCTAAACTACTGCACGTTTTGCAGGACCACCAGTATTCGCGGCTCGGTGGGCGTCATCTGGTGGAGACCGATGTGCGCGTCCTTGCGGCAACGAACGTGGATGTGCACGAAGCGATGAAGACCGGGCGTTTTCGCGAGGATCTGTATTACCGCTTGAACGTGTTGTCTATCGTCGTGCCGCCCTTGCGCGAACGCACCTCCGAGATACCTCTGCTCTTCCGCCATTTTCTGGAAAAGTACAGCGAGAAATTCGGCAAGAACTCGCAAACGCCCTCGAAGCACCTTATCGATGCGGCCATCAATTATCCGTGGCCGGGTAATTTGCGGGAATTGGAAAATTTCGTCAAGCGTTATGTGATTTTGGAGGACGACGAGGGCAGCTTGCGCGAGTTGGTGGAAATGTCCGCTACACGCCAGAGAACCTCCCCGAGGGAAGAGACTGCCTTGCCTCGCGAACAGGGCTTGAAGGCGCTGGTGCGCGGCTTGAAGGATGAGGCGGAAATGGAAGCCATCGCCGACGCGCTGGAGAAGACACGTTGGTGTCGCAAGGACGCCGCAAAAATGTTGGGAATCAGCTATAAAGCCCTCCTTTACAAAATGCGGCAGTTCAATCTGGATACTCCGAGAACTAGGCGCAACTCTTCGACCCCGCCGGTGGACGGAACCGCCGCCTAGGCGCCTCCGGGGCACGAAGGGGGTCGAGTGCTGCGCGGTCGTTTCGTCTGCGTATGCGGCGCAAAAAAGAAATTTTGCCGCAAGTGTTTGCCAGGGTTATCGTGCGTAACGAAAACCACGAAGCAGGCTTGGGGCAGGGTGCAGCTGGCTTTCACTTCCCGCACTATCTGTACGGAAGTCGGCGCATCGGAGGGCGCACATCAGATTTAGGGAAGTCATGCAGCCACCTGCTTTCGCTCTGAGCGGCCTTCCCAGAAATCCTGGAAGCGTCCGCTGAGCTTGCTGCAGCGCAGGGCGATGATGGCGTTGGCGCCCTTG
>JBAVHY010000285.1:0-1560 GCA_049686315.1 Candidatus Acidiferrum sp. | reverse complement strand
GCTCGATGCCGCGCCCACGCGTTTCACGTCGCGCTTCGCAGGTTCGACCCCCGAAACCGCGTCCACCACGGCTTTCAAATGTTCGGGCGTGGTTCCGCAGCACCCACCCACGATGCGAACCCCGTAGTCCTGCACGAAGTGCTTGTGGTACTCCGCCAGTTCTTGCGGGGACAACTTGTAGACGGGATTCCCGCCTACGTTCTCCGGCAGGCCGGCATTGGGCAATACCGAGACTTCCTTGCTCGAGTTCACGGCAAGATAGCGGACCGCGTCGTTCATCTCCTTCGGGCCGGTCGCGCAATTCAGACCGATCGCGTCCACCTCGAAGGGTTCGAGCGCGGTCAGCGCGGCCCCGATTTCCGTGCCTAGCAGCATCGTCCCCGATTCCTGCAGCGTGACCTGCACCGTCACGGGCAGGCGTTTGCCCGCCTTCCGCATAGCTTCCAGAACTCCGATGGCGGCGAGCTTGGCTTGCAGCAGATCTTGCGCCGTCTCGATGAGCAGTACATCCACCCCACCCTCAATCAGCGCGGTGGCCTGCTCTTCATAGGCCTCCACCATGGCATCGAACCCAATATGCCCCAGCGACGGCAGTTTTGTCGTTGGCCCTAGCGACCCGGCCACGAATCGCGGCCTGTCATTGGTGGAGAACTGCTGCGCGACTTCCTTCGCCAGTTGCGCCGCCTTCACGTTGATCTCGCGCACCCGGTCCCGCAGTTCAAATTCTCCGAGCACGATGCTGGACCCGCCAAAAGTGTTGGTCTCGACGATGTCGCAGCCGACTCGAAAGAAGTCGGCGTGAATGTCCCGAATGATGTCGGGACGGCTCAGCACCAGTACTTCGCTGCAGTTCTCCTTGCCCCAGTAATCGTCCAAGGTAGGGTTCCGCTTCTGAATATTGGTGCCCATCGCGCCGTCGTAAATCACGACCCGTTCTTTCACCGTTTGCAGAAAATCGGCCATCAGTCCCTCGTTCCCTCAGCTTCCAGCGCGAAACATTCCCAGCTTCGTTGACTTATCTGTGTCAATCCGCCTGAATCCGTGGCCAAGAATTTGACTCCCCATGCACGAACGCCGGTCTCCAGTGGGACCGGCGTGTCGTTGAATTCGAAACTGGTCTGGAAGCTTAGCTCCCCGGCACCATTTGTGCTGGCGCCCCCCCGTCCACGTCGGCTTGATTGAATACCACGTTGGCTCCCATGTGTGCTGGCCGGGGGGCCAGCATTTGCTCCTTGCGGTAAATCAGGTTGGAAGCGTTGAACGTCGCCAGCTCAAATCCATGCCCGTGTGTGATCGCGTCCGTCGGACACGCCTCCACGCAATATCCGCAGAAAATGCAGCGGTTGTAATCGATGTTGTAGACCTTGGCGTAGCGCTCGGCGCCGCTGACCCGGTTCTGCTCGGTATTTTCCGCGGCCTCGATATAGATGCAGTTCGACGGACAATTGGCTGCGCACAGGAAGCAGGCCACGCACTTTTCCAGTCCATTTTCGTCGCGCTGTAGCACATGGGCGCCGCGGAATCGGGCTTCAATGCGCGCGCCGCGCAGCGGGCCTTTGC
>JBAVHY010000284.1:0-15939 GCA_049686315.1 Candidatus Acidiferrum sp. | reverse complement strand
GAAAAACTCGGCCAAAGTGTCATAAGGCGGACCACTCGCCGGATGATGTTGCGAGAAACCCTTCACAGGCGGAGGCACAGGGAAGAAGTTGGTGATGGAACTGCCAGTCGCGCGAGTGGTGAAAGGTGCGGCGTACGTTGAAGCGAATTGACCTGTATAGTCCCCAAACGGAGCATCGCCAATTTGATTAAAGTCCGTGGCACCTTCATTTGAAGTGTAGAACATACCCCATCCAATGCGAATGCTGGAGGAACCCGGCTTGCCGAGAATCTTGCCCAACGCTCCTTCATGCTGGCCGAAGGAATAGGCGAGTCCGAGGCGAGGAGCGAACTTATTCCAGCGAGTAGGAGCGAGGGTACTGGGGACACCGGGATCCCCGGGGAAGACCCAGCCAGTTGGAGAACCGGGAAAAACTACCGACTGCTTCCCCGGAATCATCGTCTGGATTTCGTTGAATTTCTCATGCCAAGGCGCGCTGACGTCATATCGGATTCCGTAGTTAAAGGTCAAATTGGACTTGATGCGCCAACTATCCTGCGCGAAAAGGCCAAAATAGAAGTTGCGCCCATACGAAGGATAAGACTGCCCCTGAATGTAGGAACTTGGAGCGCCTAAAAGAAAATCGACAAAGTCGCTTCCCGTTTCGCTGACGCCCCCGTTTACGGCGGTCCCGAAAAAGAAGTTGCCGTTGGCCACGTTGGAAAGATTTTCCTCGAGTTGGTCGTAGTGATATTGTCCTCCAAACTTGAAGGTGTGCCTCCCGACCACCCTGCTAAAATTGTCCGACACCTGATAGATGTTCTCCAGCAATTGGTTGGGCCGGCTCGGCACGCCGATTGCATAGTTATTGAAGTCGGTTTCCGGGATGCCCTCGACAGTGGGATTTGCTGGATAGATGCCGGGGGCGCCATTGACGCCAGAAGCAAATCCTAAGCTACTCAGTGAGACACCTTTGCCACCAAGCGGCAGGTTGAATCTGGCGTCCAGCCGGAAGTAGCCCAAACGAAATTCGTTGACTGAGGCGGATCCAAAAGTCTTGGTATCCCCCAAATCGATGGTGTGGGTTTGCCCCTTGTTGTCCGCGCTGAAGCCGGGATACAAAGTCGAATTCGCAGCCCAATAAGGGTCGACTCGATCATAGCGGTCGAAGTAATAGTAGCCGAAAAGAAGCCCAAACCGCGTATTCGCGTCCACCCGGCCGCTGAACTTATTGTCGCTCAGAGTTTGATTTTGGGAGCTATTCGTATATGTATCGTTGGCTCCGTTGGCAGGGAGGATGTATTTCAGGAGGTTAGTAGAAATGGGCGAAAACGCGGTCGTCGGTAATTTTGCATTGGGAAACACGCATTGCGAATAAGATGCGCAGTTCGCGGTGTAGTACGGTTCACCCGCGGCGACAGTTTGTCCGAGTTGCTGGGATAACTGGCTCGCCCACGCAGCACCGTTGACGGTCGAGCCGAGAAGCGATGAGGTAAGACCCGAAAGGTCACCCTGTTCCTCGGCTGCTGTGGGCGCGCCGTTAATGAGTTCTGTCTGCGCAACAGACTTTCTGTTCCCCTGGTAATCGGCAAAAAAGAAGATCTTGTCGCGCATAACGGGCCCGCCGAATGTTCCTCCAAACTGATTCTGGTGATAGGGGCCGCGCCGGCCTTGGTTGTAGAAGTTGGCCGCATCCAGATTCGTATTTCGCCAGAATTCAAAGATGTTCCCATGCCAACCATTCGTGCCGGACTTGGTGATCACGTTAATCTGTCCGCCGCTGTAATTGCCGTACTCCGCATCGAAATTGTTGGTCAAGATTCGGAACTCAGCGAGGGAATCGAGGTTCGGGACGGCACCTGCGCCGCCGTAGCCTGTTTCCTGTGTAAGGATCCCGTTTAGGATGAAGCCGTTTGACGCCTCGCGCATCCCGTTCACCGATTGTCCACCCGCGTTTTCGTCACCGGAGACCAACGGCGCGGGGAATCCGGCAGAAATAAAAGCCCCCTTAAAAGCCCCGGTCATGCCCGAGGCGGTCGCAATTACGCCCGGTTGGAGAGCTAGCAAATCAGTAAAGCTGCGCGTAACGAGGGGCACGTCCGTCATCCGCTTGCCTTCGATCACTTCACCCATCTGTGTGTTCGCGGTGTCCACGTGAAGCGCGGCGCTGGACACCTCAATCTTCTCCGTGCTCTGCCCCACTTGCAATGCCACGTCGACCACCAATGCGGAATTCACATCCAAGATAAGTCCGGTCTGCCGGTAAGTTTTGAAGCCCTTTTGCTCGACCTCAACCGTGTATTTTCCAAGCGGCAAAGACTGAAAGGAATAAAAACCTTGGCTGTTGGTTTGTTGAGCGGACGCGATGCCTGTTTCTACGTTCGTTGCCGTCACCGTCGCGCCCGCGATCGACGCCCCGCTCGCGTCTGTCACCGCGCCCGAAATGCTGGCTGTCACGCCAGCATGCGCCACTCCGACGGACATGAGCACCAGCAGAAAAGCGGTGAGTAGATGCGAACCCAGGAGCTTTTGGGGGAACTCCGTCGCGAATTGAGTATTTCCATGTGCGAGATTTGGTGCGTTCATGCTTCTTCTCCCTGTTTTCACAGTAAATTACAACTTCATCTGCGTGAGCATTCCCTAAAAGAGGTCACCCAGCAGGTAAAGATTGCACCACCGCTCGCCAGTCCTTCATTTTCTCGGATAACAGCGGCTCGATCTCCGCTCAGAAGCGCTCCTTGCCCCGGACGCGCCTCATTTGCTAACCGCTTTTATTTCATGAACGGCCTTTTGTCAAGCGCTGTCTGGTATTCAGGCGGACCAAATGCAATAGCGGTTTGAGTGGCACATCAGCTTTAAGCGGATCCTTCGATGTGCTATGTAAACGATTTAAATCAGGGAAGACTTAAATGTAGGAAAACTGCTGCGTTTCAATGGCGATCTCAAAAATGCCGGATTTGTGCGCCTAGCCCCCTCTTTGCTCTGCCGCTCGTGCTCCTTGTTGCTTGAAACCACACGACTCTCTGATCCGTAGTTCAGGCAGGAGCTTTTTCAGTACCCCCGGACCACCCTTCCCGGCGATGCGCTCCAGCAACAGGTCGACTGCCTCCTGGCCCAATTGATATTTCGGAAGCTCCACGGTGGTGAGCCTGGGATGAAAGATGCCCAGCCACGGATAGTCGTCAAAACTCACCAGGCCGAAGTCCTCGGGGCAGCGCAGTCCCATTTCTTCCGCAGCCTTTAGCAGCCCGACGGTCATCAGGTAGTTCGCAACATACACTCCATCCGGCCGGTGAGACAGCAAAAGATTCCCTCCCCGGTAACCGGATTCAATGCGGTAATCCCCTTCAATTATCAGGGCTGGGTCGTACGGGAGGCTGTTGGCTTTCAAAGCGTCGCGAAATCCCTCCCAACGTGCCCTGCCATTGCTTACCTTCATCGGCCCGCCGATCAAGCCAATTCGCTTTCTTCCCGCCCGCGCAAGTTGGCAAACCGCTTCGTAGGCGCCCTTGTAATCGTCGGTGATGACAGCGTCCTTGGAAATCTTGGGGAAGGTTCGCATCACCAGCACAATGGGGATTTTCATTTCCTGTATCATCTGGCGAAGAGGCGGGCTGATGTCACAGACCGCCTTGGTCAGCAGAATCCCGTCCACGCGTTTGGAAAGCAACAACTCCAAGGCACTCTCCTCTTTCTCTTGCGTGTCATCGCTGTTGCACAGCAGGAGGTTATAGCCTTGCTTTTGCGCCGCATCTTCCGCGCCCCTCACCACCATCGGGAAAAAGGGGTTCGCAATATCCGGAACAATCATGCCGATCGTGTGGGTTTTCTGCTTTGCCAAACTGCGAGCAAGGAGGTTGGGCCGGTAATTCAGTTTGCCAATCGCGGCTTCCACGCGCTCGCGCAATTTCTTGCCAACATGAGTCTTGTGATTCACGACCGCGGATACGGTGAATACGGAGACGCGGGCTTCCCGCGCCACATCATAAATGCTGGCGGCCTTGCCTGTTCCCATCGATTTCTTTTTTCGTTGCATAGTATTACGGTTGGGGGGGAGTGTACCCTACCTTACCCGCAATCTCCAGTCGCTTTCCCTAAGCGGTTATGGTTCTCGCCGTCAGGACGCGAAGCGGGAGACCGCCTGTTTCCCTCACTCGCTCCCCTTGATGTGCGCACCAGCGCGGCACGCGACTCCAGCCGCTGCTCTTCCCTTAGGGAATACAGCGCCTATTTACAACACATACGGAAGATATCCTCGGGTGTGAGCATTAGACAGCACTACCCCGGCCCTTCCGCTCTGGGTTCATGCGCCCCACATTTGTGTTTTCATTTTCTCGTCAAAGCGCTAAGATTCCCGCGGAGGATTGCTGATGGGGAAGCTTGGAGTAGGAGTTCTCGGCGTCGGCGAGATGGGCAAAAGGCACGCCGAGAACCTGCGGCGTTTGGTGCCGGAAGCCCAGCTGATTGCCATTGCCGATGTCGCCGTCCACCGCGCCCAGCAAGTTGCGGAAGAACTCGAAATTGAGCACGCCTATTCCAGCCTCGAAGAGATGGTGCGGCGAAAGGAAATTGATGCTGTGCTGATCGCCGCGCCGGACAAATTTCACGCCTCGTCGATTGGCATCGCTGCTGCCGCCGGCAAGAACATCTTGTGCGAAAAGCCCCTGGCCACGAATTTGGAAGATGCTCATGCCGCGCTGCGGGAGGTTTCCCGCGCGGGAGTGCGTTTGCAGATCGGCTTCATGCGGCGCTACGACCAGGCTTATGTTGCCGCCATGAAACGCGTGGAAGCGGGTGAGATCGGCACGCCGGTCATCTTTAAGTCCGTGGGCCGGGACAAGGACGAACCGCCCATGTCGGCCTACCAATCCAATGTCAATGGCATGCTCTTCTATAACAACACCATCCACGATTTCGATCTGGCTCGCTGGCTGATGCAGGACGAAGTCAAGGAAGTGCATGCGTACACAAGCACCGCGATCAGGCCGGAAGTCGCAAAGTACGGCGATGTCGTCGCCAGCGTCGTGAACCTGAAGTACGAACACGGTGCGATCGGCAATATAGAATCCTTTGTCCAGTCTGTATATGGCTACGACGTTCGCACGGAAATTATTGGTTCCAAAGGATCAATTTTCGTTGGAACTCTACAAAGGACGCCGGTCACTCTCTTGACCACCCACGGGAGCAACAAGAATATTGCCGACCACTTCCTTTCCCAATTTGCGGATGCTTATCTGGCGGAAGTCCGGGACTTTGTCCACACGATGTTGACGGACGACGCGCCTCGTGTCACCGGCGAGGATGGATTGCGCGCGCTGGAGATTGCCGTCGCAGCAGAGAATTCTCATCTGCAAGGCCATCCGTGCAAGATTTTCCAGGAAAAGGCGGCTCGTTAGCCGGTTACTCACGTCCACTGGAGGCAGACATGACCCGAGCAGCAACGCGCGAATCCTACAAGAGTCCGTTGCACGAGATGACTCAGACGACCCCCACCTGTTTGTGGAACGACTCAGCCTCGATCCAGGAACTGACTTACTCCATCGAACACGGGGCGGTGGGTGCAACCTGCAATCCGGTCATCGTGCTGGGCGTTCTAAAAAAGGAAATGCCTCAGTGGAAGGAACGCATTGAAGCGCTCGTTCACGAATGGCCGGCGGCGACGGAGGACCAGATTTCCTGGCAAGTGGTCCGGGACATTTCCACCAAAAGCGCCGCGCTGCTGAAACCGATTTTTGATACACAAGACGGCCGCAATGGCCGGCTATCGATTCAAACCGATCCTCGCTTCTTCCGCGATACCGCGGCTATCGTGCGCCAGGCCGATGAATTCAGCAGGCTAGCTCCGAATATGATCGTAAAGATTCCCGTGACCCGCGCTGGGATTCCCGCGATTGAGGAAGCGACTTATCGGGGCATCAGCATCAACGCCACGGTATGTTTTACCCTGCCGCAGTGCATCGCTGTTGCCGAAGCGGTGGAACGGGGTTTGAAGCGCAGGGAGCGCGAGGGCAAACAGATCGCCACGATGGGTCCCGTCTGTACGATCATGGTTGGCCGGCTGGATGATTGGCTGAAGGTGGTCGCGGAGAAAGAAAACATCTCGATCGACCCCGGATATCTGGAGTGGGCGGGCGTCGCTGTCTTCAAGAAAACCTATAAGATCTTCAGGGAGCGCGGCTACCGCATACGGCTGCTCTCGGCTGCATTTCGAAATCACATGCATTGGAGCGAATTCATCGGGGGCGACGTGGTTATCTCTCCTCCATACGCCTGGCAAGTGCGTTTCAACGCGAGCGACATTCAAGTTCAGCCACGAATCGACAAGCCAGTCGAGTCGCGCATCGTGGAAGAGCTGGACAGGAAATTCGCGGATTTCCGGCGCGCCAATGAAGAAGGGGGGCTGAGCGTCGACGAGTTCGATGCCTTTCCCTCCACGCGCCGCACGCTTCGGCAGTTCATCGCCGCTTGTCACGACCTGGATGGTGTGATCCGGGATGTTCTGATTCCTAACCCTGACGTCGCCTGACAAGTTCGCGCTTTCAGGCTGGCCTCCACTTTTCCCGCGCCGCCAGGATCAGCGAGAAGCGGTGAAGACTTCGCGAACTACTCCGGAATCTCCGCGTTCTCGCGCCAGATACTGGTCATAAATCCAGCGGTATGTTCTTTCCAGCCCGGCGCGCAAAGAAGTTTTCGGCTCCCAATGAAGCAATCTCTGGATCCGGGCGTTGTCGCTGTTGCGGCCATTCACCCCTTTGGGGGCGCTCGCGTCGTACTTGCGCTTCAGCTTGAGCCCGGCAATTTCCTCCACGATGTCCACCAGTTGATTGATCGTAACTGCTTCGCTGGAACCGAGATTGATCGCCTCCAGAATGTCGGATTCCATGATGAGGTCGATCCCTTTTACACAGTCATCGATGTACATGAAGCTGCGAGTTTGGTCGCCGCTACCCCAAATTTCGATTTCGTGTTTCCCTTTGACCTTCGCCTCAATTACCTTCCGGCAGATCGCCGCTGGCGCTTTTTCCCGGCCTCCGTACCATGTGCCCCACGGACCGTAGACGTTGTGGAACCGCGCCATGCGTGTTCGCAGGCCAAAATCCTCGCGGAAATGCCGGCACATTCTTTCCGAGAACAGCTTTTCCCAGCCGTATCCATCTTCCGGCATAGCCGGGTAGGCGTCCTCTTCTTTCAACGAAGGCGCTTCGAAGGTCTTTTGCTTATCGGCGTTGTAGACGCATGCTGACGAAGAATAAAAATAACGCGGCACCTTATGTTTCAGGGCGGCTTGCAACATGTGCGTATTGATCAGCACGGAAAGCATGCACAGAGCTTTGTTGCTCTCGATGAATCCCATTCCGCCCATATTGGCTGCTAAGTTATAAATCTCATGCGCGCCCTGGGCCGCAATTTCGCTGTTCTGCTTCAGATTCAGGTCGAGTGACAAATTCTCAACATCGTCGAACCGTTGGTACCAGTCTTCCAGCGGCTTGATGTCAATGGCTCGGATCGCTTTGTATCCGCGGGCGCGAAAAGCAGAGACGAGGTGACCTCCAATGAACCCACCCGCTCCTGCGATTACAATCAACTGCTCTTTATTCTCTGTCACTACAACCTCCTCCATACTCTTCTTGGGGCGCGACAAGGCGCTTCTTCGCGGCAGGATCCCAGGGAAGGGTGGACGGAACGTGCCTGCTGGCTGCCAACAAGAATAGCGCCAGGCAACTACGTGGCCAAGACATTCATGGCCGAGCAGGGTCGTGGAACCAACTCACTTCTGTCTCGACGATTTAAGCACCTCACTGCCATAAATTGTCTCAAGGACAAATCGCTGGCCTGGCTTACAATGTCGGTGACAATGTCACTGCTCCGTTGAACGCCAGAGACTTTTCATTTTACCTAAAGGAGAAGCTCGATGCGTCTTGTCAGCTTCGCGGGAAACGATGGAGTGACGCGCCTGGGCGCGCTCACGGAAAGCGGTGTGATTGATTTACAGGCGGCCGCGCGAACCAGCCGCATTCCTACCGAATCCTTTGCGGATATGACGTCCTTTTTGGCCGCCGGGGAATCCGCACAGCTGGAAACTCGAAAGCTGCTCCAAGTGAAGCCGCAAGGCACCGTAGTTCCCTTAGCAAATGTTCGCTTGCGCCCGCCGATTCCCCACCCTGGAAAGATAGTCGCCGTGGGCCTGAATTACCGCGATCATTCCATGGAATCAGGTGCCAAGGAGCCGCCCAAGTGGCCCATACTCTTCGCCAAATTTACAAATAGCATCGCCGGCCCCGACGAACCCATTGTCATGCCGGTCGGTGATTCACAAGTGGATTATGAAGCCGAGTTGGCCGTGGTCATCGGCCGCAAAGCAAAAGCCATTGCCGCAAGGAACGCGCTGGAATACGTCGCGGGGTACATGCCTTTAAATGATGTCTCGGCGCGCACCTGGCAATTTGCCGACAAGCAATGGGTGCGCGGAAAATCCTGTGATACCTTCTGCCCAACGGGGCCCTACCTGACCACTCGAGATGATGTTCCCGATCCTCACGCGCTTTCTATACTCGCTCGCGTGAACGGCACCACCCTCCAGGATTCCAACACCGCGAAAATGATCTTCCGGATTCCGCAGCTGATTGAGTTTATTTCCGCTAGCATTACACTCGAACCCGGCGATATCATTGCCACCGGCACTCCTGAAGGGGTCGGAGTATTTCGGAATCCGCCCATTTTTCTCAAGCCCGGCGACGTCGTTGAGGTGGAAATCCAAAGTCTTGGAGTGTTGCGCAACTCTGTCGTCGCTGCACATGCATGAAATCCGTGAATTCGCGACAGTTGTAACTGAAGACTTCTCTGTTGGCGGCCAGCGAAGCATAACTTGAAACACAAGGTTGTAGTCGTGATTGGAGTTCGCTGACTTTTTTATCACCCTGCCCGTCATTGCCCGCGTCATGCTGCTGTGTTAGCATCCCCTCGTTAAGAAGAGCGGACCAGGGATTTTTCGATTCTCCTTCGCCCCGCTTCACGGGACCCAGGTAGGGCCGCGCTCTCCTTCAAAAACTACAACTTCCTCAGGCGCGGGCCCGCGCCTGCTTTTGCCGGCGGACCATCGCCTGGTGACCTTGTAAGTCACCCCTACGCGGAGGTTTGTCATGAAAATCTATTCCACCAAGGACATCAGAAACGTTGGCATTGTAGGCCACGGCGGCACCGGCAAGACGCAACTGGTGTCGTCGTTGCTTTTTACCGCCGGGGCGACCCAGCGCTTTGGCAAAGTTGCGGAAGGCACCACCACCACGGACTGGGACGAAGAAGAAATCGCCCGCAAAATTTCCATCCAAACCGGCCTTGCCTACGCCGAATGGCCTTGCACCCTCTGCTCCGGCAACACCGTCAAACTCAATTTCCTCGACCTTCCCGGCTACTCCACCTTCATCACGGAAACCAAGGCGGCCCTCGTCGCCGCCGACGCCGCCCTCATTACTGTTGACGCTCACGTTGGCGCCCAGGTCACCACCGAAAAAGTTTGGGACTATTGCGCTGAGTTCGATATTCCCCGCGCTTTTGTCCTCACCTGGATGGACCGCGAACTTTCCAGCTTCGAGCGTTCCATGGAATCGCTCACCGAGCTTTTCGGCCGCCAGGTCGTTGCGCTGCAGATGCCCATTGGCAGCGAAAAAGGTTTCCGCGGCGTGGTCGATCTTGTCTCCATGAAGGCCCATCTCTATACCCCCGATGGGGATGGCAAGGCCACCATCGAAAACATCCCGGACGCGCTAAAGGATGACGCGGAAGAAGCCCATGAAAAGCTCGTCGAAATGATCGCCGAAGGCGACGACGAGATGATGGAGGAATTTTTCCGCGAGGGCACCATTCCGGTCCAGGACTTGATCCCCTCAGTCCGCAAAGCGATCGTATCGGAAAAAATTGTGCCCGTGCTGATGATCTCCTCCACGCGCAACGTCGGCAGCGCCAGCCTGCTCACCTTCCTCGCCGACGTCTTTCCCCATCCCGACGAGCACTCCCAGGTCGGATTCACAGAGGCCAGCGGAAAGGGTGACCGCATTGAGCGCAAATACGACGACAGCCAGCCGCTTTCCGTTTTTGTTTTCAAGACACTGGCCGACCCGTTCGCCGGACGCATCAACTACTTCAAGGTGAAAAGCGGCGTCCTCAAGAACGACGCCACCCTTCAGAATTTCAATCGCAGCATCCCCGAGCGCTTTCAGCACACCATGATTGTCCAGGGCAAGCAGCTTACGGAAATCCAGCAACTGCATTCCGGCGACATTGGCGCCATTGCCAAGCTCAAGGAAACCGTCACAGGTGACACCCTCGGCGACAAAAGTGCCTCGATTTTCTACCTGCCCGCGAAATTGCCGGAACCTTCGATCACTTTCGCCGTCGAGCCGAAGACGCGAGCCGACGAAGACAAGATCGGCGTGGCCATCCACAAAATCATGGAGGAGGATCCCGCGCTGCGTTTCTCTCGCGACCCCCAGACCAAGGAGTTCCTCCTCGCCGGCAACGGGCAGCAGCACGTCGAGGTCGTTGTGGCCAAGCTGCAGAAGCGCTACAACGTCAACCTCACGCTCAAGCCTCCTAAGGTACCCTACCGCGAAACCATTCGCGGCAAGGCCGACGCCGAGGGCAAGCACAAGAAACAGTCAGGTGGCCACGGCCAATTCGGCGTCTGTCGAGTCAAATTCGAGCCCGCCGAACGCAACAAGGGCATCGAGTTTGTTGACGACGTTTTCGGCGGCGCCATTCCAAAAAACTGGATTCCTTCCGTCGAACGCGGCATTCGCGAGTCCGCAGCCCGCGGTTATCTTGCCGGATTCCCTATGACCGATTTTCGCGCCATTCTTTATGACGGCAAATATCACGATGTCGATTCGTCGGATATGGCCTTCAAGATTGCCGGCTCACTCGCCTTCAAGGAAGCGATGAAGCAGGCGCGGCCCGCTCTTCTTGAGCCCATCATGCACGTGGAGGTTTTCGCCCCGGATCAGTATTCCGGTGATTTGATGGGCGACCTCAGCTCTCGTCGCGGACGCATCGGCGGCAGCGAAACACGCGGCCACAATGTCATTGTCAAAGCACTGGTTCCGCTTGCGGAAATGCTTTCCTACGCCACGGACCTTACTTCCATGACGCAAGGCCGCGCCAGCTATTCCATGGAATTTTCGCACTACGACTACGTCCCGAACGAGCTGGCAGAAAAAGTCATCGCGGCGCACAAGGCCGCGCACGGTGAAGCGCTCGTCGAAGAAGAAGCCTAGCCTACGGCGCTTTGCGGGAAAGCTCCGTGGACCCTCGCCTTGTGCGGAGTTTTCCCTTTCGCCATTGGCCTAAATTTCCTCTGTATGGTTCGCCTTTCTGAGGCTGACCGGCAATCACCGAATTCGGTATAGGATCTCCACCAGCGCTCGGACAATTCCTTCTTCCAGCTAACGCAATTCGGAAAGGAGCTGCACCTCACCATGATTAGAAAATTCAGTTTTTTGACCATTTTCTCCGTTCTGATTCTAGTTTTCACTGCGGTCGCGCAGGATATTCCCACTGCCAAACCCGAATCTGTCGGCCTCTCCACCGAACGCCTCGAGCGCATCGGTAAAGTCGTCCAGCGTGATATCGACGACAAGCGCATCCCCGGTGCCGTCACCCTCGTCATTCGTCGCGGCCAGGTCGCCTGGTTCAAAGCCCAGGGTATGCAGGATCGCGAAGCTGCCAAGCCCATGCGGCCAGACACTATTTTCCGCATTTGTTCCATGAGCAAGCCCATCACTAGCGTTGCCGTCATGATGCTTTACGAAGAGGGCCGCTTCCTCCTCGAGGATCCCGTCTCAAAATATCTTCCCGAATTCAAGAATGCGAAAGTTCTCGTGAAACCGGCGTCCGGCCAGCCATACACTATTCCTGCGGCGCACGAAATTACTATCCGCGATCTCTTGCGTCATACCTCCGGCATCACCTACAACTGGAATGCGGATCTCGGTCCCATGTACAAAGATGCGAATGTCGCCCACGGCCTGCTTCCCTACGACGGTACCATCGGCGAAAGCGTCGAGCGCCTGGCCAAGCTTCCGCTCCTCTTCAATCCCGGCGAGCGCTGGGAATACAGCCTAAGCGTTGACGTGCTCGGCCGCCTCGTCGAGGCCGTTTCCGGCAAGACTTTCGACGAATTCCTGCGCGCACGCGTCTTCGAACCACTCGGCATGAACGATACCTACTTCTTTCCTCCGGAAAACAAACTCGATCGCCTCGCCACTGCCTACACTTACTATCCCGATAAAGGTCTGAACCGCTTTCCGGATACTCCCATCAGCGAAGGCTCGTTCACCTATTCGGCCGACTATCCATATCGCGGCGCAAAAAAACTCTTCTCCGGCGGTGCTGGTCTTAATTCCACAGCCGCGGACTACGGACGCTTCTCGGAGATGTTGCTTGAGGGTGGCAAGCTCGGGAATACGCGCCTCCTGAGCCGCAAATCCGTTGAACTGATGACCCACGATCAATTGGGCAAAATTCCCGCGTATGAAGACATGGCCTTCGGTCTGGGCTTCGGCATCGAAGGCGTGAAGACGCCCCTCACGGAACTGGGTACCCCCGGCTCATTCAATTGGGGTGGCTTTTTCTACACCGCTTTTTCCATTGATCCCAAGGAGCAGCTGATCATCATTTTCATGGGACAGCTGCACCCCACCGGCGACCTGACACTAGATCGCCAGGTGCATGAACTCGCCTACCAGGCCATCATCGATTGAGAGCTTACGGAAGATTGAGTTTCCGCGTTGCCCGCTCAAGTCGGCAGCGTTTGTCCCTTTGTCTCCAGCCCAAACGGCAACACCAGGAGACCCACGCCAAAGGCGATCGAGGTGAGTGCCACCGGAGTGCCTATGGTGTGGAAGTGCGCCACGCCCGCACCCACCAGAAATGTGAATCCCGCGCCGAAAAACCTGCCGACCGACGTCGCGAACGCAAACGCGCTTCCCCGGCATTCCGTCGGGTATTGCTCGGGGAGCCACAGCGTGTACATGGCGAAATTGGCCCCGCCGAGGCCCAGGAAAAACAGGCAAGCAAGAAACAAATTCAGCGCATTCGCTGGCAGGTAGAAGATGTAACCAAAGCCGATCGCAATCGACAACAACATGCAAACAAAGTAGAGGCCCAGCGTAACGCGCCGCCCCAAGCGCTCCGCAATCGGCGGCAGAAGGATACAGCCCAAAATTGTCGCCGACGAAAGCAGCATCGTGGCCACGGAGACCAGATGCGTCACCTGCACTCCCACAATCTTTTCGTGCCCCGCCAGTTCCGTCACCGCGGCGGGCACATACACTGATCCCGCCCACAAGCCAATGATGGAGATCAGCACATACGTTGAATTCAAAAGTGTCCGCTTCCTGAACTCACGCGTGAACAGCACCGCGAGTGGTCGCACGATGGACCATGCCCGCAACTGCTGCGACTTGCTTTCCCACCGCTGCGGCTCTTTCACTCCGTACCGGATGAAGCTCACCAACAGTGCCGGCAGTCCTCCCAGCGCAAACATCGCTCGCCACCCGTAACGCGCACCCACCAAATAATTGGCCAAGCCCGCCAGGAAAAAGCCCACATAGTAGCCCGTGTGCATCCACCCGGCCCCCATTTTTCGCCGGTCTTCGGGCCACTCTTCCGCGACGAATGTTCCGCCCATCGCCCATTCGCCGCCAATGCCGATGCCGGCAAGAAAGCGAAACACCGCCAGTTGCCACACCCGGGTGCTCAGGCAGCAGAGAAACGTAAACAGGGAATACCAGAGAATCGTCAACATCAGCGTGCGCACGCGGCCGTACTTATCGGCCACCGGGCCCCACAATAAGGCGCAACCCCAGCCCACCAGGAAAAGCGCGAACAGTAGCCCTCCATAGCGGCCCACTCCGGCCACATCACTGCGCAATCCCGATTTCGGCAGAAGTTCCTTCAGCGCCGGCACCATCACCAGCGCAAAGATGAAAGAGTCCATCCCATCCAGCGCCCATCCGCCCCACGAGGCGAAAAAACCGCGCCATTGATTTTTGGTGAGTGGTGTGGGAGGCGGCTTGGGCATGGTTTTAGCCTCCCGCACACTACTTGTTTATGGCTATTTCGGCAAGGGCTATTCCAATTTCACCCTTTCCCGCCCTAGCTAAGTTTTTCCTGGGTGTTCCTTAAAGAGCGGAGTCGCTATTCGCGGTTTTTCCCGAATGAGTAAATCAGGCTGATGGACGAACGGACATTGTTCTGACCTTGCAGCGCGACACTTGAGTTGTAAAACGAAGTGTGCAGATAGTCCACGCCCACTCGCATTGCAAACATCCGCGCCAACCGGTACTGAAAACCCGCTCCACCGGCCCACGCAACTCTGTTCGCGAACCCCCGCACGATTTCGCCATTGCTCTGAAAGTTCACGCCTGTCTCCCTTGCCCCACCCAACAGCACATGCGTGTACACATTCATCCTTCGTTTCCACACGGGATAGAAAACCGGACCGGCCATGTAGGTAAGAATATCGGCGGTGCGTCCCGAGCCGAACGCATTGAAATTCCGCACGTAACCCATGTCTACTTTTACCCCTACCCGCGGGTGGAAGTCGGCGTTGAAAATTGCCTGCGCGCCGTTCATGCCTAGCCGGCTCTGCGAGGGTATGTTGCCCTCCACGTTCGAATATCCAAGCCCTACTTCCATCAGCGGCCCTGCTCCCGCGAACAAGGCACGCTGTCCGTACGCCGCCGGCGCAAACAGAAGCACGAGCAGCGATAACCTCGGGATTTTTTTCATGGATTCGTCGAGGACGCTTCAGCTTCCTCGCCTCCCCTGCAGAACACACCACGTTTGCATGCGTGTGTCTGTTGATCTGCGTCTGGGCTGCTTCAGTGAGGGTTGGGGAGCATATTATACGCAGGCAAAAGTCGCGGGTTCAACGCAAGAATGGTACAGGTCCATTTTCATAAATTATTTATTTTCAATTGGCTAGATCCAGCACCGAACCTGTCCCTTATGCTCCGGCGCGCTTAAAACAAAAATCCCCTTCAGGCGCTACGTCCACTTCGGCAGGAACATTCCGGTCTGCCGCGAGTGCTCATCAAAGCTGAGGCCAAACTCTTCACGCAGGAAGCGCTCTTCCCTCCGGGCCTTGAAATAGAATCCCGCAAAAACAACCACCAACCCCAGCCACCCGCGCAGGTGCCCCTTAATCATCGCGGACCCGATCATTCCCAGCAGGATGCCGGTGTAAATTGGGTGCCGAATCCACCGATATAATCCCTTGCGCACGAGTTCGTGGTCATTCTTCAGCGTAACCATGCCGCTCCAGTTTGCTCCCAGGCTCAGCCGTGCCCAGATACTTATGCCAATCCCGAAAGCCGTGAGCAGCAATCCCGCCAGCCACACCGCTGGCACGTTCGGTAGCATGCGATAGTTGAGCCAACCCCAATTGTTCAAGTTTCCAAACAGCAGCCAGAATCCCAGTATCACCAGAATGCCATGCTGCGCGTGCTCACCCCATCCTTCCAGTTTCTTGGCCTTTTTCATTCCGAACCACAGCACCAGCCATACGCCCGCAAGCAGCATCCACAATCTTGACGCCCAAATCAAAGCCACCTCTGCAGTAAATCCTTCCCAGTTCATCCCCTGCCCCTCGATTGGCTTCGTCCATGCAAACCAATCCTGGCATGCCTCTGCTTGTCCGTTGAAATTGTATACGTTTTTCTCTTCGTATCATTTCAGACGCCGTCGAAGTACGAAAAAGGGCATCTGCCTCCGCTAGGTCTCTCATCTGAATGCTCTCGACGCCAATTTGGTGGTTGCCGCGGACCCATCTGAAAGCGAATAATTTCTCCCATGAAAAACAGCCCTCATTCCCAACTTCGGCCCCAGACTCGCGCCATTCATGCCGGCGAACCGCTCCGCCATGGCGTCGGCGCGCCGGTAACCTCCGCCATTGTGCGTTCC
>JBAVHY010000283.1:0-18435 GCA_049686315.1 Candidatus Acidiferrum sp. | reverse complement strand
AACCGTCACTTTGCCGCTGACGCCACTCTATCTCTCCATCTTCAACGCCGAAAAGAACGACTGGTCGCTCCTCCCCGGCGAATACAAAATCCTGGTCGGCGCTTCCTCCAGACAAACCCCGCTGACCACCCCATTCCACATAAGCGAGTGACCCGTTTCCCGGCGCCGGAGGCGCGGAACAATATACGGTCGGGGACCTGCCTGACACTTTAGACCGGGCACATCCCTGACACTTTTGCTTCCGGCTCGGGGAGGGGATGGGGTGCCGGGGAAGGGGAGTCTTCCCCTGCCCCTGCGCCAGTCCCAAAGAAGCCCGCACTTTGAGCCAAGGGCAAGATCGCGCGCCTGTGACTGTCGAAGCGCGCAATCGGAAACGCTGCGAAATACACCGTGTAGTTGCGATCGTCCAACGGCAGCAAGCCGATCGACTCCCCGATTAAAGTCTCGCTAACGAACACATGCTGGTGCTTCCAGGAAAACACCCCCCGCAGTCCGACGCGCCGTACCAGCATGGCATCGCCATACTCCGGCTCAGGCACGCGCACCGGATAGCAGCGCAACGAGCGCGTATACAGCGAACCTGGAGTTTGCATCTGCAGCGCTTCGTGCGGACGCTCTTCGTTGTACTCCTGGCGAAAACGGTCGAAAGCTCGCAGTTGCGCACGCCGGTTCGCTGCAGGCGGTGCTGCCGTCTCCTGCTTCAGCGTGCGATGCATGCGCTCGTGCCGTCCGTTCTGTTCCGGATGCCCCGCGGCGATGCGTTCCGGCACAATCCCCAGTTTCATCCACCACACCGCTAGCTGTGACAGCCCGGCGATGGCCCGCGAAGCAAACGGCGGACCGTTATCGGTTCGTATCGCTCGTGGCAGACCACATTCACGAAACACTGCCTCGAAGATTGCCCGCACCTGCTCGCCGCTGGCGGGTGGCACACCCTTAACGCCTTGAGACCTTCGGGGTGGCCTACCCGTTGCGTTTTTGTTTTATGCAAAGGGTGCCCCGGGTGGGGGGGGCATTTGCCCAACGCCCACGCGACCGGCAATGAGTCAATTGATTACTAATATTGTATTTAATCATACAATAAAACAGCAGCTCAGCGTAGACCTGAAGCAAAAAGCCCAAGAGCCGGTCTGAAGACCGGCCGCTACAAAGGCACTAAAGAGCGGAGGAGTGTGCTGTATTGCACAGTGGCGTTTTGGGGCGTAGGACACTATAGTGCCAGAGACAATCAGGGCAGCAATCCTGGTTAAGACGGAACGAGGAGTTTGCCAATGGATATGATGACAAGCGCGCGACAAACAGGCGAAGTGACGATTGTGGACATGAGCGGGCGGATTGTGCTGGGGGAAGAGAGCGCGGCTTTGCGAGATCTGATTCTGGGGCTGGTGAGCAAGGGAAACCGGAAGATTCTGCTGAACCTTGCGGGAGTGAATTACATCGACAGTTCGGGGTTAGGGGCTTTGGTGAGCGCGTTTACCAGCGTGCGGAAGTCGGGCGGAGAACTGAAGCTGCTGAACCTGACCGAAAAGGTCGACAACCTGATGGAAATCACCAAGCTGTATACCGTCTTCGACATCACGGACAACGAGGCGGAAGCGGTGAAGTCGTTCGGCCGAACGACCGCGGCAGGCGCGTGAAGGTGGGACACTTGAAGAGGGCCACTACAGGATGGAGTAGATGGCGGGATCGATGGCGATGTGCGTCACTGCTTCCCCGCCGATAAGGTAGCTTTCACCCTTGCTCCGCGAAAAATGCAGGAAGCGGCTGATATGGTAATCCTCGTCGAAGCTGGAGAACAGGTTCCGTGTTTCTTCCGCGCTCAACGCGAATGCCACCAGAGCAATGGGGTCACCGAAACTTCCCGCCAGCGTGGCATAACGTTCCACGACCTCGCGAAGATTCATCATGGGGGCTTTACGGGTGCCTTCGACGCTCACGCCTCCCTCTGGCGGGAGTGTAGCGCGCCTGCGCTCCTGGCGGAAGATGGAAATTGGCGGGAATCACGGCGATTCGGTAAGATGCTGGGCGGCATTTTAAACGCCGGGAGGAAGACATTATGAGCTTGGCCGTGGGACAAACCGCGCCGGATTTCACGCTGAAAGATCAGAGCCAGAAGGAAGTGAAGCTTTCGGACTTTGCAGGAAAGAAAAAAGTGGTGCTGGCATTTTATCCGCTGGATTGGAGCCCGACCTGCACAAACGAGCACGCCTGCTTCGTGAACGACATGAAGCAATTTGAAACGCTGGATGCGGAAGTACTTGGCGTCAGCGTGGACAGCGTGTGGTCGCACAAGGCCTACGCCGAAAAGATGGGGATCAAATATTCCCTGCTGGCGGATTTCCATCCTAAGGGTGCAATGAGCCAAAAATACGGAGTGTACCTGCCGGAAAAAGGGATTACCGGGCGCTCCATTTTCATCGTCGATAAGCACGGCAAGGTGGCCTGGGCCAAGAATTACGATATTCCGGTAGTGCCGGACGTAAGGGAAGTGGCCAGCGCGCTCGCGGGAGTGAAGTAGAGGTTCGCTCGCTTTATTTGGAGCCCGCGTCGTTGCGCACCACGGCTCCGCCTTTCATTACAAAGGTGACGGATTCGAGCACCTTGACGTCCGTGAGCGGGTCGCCATTCACTGCAATCAAGTCCGCATAGTGGCCCGGCTCCAGAGCGCCGAGTTTTTCCGCCTGGCCGATTAGGTCCGCGGCGTTGATGGTTGCGGCCTGAATGGCATCGATTGGCTTCATGCCCCACTCGACCATCTTTGTAAATTGCTTGGCGTTATCCCCATGGGGATACACGCCGGCATCGGTCCCGAAGGCCATTCTCGCGCCAGACTGGAAGGCATGCCGGAAGTTCTCTCGCTGCAGACGGCCAAGTTTCTTTTCTTTCTCGATGGATTCAGGCAGCATGCCCGCTTTTTCTCCTTGAGAGAGAATGTAGTCGTCGTTGTAAATGTCGAACACCAGGTAGGTGCGGTGCTGCTTGGCAAGGCTGATGCCTTCGTCATCGATCAGGCTGGAGTGTTCGACGGAATCAATGCCGGCCCGAATCGCATCCTTAATCGATTGCGTGCCATGCGCATGCGCGGCAACTCTGCGGCCAAGTTTGTGCGCCTCTTCGACGATCGCCGTCAGCTCTTCCAGAGTGTATTGGGGAGTTCCGGGCTGATCGCCCTTGCTGAGCACACCTCCTGAAGCACAAACCTTGATGAGATCGGCGCCATACTTCACGACTTCGCGAACCTTTGTGCGCGCTTCCCACGGGCCGTCGGCAACTCCCAGCTCCTTGTAGTGAAATTCAAAGGGGAGGAGATTGTTGTCGCAATGGCCGCCGGTAATGCCAAGAGCCGGGCCGGAAACAAACATGCGCGGTCCGGGAATGTCGCCTGCGTTAATGCCATCGCGGAGCGCGACGTCGGAAAAGCCGCCGGCCCCGACATTTCGCACCGTCGTAAAGCCGGCGTGTATGGTCTTGCCGGCGTTTTTCGCCCCGATGATGGCTTCTCGCGGAAAAGAAACGCCGAGACCTTGATACCCGCTCATGTAGGGATCAGAGGTAAGGTGAGTATGAACATCAATCAAACCAGGGAGGCAGGTTGATCCGGAAAGATCAATAGGAGTGATACCCTGTGGCAAGATGGCGGACGCAGCGCCCACGGTTGTGATCGTCCCATTTTCATCGAAGACCACCAACTGATCCGCGAGCACCTTGCCCGAACGAGGGTCCAGCAGCTTCCCGCAGCGGACGGCGCCGGGGGCCGCAAAGACAACCGGAACAAGACCAATGACGAGCAGGCAAACACGAACAAGTAGTTTCATAAGATTCCTCTGAAAGAAACCGCAATTTATCACAAGAATCATAAACAGAAAAAAGTGGAGCGAAGGATTCACGGTTTTGGTGTCCCAGACTTATCGGCGTTCGTTTGAGCCGGCGTCTTTGAAGTTGGCAATGCGGACGGGGCACCCGCGAACGAGCGCACCAGCAGCACCAACTGCCAACGCTGCTCCTCCGTCAGCCGCTTCTTGAAGGAAGGCATGGGCTTGCGCCCCTCGGTAATCTGATAAAAGATCTCTCCGTCGGTCAACTTGCTCATTTTGGCGGCATCGGTCAGGTCCGAAGGCGCGGGGTCATACATCATGGCATCGGAGCCGTCGCCCTTGCCGGTGTCCCCGTGGCAATTGGCGCACTTTTCGGTGTAGATGGGCTTCGCCGCATTGATGTTCACTTCCGATAGCGCGAGTGGATTCTTCCGCTCCTTGTCGGCCAGTGGAACCACCCAGGGAGTTTTGTGGAACAGCGCAAGGCCAATCGACAAGCAGATCAGAGCGAGCGCGCAGACAAAAAGAATCTTGCGCACCCCCCGGACCTTTGCTGAAGCGGCGCTCATAGTGAAGAAGATTTTCCCACAAGTGTCGCCGCAGCGGGAAGGCAGAAAAAAGGTGCGCGGCAAACTCTCAGGAGGTTGTCACCGCGGTCAGCTTGCGGCGCATTTGGCGGCAATCAGTGTCACATCGTCGTGCTGCTGATTCGGGCTGTGCCGGCGCACCGTTTCCGCGATGGACGCGACCAGGGTTTTCGACGGCTGCTCTCGATACTGCCTCAACGCTTGAATCAACCGGTCTTCCCCGAATTCCTCCCCAGCCGCGTTGAATGATTCCGTGATTCCGTCCGTGTACAGTAATAACGTGTCTCCGGGAAAAAGCTGACGCTCATTAATCAGGCATTCCCATTTCTTGAAGATCCCCAGTACCGTGCCGGTGGAATCCAGATGTTCCAACGAATCGTCACTCCGAAGAAGGAGGGCCGAAAGATGTCCGCAATTGATGTAGCGTAACCTGCGGGCGTTGTCGTCATACTCCGCGAAGAAGAGTGTGGCGTAGGCACCGTCCGGGGTATTCTCGCAAAAAAGCTGGTTGACGGATCTCAGTAGACGCTCCGGCTGATCCAAGGCGATGGCGCACTGGCTACGGAAATTTGCCTGCAGGTTGGCCATCAAGAGGGCAGCGGCGATACCTTTTCCCGCGACGTCGCCGATAACCATCCCGAGCCGTCCATCACCGAGATCCAGGAAATCATAATAATCGCCGCCCACCTGATGAGCCTGGACGCAAATGCCAAAGTAATCGAGCGTCTTGAGAGATGGCAGGGATTGCGGGAATAGTCTGGCCTGTACCTGCTTCGCAATCTCCAGCTCCTGAGCAACGCGGCGTTCGGCTTCCATCTTTTCGGCAATGGCGCGGCGCTGCGTCTCGAGTTCGCGGCTGACCTCGTCAAAGCTCACCAGGGCGAAGGAATTTCCATCAATATCCTTGAACCTTGTGAACACGCCACCCCAGACCGGGGCGCTTTCACCAACCAGAGTTGAGCCGGTAGCAGAAAGCGGCGCGCGCGCCTGGCGGTCATACTTGATGCGTTTCAAGCGCGGCGCATGGGTAAAATCGACACCACGCTTGCTCCATTCCCTGAACTTAGCAGTGACGTCGTCGGTCACAAAGGACACCTGGCTTGGCCGGCCGATGAGTGCGTATTGTTTTGAGTCTGGACTGGGCACAACCAGGGTGAGCAAAGCTGTGCCGTCGGGAGGAGCAACGGCAACCATGCGGTGACCCGATTGAAGGTGTGCATCGAAGGCCAGGTGGAAACCTAGCTGGTGCAGATAGAATTGCAGGCTTCGGTCATAATCGCGGACGTAAATGGTGACGCCCTGAAGCCGGAGATAAGGCTCCTGACGATCGGGCGCAAAGGCTGACTGGTGGATATCCAGGGTTGGCGGAGAGCTGCTCATGGGGGGATTATAAATCGAAGCGCCGGCTCTTAAGTATCTCGAGCCGACCGGGCATCAGGCGAATTGAAAAGGCGGGTCAAGTGCCGCGAAAGATCAGCCAGAGGAGTTCGCCATTAAAGAAAAGAATGGCCGCGGTGACTACCCAGGCGACAGCGGTGGTGAGGCGGGAGTTTACGAACGCGCCCATCTTGGCGCGCTCGCTGGTGAACCGCACCAGCGGGATAACAGCGAATGGCAACTGAAAGCTCAAGACCACCTGGCTGAGAATCAAAAGCGAGGTCAGCTTCCCTTCCCCGGCGATCCCAATGACCAGAATCGCGGGAAGGATCGCAATGGAGCGGGTGATCAAGCGCCGGATCCATGGCTTCAACCGAATATGCAGGAACCCTTCCATCACGATCTGTCCAGCGAGCGTGCCGGTAAGAGTGGAGTTCTGGCCGGAGGCCAGAAGCGCAAGGGCAAACAGGGTGCTGGCAAGGCTCACGCCGAGCACGGGGCTGAGAAGTTTGTAGGCTTCCGCAATGTCCGCCACTTCATTGAGGCCGCGGGTGTGGAATGCAGCGGCGCCAAGCGCCAGGATGGCGGCGTTGATGAAGAGCGCGAAGACCAGGGCGACTGTGGAATCAATGACGGAATATTTGACGGCCTCGCGGCGGCCGCGGTCGTCTTGGCCAAAGGCACGTGTCTGCACGATGCTTGAGTGCAAATAGAGGTTGTGGGGCATCACCGTGGCGCCAAGGATGCCGATGGCAATATAGAGCATCTCCTTGTTACGGAGTATTTCCAGTCGAGGCATAAACCCCGCTGCAGCTTCCAGCCACAGTGGCCGCGCGAAGAAGATCTCGTATGCGAAGCAGATGCCGATGGTGCCGATCAGCGTCCCCACAAAAGCTTCGACGAGACGGAAGCCGCGGCCCTGCAGCGCTAAAACGAGAAGGACGTCGAACGCGGTGAGCACCACCCCTAGAAGAAGCGGTATGCCGAAGAGGAGCTTGAGAGCCACCGCAGAGCCCAGGACTTCGGCAAGATCGCAGGCGGCAATCGCCAATTCACACACAATCCACAGAAAAATGGAGGTGCGCCAGGAATAGTGGTCCCGGCAGGCCTGAGCCAGATCGCGCCCGGTAGCAATGCCAAGCTTCGCCGAAAGCGCCTGCAAAAACATGGCAATGAGACTACTAAGCAGAACGACGCTCAAAAGTGCGTAGCCGAATCTCGAGCCGCCTCCGATGTCGGTGGCCCAGTTGCCTGGGTCCATATAGCCCACGGCAATCAGGTAGCCGGGCCCGGCGAAGACCCATATTTTGCGGAGCCAGGATAGATTCGGGCCGACGGGAATGGTGCGGTGCGCTTCCGGCAAGGATGGAAGCGTTAGAGCGCGGCGCCATCCCGGACCCAATGCCGCGTCGCCGGCAGGGGCCGGCTGCGACGCGAGCGATTTGGCGAGTATGTCCACCATGGCCGTATTAACTATGGTGAACTTCATATCTAAACTAGACTTAACCCTAGCCGCTGTCAATAGGTCTTTCCGGCAGAGGTTCTTTTTGGAGGCCTGGCGCATCCCCGCCTCGGTGCGAGGGTTGGTTTTGACTGTGGTACCTTGGAAGGGAAATTCCAGGAGCACATCATGGACGACAAACAGGCACCGCAACAAGGGCAGCCGCAAGGCCAGGTTCAAATCAAGGCCGACGAAAAAGAACTCCAAGGAATGTACAGCAATCTGGTGATGATTCATCATCACGCTGAAGAGTTCACGTTGAATTTCGTGTACGTCTTCCCGAATGGCACACAGGGGAAACTTCTCACCAGCGTGATTGTCAGCCCCAGCCATGCGAAGCGCATCTGGCGCGCGCTGGGCGAGAACATCTCGCGGTTTGAGGCGCTCTACGGCTCGATTAAGGAAGGGCCGGAGGGAGCGCCCGGACCAAACATCGGGTTTGTGCAGTAAGAGAGAGAGGAAGCGTGAGATTCTGCGCGGCGAGCGACCAGGCCATGCTCGTTTACCTCGGCGAGGTGATCGGTCTGCCTGCGCATGAGCGCGTCCTGAAACTGCTGCGGTTGTTGCAGAAAAATCCGCCGGAGTGGCTGCGAAATGTCCAGCCTGCGTACACTTCGCTGATGGTGACGTTCGATGCTTGCCGCGTGGACCACGGCGAAGTGGAGGCTACCCTAAGAGAGATCGAGGAACGCGCAAAGGCGACACGCACACGAAGACCTCGCACCGTGGAAATCCCTGTGTGCTATGGGGGAGAGTTTGGACCGGACCTGGATGATGTGGCAAGAGCGCATGGACTGGGAACTTCCGACGTCATCGAACTTCATGCGTCGCGCACCTACCACGCGTATTTCCTGGGATTTGCGCCGGGGTTTGCCTATCTCGGCGATGTGGCTGACGAGATTGCCGTGCCTAGATTGCAAACTCCGCGCAAGAAAGTTCCTCAAGGAAGTGTTGGAATTGCCGGAATGCAAACGGCTCTCTACCCGTTTGCCACGCCAGGCGGGTGGCGGCTGATTGGGCGAACGCCGCTAGCCCTGTTCCGGAGCAATCGCAAACCGATGGAGCTTGTATCGATTGGAGATCAAGTGCGCTTTCGGCCGATCTCGCATGAAGAGTTCCGCGAGTTGGAGCCGGCATGAGTTCCCTGGAGGTGGAATCGCCTGGACTGCAGACCACGGTGCAGGATTTGGGACGCGTGGGGTTCGGGCCTCTGGGAGTATCCCCTTCGGGAGCCGCCGACCCCATAGCTCTGCGGTTGGGAAACTTGTTGGTCGGAAACGAGACGTGGGCCGCGGCGCTCGAAATGACATTGCTTGGCGGAACTTTCGTTTTTCCCGAAGGCGCGGTCATCGCATTGGCAGGAGCTGATTTCGGCGCCACCATGAATGGCCGGCCCGTGAAAATGTGGACATCGCACGCTGTGTCGCCGGGGATGAAACTTGCTCTAGGTGGTACGAAAGACTTCGCACGATGTTACCTGGCCGTGGCAGGGGGAATTCAGGTGGATTCATTTCTTGGCAGCGCTTCCACGCATTTGCTCAGCGGGTTGGGAGGCCATCAGGGAAGAGCGCTGCGCAAAGGCGACATTCTGCGTCTGGGCACCTCTCAAGAGAAGTTCCGCGAGAGGAGGATTTCGCAGACTGTGCTGTTGACTCTGAAGCCCAGGACAATTCTGCGGGTCACGGAGGGTCCGCAGAGCGATCAGTTTCCCGAAGAGTCCAGGCAGACTTTTTTTTGCTCGACGTTTCGCGTGAAGGAGGAATCAGACCGGTTGGGACTGCGCCTGGAAGGCCCCGCGCTGATGGCCAGCAAGCCCGGAGAGATGATCACAGAGGGCGCACCACTGGGTGCGATTCAAGTGACGCCGTTGGGGCAACCCATTGCGCTGTGCGTCGAGCAACAGACCACTGGTGGCTATCCGAAAATTGCCAACGTCATCGGTGTGGACTTGCACCGGCTCGGACAACTTCGCCCACGGATGGAAATTCGTTTTGAACGGACTTCGCTGGGCGTGGCCCGCTCTTTGTGGATGGAGCAGGAACGTCTTTTGAGCCACCCGGAGCATCTTTTCGCATGAAATGCATCGATCTCAATTGTGATATGGGAGAAATGCCGGAAGCCCTGGCGGATGGCAGCCAGGAAGCGCTGATGCAGTATGTCAGCTCCGCGAACATTGCCTGCGGCGGTCATGCCGGCGATGCAAAAACGATGCGTACGACCATTGAGCAGGCGCGGCGCAGAGCCGTCGCGGTGGGCGCGCATCCAGGATACGAGGATCGCGCGAACTTTGGCCGAATTGAATTGCAGATCACACCGGAACAAATCTCAACGTCTGTTCACCACCAGGTTCTCGCCCTGGGGGAAATTGCGCAACAATGTGGCGCTCATATTGGCCACGTGAAACCGCATGGCGCTCTGTACAACCAGGCGGCGCGCAGCCGGGGAATCGCCCGCGCTATTGCTGAGGGCGTGCGCCGATGGAAAACGGATGTCATCCTTGTTGGCCTGGCAGGCTCGATCATGTTGGAGGAATTCCGCGCGATGGGATTTCCGGTGGCTGCCGAGGCCTTTGCCGACCGCCGCTATGAACGGGATGGGAGTCTCCGCTCGCGCAAATTCGAAGATGCTTTGCTGGGGGATCCGCAGCAGGCGGCGGAACAAGCGCTGCGGATTGTGCAACTGGGCAGCGTGGCCGCGGCCGACGACAGTTCGATACCGCTCCAAGCAGACACAATCTGCATTCACGGCGATACTCCTGGGGCAGTTGATATTGCCGCCGCTGTACATCGCTGCCTGGAGGAAGCAAGGATTACGATCAGGGCTCTCCGTAGCGAAAATAGCTCGCTTAGAATTGCCAGACTTCCGCATGTACGGTAAAGTGGGAAGAGTCGTTCGCCACAGTTCATGCGTTATGTGGGCCTGTAGCTCAGGTGGCTAGAGCGCGCCCCTGATAAGGGCGAGGTCGGTGGTTCAAGTCCACCCAGGCCCACCATTTATTTCAGTAGGTTACCTGGTGTTGTTCCGAAAACCTCGACCCACAATCCAGCCCACACTTTTACTGCACCATTCGCGTACCCATTCCTAGTAAACGCGTTCGCCCCGATCACTCCGCGACCGTCGTTTGCGACGACGGCAACAACATCATCATCTACACCCAAGACATCGAGTACACCGACTTCCCCCTCGATGAAATCAAGTTCTACTTCACGAACAATGTGATTCTCTTGCCGAGCGAGTATTAGCTCGCGCAAAGCCCGCACTGGCCACCTCGCTAGCGCGGCCTATTTGTTTATTTCTTTTTCGAGATTTGCCAGCCGATCCAAAATCCAGCTAAAAGAAGGAGGCTCACCAAAAATCATCACAGCCATCTTTTTATAGTCCTGCTCCAGCGCTGCTCGCCGGTTCTCAGCTGGCCCGAGGCGAAGGCTTCCAGGCTTAGCCAAGTCATACCGTACCCAGCCCGAGGGATAAAAAGTCTCTTTATGCTTTACGACTTGCACCAGAAGTTCCCTGTCAGCAAGAGCCTCATCTTTGATATGGCCTTCGGACATCATGGCCACGTCGTAGTAGTGACGCGAATACCGATCCGGTAATGGCTTGCCTTCCGGCCTGTGATACTCCGCGTGCAGGATTGTTGCCTTTTCCCAGAAGGTTCGCTTCGAAAGAAGCGCCTTAACGGAGACATCTCGATCTTTCACCGCCTCTGGGAACTCTTCCCCCGCGAACGCCCGAATGGTGAACTGCGCATGCGGGACAAACTCCGCATGCGTACCTAATTCAAGGACGACCTGAGGTGCGACATAATCCAGGCTCTTTGAGTTTCCGCTTGGGTATCCGAATTCCACGACATTTGGGTCCGTTTGGCGCACATCAAGCGACCACGTCTCTTGTGTTCCAAGAATGCCCGTAAATTCTTTTCGCAAGGCCTCTAAGAATTCGCCCGCAATGTATTTCTGGCAAGTGCCCATCATCTCATCGAGAATGGCGTTTCGCTTCGTCTTTGAAATGCCCTCCTGCCTTGGGTCCTTATCGCCCGTAAAGCCGAGCGCCACATAGTCCACCGCAAGATCGATGTCTTCAGAGAAGCGGCTTATCGCATGGAAGATCTTCGAAAGCGATGTGCCGCCCTTGAAGAGCAACCGCTCTTCAAAGGGTTTGGCTGAAAAGAGTTGTTTCAGGACCCAACAGACCCAGAAGTCCTTTTCAATAATTGTATCGGCCACTTTCTTTCGCTCGGCCGTCTCCCCAAACAGTTCGGCGCGCGCGCGCGCATCCATCGTCGCTACTTTATTCACGCGCTCTTCTCCGCGATCTTTTTCGCCACGTCATATATCCAGTCCACGCCAAACCGCGTGTCTTTTAGCAGTCGGCGCTTTTCTTGCGCCGATAGCTTTGCCCGCAAGGCCTCGATCTCGCGTGTTCCAACACTCTCTTTGCCGAGATGGCGGAGCGCTTGAACCACAAGCGCAAATTTCCCCTCAAGCCCGGCCATGGCCTTCGGGCGCGCGTGTTTGAAATGGATGCTGCGGCGTCCAATCTGCACTTCGTGGTTAGGGCCATCCGTAAGGTAGATAATTTTAGACGGCACTTGAGTGGAAAGGCCGAGCAGATTCGCCGCCCAGGCACCTTCTGGCACGATCTTCCATCGTTGCCGCCTTGCTATCGCTTGAGCGGCCTCATCGATGTCCGGGCTTAGCTTCCCGCCCAGGGCCGGATTGACCCTTGGCCGATCATAGAGCCCTCGCCGGATGCGCCGGATCGTCCCCTCCCGCACCAATTTCCCTAGCGCCATATCGATGCTTCCACGCGTGGCAATATCAAGGAAGTCCTTTGCTGAGAAGGCCTTGCCAGTCCCTAAGCGGTCAATCCTCTTAAGTATCTGATCTTGCATGGTTTGCATGTCAAAAGCCCATCACAAAATTTAGAAAAACTATACTACTTTTTCTAAATGGCTACAACCCTCTTCCCATGGACTTTTTCCTGCTTAATTGCTACCCCCTGCCCTCTCCAGAGCATCAAGGGCCTGCTCCAGGACCTCACAAAGCGGGACCGCCCTTTCGTCCGCGAGCTTATAGAAGCGCTCGACAGTCCGCGCTGTCGCTTTGATGTTGAACTGACGATTGCGCCCTGTTGAAGTTCAGTACGGGCATTATCGGCATCAGTTCCACCAGCCTCAGTTCACCGCGTGGCATCGTCTCGGGACCGAACTCAAGCACGATGGACATCATCAGCGGTATCCCCGGCAGTCCGACTCCACCTGTCCCGTTTAATCCGAACAATGGCATTGGCTTGACCACGGATCTCAGCGGAACTTCGTCGGCCGTAGGCCCAAAAAATCGGGGAACGGTCAAACTGCTAAACGTCACCACACCGGCTGTCACTGGCTCTCAGAACACGGCGCTCGGTAGCGTCGATTCCGTAAGCATCAGCGGCAACATGGTCGCAGCTGGTTCAAACAACAATTCCGCAATGTTTTTGATCAATTTTGCGAGTCCCACCACGCCACAGATTTCTAACCACATCACCCTTACTGGGGCTGGGGGCTGGACGGTCGTTCTGAATGCCAGTCCCATTCAACTGATAACGGGAGACCTCAACGGATTCGACGTCAATTTCCTCTCAGTGACAACGAATGCCGTCGGTAAGCCAGCGGCCACTTTGGTAAAGTCCGTAAACAGCGGCGTGGCTCGATCGCCGCCTGTGTAACCACCTTCTGAGCCGTCGTGTGGTGTTCGCGCTTTGTTCATGAAACCAGCCGGTCTCCACATGGACGCGGCGCGATGCTCTGCGCGCGTTCAATTAAGCCGTCTGAAGGAAGCCGCCTGCGTTTGCGTGGACGCTGGGGGCTAGGCGCTCCGGGATTCAAGTTGTTATAGAAGAGTAAACAAAATGGAGTCGAGTTAGTGAGGGTAGTGGCTAACGCACAGTCCAATCGTTAGCGCACAATCATCGTATTCAGTCGCGGCAAAACTAGCTCCGCGGTTCTATATGTATAGCAGTATGTACTGTTCTCAGCAGTTTTCGTTTTCCGTTCATTGTGAGCACAGAGCCGAAAAACAAACTGGACATGTTGCCAGCTGCCTGCAACGATCACAGAAATCAGCTACGCAACCCGCTTGGGGGTTCTTCAATGCTGGATAAGGGCGTTTGTGCAGAAGTCAGAGTCGGCCGAGAGCACTTGCGGCTTTTCTCGGAGCAGAACGCGCTCGGAGTTCAGGTCTCCGTCTACAACGTGAATGCGAAGAAATGGATTGCGCCATCGGAGTCCGTCGAGACCATCGAACAAGGCAAACTGAAGGCAGCAACGTACGCCGAGACCTACCTTAGGCAGGTTGCCAACCTGGAGCTCCCGCCATTGCAGTGGAAGGAATCTCGCGCAGCGTAGGAAGAGCGAACTTCGGGGAGCGATCCGACTGGCCTTCCACAGACACTCGCCAGATCGTTTCGCGCAATGAAATAGGCGCCAATGCTCTTCAAAGAACCTGTATTTCCGGGTGAGGTACTAACGACCGCAATACTGATAAGGGCGAGGTCGGTGGTTCAAGTCCACCCAGGCCCACCATTCAAATCATCAATAAATACGCGGCGATTCTCACTTTTCCCCTTTTGGGGCTCTTCCTCAAAAAACCGTTTTGTCAACCGTTTGTCAACTTTACGATTGGCCAGATGGCAGTACACCCAGGGGCGTCAAGACCCTTCGGGTGAAGGCAGAACAGTCGCTACGATTTGGCTATGTCGAGAATACCGCCTGTCAGGTCGAAGGACGCGCAAGGCAGTGCACGACACTGCCCGTTCATCTCGATTCTTTCTCAGCAATCTAAGGATCACGGAGGCCAATGCGTCTGGCACGTCGTGGTTAAACCGGACGGGAGAGGGGCATTCGAAGTTCAGTATGTTATGGATGAGTGCGCGCTGAAAATCATTTGAACCGACGACTCTTCGGCAGGAACCGAAAGATGCCCGCCCAGTGGCGACCCAAGGTCCACTTACGGACAACGGTCTACAAGACCGTTGCAGGGCTCATTCCGCCTGCTCGCGGATCAGCGCGTACGCAGTGCTCCTGCCGCCGCCTTCCTCCTGTTCGAGAATTCCCTTGGCGATCAGGTCCTGAATATCACGCAAGGCCGTATCGTGTGAGATTCTCGCGAGTTTTCCCCACTTCTCCGTCGTCAGTTTGCCCTCAAAGCCGTCGAGCAACCGGTTGATGATTTTCTTCTGCCGCTCGCCGACGTCGATCGATTTCTGTCGGAGATGACGCCAGAAGGCTTCCTTGGCAAGAACCCCGGCGGTTAGTTCGTTCGCTTTTCCAATGGCGCACCCGAGGCAATCGAGAAACCACAACAGCCAGTCCGTGACATCCATCCCAGCTTTTTGTGTGGATTCCAGGATTTCATAGTAGGCCTTGCGTTCTTCCCGGATTTGCGAAGACATGCTGTAGAAACGCTGTTCGCTGTTCTCGAGCCGCGCGAGAGACATCTCCGTGATGGCACGCGCGATTCTTCCATTACCATCCTCAAAAGGATGTATGGTCACAAAGTAGAGGTGAGCCAAGCCGGCCTTGATGAGCGGCTCAGTGCCCGGCGCGTTGTCTTCGTACCACGACAGAAACGCTCTCATTTCGGTTCCGACCGCTTCGGCTGGGGGAGCCTCGAAATGAACTTTCTGTTTTCCTTCAGGGCCGGAAACGACTTCCATTCCACCGGTTCGCCAAGCGCCTGCCTTGATTTTGCGCATCCCGCTGCGACCGGTCGGAAATAGCGCCGCATGCCAGCCGAATAATCTCTCTTCGGTCAGTCGCTGCGCATACTTTTGCGTTGCATCCAGCATCATCTCGACGATGCCTTCCACATTTCGATCTGCGGGCCGAGTTCCTGCGGCTTCGAGTCCCATGCGCCGAGCCAGCGACGATCGGACACTCTCCGGGTTGAGTTCCGCCCCTTCAATCGCCGAGGATTTGACAGTCTCCTCCGTCAGCGCCGCAAGCGTGGCCTCCTTCTTCAATTGGTAACCAAGATCTTGCATCTTTCCGAGGAGTCGGCCTTGCTCGTAGCGAGTCGCAGACAGATGCGAAACGAGGCGCTCGGCGTTCCACGTGAATCGCGGCCAGTCCTTATGCTTGTATATGAAAGGCATAATCTACGCTTATTCTACGCATTAATCGACGCAATGTCCAGCACAATCTACGCGTTTTCTACGCAGCACGGGGCGTGCGCCAAGGCCCCGTCTGTGAGAAGGAGATTCACTCGCAAGACAAGCTGACGCAACGTGCGACGCGCAATGACAGAGATGCCAGATTTCCTTGTGATATAGCCAGCCGCCTGTAGTTAGCGAAAATAGCAGCGTTTGAAAGAGCTTGCCGGGTTTTCGGGTGAAGGGTTTGTATTATCTGTATCCGAAGTCTGGAGCTCTAGCTATCAAGACGCCACCGGCTCCGCGAGGCCGTTAAACAAGTAGCGACCCGCGGGGCCACGAATGCAGGTCCGCATTGTCCAGCCATAGGCCATCGAGAAAATGCTCGGCCCCGTGTTGCATGGGCTGATGCAACTTCCTCGCTTGATCGGGCGAATTTCCAACCCACAACCCAACCCACAGAATGCGAAGTCTTGTACGACTTGGCGGTACTTTGGCAGTCCCCGCGGTCTTGTAAGTATTTGTAAAACCTAACCACGTTACCCTGATAAGGGCGAGGTCGGTGGTTCAAGTCCACCCAGGCCCACCATAAATCACCAGTATTTATGCGGTCATTCTCACTTTCCCCTCAGAGGGGGAATTTGTTAAAAACCAATTTGCCAACTATTTGCCAACTTTCCGGGTAGGCCCGAGCCATCTTATCTCGGGCGTAGTCAGGCAGTGCGATCCGATGTAATGATGCTGCGCGACCTTGGCGCTCCGAAATAGCTGGTTCAGGAAAAAAAGAAGCCTTCCAACTCAACATGGCGAGAACCCAAACGGCTCGTGCCTGTCGTCTCAGCTTCGGCCGCCAAAAATCTCACCTCAGGGGTGTCGTCGTCTTAACTCCTTTTTCAGCCGCTTTCACTCTCAAGCACCGCGAGTGCAAACAATCCAGCGCCCAGCGGCGCGGCGGTCTTCTGCTTCGCGGGAGCGCCCCTATGAGGTCTTGGTTCCTCCCACTTTGCGGGCGCCCTCCAAGAAAGCAGACCTTGGCACTTGGGAGCTGTCTCACACTCGCGCCCTCCGGGTGGTGTGCCTTGAGAGCACGGGCCACCCCGTTGGGGTGGTTGTAGGGGTCGGAAACTCTGCTAGAGCGCTCTTTGGGCTGGGTGGGCGCAGATAAAATCTGATGAAGAGATAGAATCTGAAGCACAACTTGACTCGGCAAGCTAAGGCCGTTTTGAGTCTGGTGCGTTCCTGCCCGATTGAGAGCATGGCTCCGGTGTTGGCGATTGTAAATATGGTGGCGGCATTGTCCTGAAAAGGAGAAAGGCCCGACCCCGCTGGAGAGAATGTGCAAGTTTCGCCGACCGGGCCGAGCCAAGTTGAATTCAACATGGGTAGGTTAGTATGAAATCCAAACCACAGGAGAAGACCAAAAAAGCAATCCACCGTCCATCCCAACACCAATGGCAGGAGATGAATCGCAAGCAACGACGCGAGACGATGCGGAAGATCCAGAGCGATGACCTAAGCTTGGAGGTAGTGCATCCCCACGCTGCGGGCATTGATATCGGCAACGAATCCCACTATGTGGCGGTGCCGCCGAGCCGCGACAACCAACCGGTACGACGCTTCGGATGCACCACCGCTGAGCTGAAGGCCATGGGCGATTGGCTAAAGCAATGCGGGATTCGGACCGTGGCGATGCAATCCACCGGCGTCTACTGGATTGCCGTTTACGACATTCTGGAAGAGGCGGGTTTACAAGTGTATCTGGTGAATGCCCGAGAGACGAAGAATCTGCCAGGACGCAAAAGCGACGTGCAGGAGAGTCAGTGGCTGATGAAGCTGCACACCTACGGGCTGCTACGGAACTCGTTCCGGCCGTCGCAAGAGATCCGCGCCATGCGGACGTACTGGCGGCAGCGCAATGATTTAGTGCGGAGTGCCGGTCGGCATGTGCAACGGATGCAAAAGGCACTGGCGCAGATGAACCTGCAGTTGGCCAATGTGTTGAGTGATCTGAGCGGAATGAGCGGACAAGCGATCATCAAGGCCATTCTGGCAGGAGAACGCGATCCTTATAAGCTGGCGGCGCTTCGGGATCAGCGGGTGAAGGCGAGTGAGGAACAAATCGCACGCAGCCTGGAGGGCCACTGGCAGGAAGATCTTTTGTTTGTGCTGAAGCAGGAACAGGAGGGTTACGAGTTTTGCCAGAAGCAGATGGCGGACTGCGACCGGCAACTCCAGCGGTATCTCCAGCAAAGAGAAGACCGCCGCCAAGGCGCCGAGCTGCCGGAAGAGAAACGGAAAGGGCGGCGCAGGCAAAAGAAGGGAAATGCGCCAAGATTCGACCTGCGGGCGGAGTTGTTTCGCATGACCGGTACGGACCTGACCCAGATCGACAGCATCGACGTCGGGACCGCCACGACCATTCTCAGCGAAGCCGGATGGGATATGAGCAAATGGAAGACCGAAAACCATTTTGTTTCCTGGCTTCGGTTATGCCCGGACAACAAAATCAGCGGCGACAAGATCATTGGAAAAGGTCGGCTGCCGACCAACAATCGCGCCAATACGGCTCTGAAGATGGCAGCCAGCACCTTGCGGACGAGCAATACCTACCTGGGAGCGCAGTTCCGGCGACTCAGAACCAAACTAGGCGCTCCGGTAGCCATCAAGGCCATGGCCGCCAAGCTGGCCCGCTTGGTCTACCGCATGCTGCGCTACGGGATGAAATACGTGGACCAAGGAGCGGCATTCTACGACGCGCAGCACCGTAAGCTGCAGATCAGCCAGCTCAAGTGGAAAGCCGCCAAGCTTGGATTCCAAGTCGTCCAAGCCCCCGCAGCCTAGCAGAGTTTCTGGAGAGACTCAGGGCATCAAAGGAGAATTTTCGATGTACGTATATGTTAAGTGGAATAGCTCAGGGTGCGGTTCGCTCGCCGACGTTTCGTCATTAAAGCATGGTTTGTACTCGCTGGCCACTCTCGGAACGGAGGCCTGCGCCGCCAGAGGCGGCGCGTTTAGGCCGCAGTGG
>JBAVHY010000282.1:0-3964 GCA_049686315.1 Candidatus Acidiferrum sp. | reverse complement strand
CTTTGCCCCGGTCGAGCCACAGCGCTCTTCGCCTGGTTTACCTTGAGTTTGAGTCGATTCGTGATGAAGCACGTAATGCTCTCCATCACTCGCTGGCCCGCTCGTTCGCTGTCGACGTAGATGTTGCGGTGAGTAGCCCCAGGGAATCTCACCCTAAGGCTCTCGCAGAACTGTACGTGAGTCTCTCGACTCATACAGCTCCCATCACGGAGCCACGCCGCACGCCCATCTGCCAGCTTGCGAACAGTGCTGGCGCCCGACGAGAAATCCGGGCAATCCAGTGTGTCGCTCTGCGGAGATGACCGCGCAGCTTCCCATATTTCCGCTTGGCCCAGAAGGCCAGGTCACGATCTAGTTGGCGCATCGTCGGGTAGAGCGCGGAGGGATAGTAGCGCCCATAGTAACGGATCCAACCCCTTACGATCGGGTTGAACATCCGGGACAGATCTTCGATCGCCTTATCACTGCGCTGTGGCAGGTTCCAGCTTCGAATCGTTGCCCGAATGGCCGTGGCCGCTTTGTTGGAGACTGCCGGACTGAAATTGATGAAGTGCTTCCCTTTGCGATTCTTTGATCTCCTGGCCTGAAATGCATAGCCAAGGAAATCAAACTTCTCGTTTGGGTATCTCCTTCGTCGATCATCATCCTTGCAGTAGACGATTTTTGTCTTCTCCGGATGAAGTTCCAATCCGCACTCCCCTAGTCGCGTGGCTATGGCTACTCGTACTTCTTGCGCTTCCCTTTCTGTCTTGCAGTGCACGATGACATCATCAGCGTATCTCTCAAATGGTACGTGAGGATATTTCACCGTGATCCATCGATCGAATGCATAGTGCAAAAACAGATTGGCTAACAGAGGGCTGATCACTCCACCTTGCGGAGTGCCTTTCTCCCGTGGGATCAACTTCCCGTCCTCTTCTTGCACTGGTGCTTTCAACCAGCGCTCGATGTAGAGAACCAGCCACTGATCCTTGGCATGTTTCTTTACCGCCCGCATCAGGAGAGTTTGGTCGAGGTTGTCAAAGAAACCCTTGATGTCCAGGTCTAAAACCCAGTCATAGCGCCAGCATCTCTCTCGCGCTTTACCAACTGCATCCAACGCCGATTTCCCCGGTCGATATCCGTAGGAGTCTGCATGGAACAGTCGATCCACCTCAGGCTCTAACCTCGTCTTCACAACCTGTTGCGCAATTCGGTCCGAAACAGTCGGGATACCCAGTTTCCTCTCCCCACCATTTGCTTTCGGTATCTTCACCGTCCGCACAGGTGGCGGTAAGTAGCTGCCCGATGACATCCGATTCCAGATCTTGTAGAGATTCTTCTTCAATCTCTTTTCAAAATCCTCGATCGATTCTTCATCGACCCCTGCCGCTCCCTTATTCGCTTTTACTTGCTTATACGCTTCCCAGACCTCCCATTTAGAAATACAGAACGGCTTTGCCTCATTCATCGGGTTCCTCCCATTGCTGGTTGACTCATTGAATTAGGCTCCTTGACACAGCGCCTTCGCTCCATCCCTTTATCGGGGACTTCTCCGCTACTACACGCTGTTCCGTCCCTGAGTCTCTGCTTCCGTACACTCGCCCTCGTGGTTCTTCCACTTGCGGCTTCTTCGTTAGCATCGAAGTCTCAGGTTCCCACGTTCCGCTCAACCGCCTCTTTGGCAAGCTCAGGGCCGAGTAGGCCCGGGGAATTTCACCCCGAGCCCCTCACAGATCCGGACGTGAACCTCTCGATTCATCCGGCTCGTGCCACCCAATAAAGGCTGCCGCCTTCCATCAAAATAGGAGTTCCTCCGGTTGCCCGTTGACTCCTGTGATGTGGGTGACCTGCTTCCTTTGCTCCACGGGCATTACCCGCTTCCTCGCTACTACGAAGCAGTGCGCCCCTGATCAGTGCATCGGTACTTTCGGCCTCGTGGGTCGCCCACTTGTGCCTTTTCCCTTTTCTTCACCGATCCGGTTCTCAAGTTCCGTACGAAAGCCCGAATAAGAGTCATGCCCCTTCTACACCGGACCCCGCATGGCCAGTAAGCAGGTACCTTCCATACTCTTCCCGGAACAAGGTGGAGACTCCGGTTTTGGTGTCGTCTAAAGCATGTTTCGATGCTTAATCAGAGGTTAGTTTGCACTCATCTCTCTTATCCACACATGACGTGGTCTAATGCCACGCCTTTTAACCATAACGTTCACCACCGCGGCCTTGAGAACCGAAGCAGCTTATGGCAGTTTGAAGCCTCCTCCTGCAAGGCGGCTCCGAAGGGTCCTCCTTCATCTTTCGTACAGCATGACGTTTTCACGTCTTCTTGACACAACCACCTCTCATGCCGGATGCCGCTCCGCCCGTAATCAGGTTTCGTCGGAGCTTGGTCCCGCAGTAACGACTCCCCTGCGGTTTTGACATCGTCCCTACGCTTTCGACACTTCAATAGTGGTTCCCTTGCGGTCCTCTTCTTGCCTGTCACCTGACCTGGTCCTTGCCAGGCCTTTTCCTTCCGCGTTCACGACCATGGCTTTTGACCACAGCCGCCGAAGGTGGTTTGAAACCTGCTCCTGTAAGCCGGTTCCGAGGGGCCTTCCCTCATCAGTTGAGCAGTTGCGCGCTACTCGGCCTTACGGCCATTCGCGCTCGTGGCACACAATCATCTGCGTATCGAACATAGCGATGTCCACGGCGCTCCAACTCCCGATCGAGTTCATCGAGTACGAGGTTACTCAACAGCGGCGAAAGTGGACCCCCTTGGGGAGTCCCCTCCACGCTTGGACTGACTAACCCATTCTCCATCACCCCGGCGTTCAGGAACGCCCGAATGAGTTTTAACAGCCGCTTGTCCTCGACACGTTTCGCGACCTGCCTCATCAATTTGTCGTGATTGACTCGATCGAAAAATTTTTCCAAGTCGAGGTCGATCACCCAGCCGTAACCTTCCGCAAGATACAGCTGTGCTTGGGTTACTGCTTGATGTGCGGATCGTCCTGGTCGAAAACCATAGCTGTGATCGGAAAACGTTGGGTTCCACCGCCGCTGCAGAACCTGCATCACCGCTTGCTGGAGAAATCGATCGAGCGTAGTTGGGATACCGAGCTTTCGCATCCCCCCTCCGTCCGGCTTCTCGATTTCCACGCGCCTTACCGGTTGCGGTTTATAGGTCCCGTTCAGCAGTTGTTCCCGGATGGTGAGCCAGTGCTCCTTCAGGTAGCCACTGAGTTGGCCGACGGTCATCCCGTCGATCCCGGCGCTACCCTTGTTGCCCTTTACCCGCCGTAATGCTTCCAACAAATTTTCTCGCTCACATACTTCCTCCATGAGTCGAATGGTGTTAGCTGGGCTTTCGGGTTCATGCCTCGCCTGACGCGATTCGGTCTCTGCCCTTCCAGCTTGACGGGCTTCACCCGTCTGCTTGGATGAGAAGTCCAATTTCTTTTGGATGTTCTGCCGCTTGTCGCGCTTGAGATTCATGTCCTACTCGCCTCTCCTCTCGTTCGGGTCTTCAACCACCGTTCCCGGCTCGCCTATCTGTTGGCTCCACCTTTCGGTATTGGAGTGCCTCACTAGCTTTGCCGACGACGTGATTTACTACACCCTCTGCTGACTTCTGCCCTGCGGTCAGATGGCCTCTCGGCTCTCTCAGTCGCCGGAGCGACACAGAACAGATCTCCCGGGGTAATTCCAGCGGCCTTCTGTGCACAGTCGCCGAATCTACGCTTCGCATCCTTGATGGATTATGGACTTCGCAGTACGTTGCCCGCTCGTCCGACACTCACGCCTTATATTCGGTTCTTGTTCATCGACTCGCACATTTGCTTGACGCTTCCTTCAGACCCCGCCTCGCGGCAATAGCCCTTGCGTCATTGCTAACCCTTCACCTCCATCAGGTTGGGTAGAGGATTTGCACCTCCTGGCTGCTGGACCTGCCCGGCATACAACTTAGCCGCTGGCGCGGCGGACGCTTCGCGTGCTATGC
>JBAVHY010000281.1:0-9473 GCA_049686315.1 Candidatus Acidiferrum sp. | reverse complement strand
GTTTAGACGCACCCTCTGCTGACTTGTATTGTACTCTTACTCTCGCGCAATGGAAGTAAGCGTCGGGCCGTCAACGCTCTTCCTATCATAACGAATCACTGCTTGCCACCTCTAAGGCATTCATTCCGAGTTCGTGTTCTGCATTGCGGTTCCGGCCTGGAATGACCATCCGCGAGTTCCGTGACCAGACGCCAAGCCGCTAGCTCTGACTACGATTCATCACCCGGGACTGCCGGTTGTCTTGAGCGGGTGGCCGCATTCGCAGTTTAATGGAAAATCGTTGTGAAGAAAGAGTTTCTCCCCGAACGAAGATCCTTGCCATATCCAAGCACCAATTCAAAGGAGCCCAGCACGCGGATTTTCAGTTGAATACCGGTGTCCCACATCCATTTCTGCGAGCCGAAATATGCCGAAGGATCATAGGTTTTTCCTGTGTCCAGAAACGGCCCCAAGCGAAAGGCAACAAACGGAGCGCTGTATATGATCTTGTCGATTTCTCCATTCGCCAAAACGTACTCTCTTCCCAGCGGTGCATTCCCCTTTTGCCCGGAAAGCAGGCCCGGATGCCCGCGCAACCACAGATCCGTGTCGCGATCGAACCCCAGCACATACAACTCATCCAAAGGCACGTCGCCGAACGTTCCACCAGCCCGCAACCTTGCTCTCATTTCGTAATCGTTTCCTCGCGCCCGCGGAAACCAGTGGGAATCCAAATCGCCCTCCGCCCGAGAGTAGCGCCCCAGCGGCTTGCCGAAGAACGTCCCCGCTTCGCCGCTTACCTTGGCATTCGCGGTGAATCTTCTTTCCGGGTAACGAAGAAGAGCACGCCGCAGGCTCCCACGAAGACCAAGATTGGATCCATCGGCGAAGAAAGGCGAGGCGGCCGCCGGCAATCCCAATGGGTTGCGCAGGCTGCGGAAGGAATAAGTTACGCCGGCGCTCCAGTCCCAGCGCCCGCTGGCGATGGATTGGAACTCCATGCCGGCCGAAGCCTTTTCAAGGTTCACCGCCGTTGGGCGCGGTGTAGCCGGAAGCAGCGTGTTTGTCAGGTTCCAGTTTTCGCTGCGCAAGTCAAAGTAGATTCGATAGCGCCACGCAGGGTTGTCTTTTGGCGGTCCGGCAAGTTCCGATGCAACACGCCTTTTCTGATCGTCCCAGCGAAACGACGAATTCCACTGCGATGCGCTCTTGTTGAGGCCGGGGAATTCGGCGTATACCGTTTGATACGGGAGCCCGCTCAAAACAGTTGCCACTTGCGTCCAAGGGGATTGACGCCAGCCCGACTTTTCCATCGACCAGAAAACCAGGTTAAACGTGTCATCTGTGTTTGCTTCGAGGTCAAAACGCTGTATTTGAAATGCGCCGAGGCCCTCTAACCGAGCACTAGTCGCCAGAAAATCACTTCGTTTCCACTCGCTGCCGCGTGAAAACTGGAAGGCCCGGTCCAGCAATATAGGTTTGAGTTGCGGTTGAGGCTGAAAAGACAGATCCGAAAGCTGCGGCTTGCCGATGCGATTCCAGTATTTCAAGGCCGCTTCCAGATTGCCCTCGAGAAAATAAATGGAAGCCAGTAGATTGTTGGGGTAATCATCCGAGGGCTCGGCGGCCAGGACGCGGCGCAAATATGCCTTGGCATCGTCGAACTGCTTCCGGCGGTACGCTAACCCCGCCAACTCTGTCATGACCCGCGCGTCACCTGGATTTCGCGCCAGACTCACTTCGAGAGCTTTCTGCGCTTCTTCCCACCGCTCCAGGCGCGCCAGTGCCAGGCCGCGGTATAGACCGAAATCCCCAGGTGTGGCCGGCGCGTCCTGAGTGGCTACGACGACTTCTTCCCAGCGCTTGCCGTCATAAAGCGACTTTACAGCAAGGATTTTCTCCGGGATGCGACTGTCGTCCGGAAAAGCGCCGGCGGCAGGGGCCGCCAAAAGCAGGGCAACCGCGATCAGTTTTCTCCGCCGGGGACGGCCAGCAGAGTCCAGTTTTTTGCCGAATCCCATTCCGATTGGAAGCCCTCGCGCGACATGCGTAGCATCTTGCCCCTGGCCGGATCATTCAGAAAAATAAATTCGCGTTCCGCGTCCACTCCCACCACAACGCTATAGTGCAACGGCCCGTGCGCGCCGCTGGCCTTTAAGCTAACGATCAGCGGCCTTCCCTGCTGGAGGTGGTGCTGGAGATCACGCCACTCGCCGCGAAACGTGAACGCGCGGTATCCGTGCTCCTGAAGATATTTCTCCAGGGCACTCGCGAGAATTCCTTTTTGCCGGGAAGAGTAGAGCAATTCCTGAATCTTCGCGGCGTCCATCTGGGGTGAAGCAGGCTTTCCAGCCTGCTTCGCCCAGTACTGCATGACCATGGAAATGGCCGCGGAACCACAGCCCTCTTTCGATTGGGAGACAAACGGGACATCGATCCAGATCGCCGGTGGATCGGCCGCAAAAACCGCTCCGGCGAAGGTGATCCAGATCCCCACAAAGGCGATAGCGGTCCCGAGTTTCACCGCTTCATCGCACTGCCACGATAATCAGAACCAGCACGGCAATTCCCAGAATAATCAGAATCAGGTCTCGGTCGGAAAGAGTACCCGCTGCGAAGTCTTTCTGTGCCCTGTCTGCCTTGGCCGCCACTCTCGCCAGATCTTCATCGCTAAGCGATTGCACGGCCGTGCGGACTTGCTGGTAATCGATATGCGCCTCCGCAAGCGCTTTCTTGGCGTCACTTGTTGCCAAGAACCCCTCTACCTGAGCAAGCTGCTCATTACGTGCAGCGGTTGCCGCCTGCAGGTCTTTCTTGACGTCGGATGAGGAAACTACATGATCTTGCGCGATTGCGCCCTGAGGAAACGCCATCAGAGCACTGAGCCCGACTGCCAAAAACAGATTGAGGCCTCGTGGCCACGAAAAAGTCATTTTTCCTCCATGGGGGATGATTCGGGCTGGACCTTCAGTTTACCTTCACTGGCCGCCAGGAGACAACTGATGTACCTAGCGCATTTTTTGAGATTTCCAGCAGCATTCTATTGGAAACTCGGAGGCAATGCCGGGCTGAGGGCGGCTTTGTGGAGCCGAACGACGGGTGGCTGGCCGGGAGTATTCTCGATGGCCACAACGTTGAAACGCAATGGGCATTTCTGGATGTGGCGTTCACGGAGGAAATAGTGGGCGGTGCGAACCAGGACTTCGTGCTTGTTCTTCGTAATGCTCATTTCCGGCAGTGCGGGCTGGCCTTTGACCGCCAGACGGGTGCGGACCTCCACAATGGCAAGGGTGTCGGCGTCGTAGCCAATCAGTCGAGCTCGCCTTTCGCCCGCGATGGCATATAGTTCCGCGCGATGAAAATATAGCCGAGGCGCCGCAGATACCAGTAAGCATACGTTTCCCCGCGTACACCAATCCGCAGCGCCTCCTGCTTCTTCGCATGAGCAGGGGCTTCTTCGGAATCACGGAGTCCGTGCGGTGACTGTCACTTCACCCATGCAAAACCGATGCGCGCCACCAGTCCGATCATGCTATTACTTTCTGAGTACTACACTTCGCAGTATAAACAAAAGTCCCGTGGCTGTCAGTTTTTTCTGCCGGCAGGTGGGAGGACGAGGTGCGGCTGGTTGACGGGCCGCCTCAGAAGGCGGTCCCTACGAAGAGAGACCCAAGAGCCGGCAGGATGGCGGCCGAACCATGGCGAACCCAAGAGGGATTCCTCACTTCGCGGACTTCGTTCCCATCGACTTCGCTCAGGGCAGGTGGAATGACAGGTGCGGCTTTTTTCCAGGTTTATTAAAGCGCCTTCTCAGTTTCCCGGATCGCTTCCTCCAGGATGCGGATGGCGCAGTCCGCCTGTTCCTCATCGATGATGAGCGGCGGAGAAATACGAATGGAGTTTTCACCGGAATCCAGGGTCAGCAAGCCTTTGTGAAACGCATTGACGACCACTTTGTCGCGCAAGTCCTTGGCGCGCTCCTTAGTTTGCTGATCGCGGACAATTTCCACGCCGATCATCAGGCCTTTGCCACGCACGTCGCCGACAATCTTGAAACGCTTCGGCCAGTCGCTGATCTTGCTGAAAATGTGGTCGCCCATCTTTTTCGCATTCGCCATCAACCCGCCTTCGATCAGATCAAGGGTGGCGAGCGCGGCCGCTACACAAACGGGATTTCCTCCGTAAGTAGTGCCGTGCGAACCCGGCTTCCACTGCATCACGCTTTCTTTGGCGATGAACGCGCTGATGGGCATTCCGCTGGCGATGCCCTTCGCTGTCAGCACGATATCCGGAGTAATCCCGGCGTGGTCGTAGGCCCACATCTTTCCCGTACGGCCCATGCCGGACTGCACTTCGTCCAGAATCAGCATGATGCCGTGCTTGTTGCAGATGCGCTGCAGCTCTTGCAGGAAAGACAGCGGCGCTGGAATAAAGCCACCTTCACCCTGGATCGACTCAACAATAATCGCGGCGACTTCCTCTGGCGCAAACAGGCGCTTGAAGATTTGCTGTTCGAGCAAGTCGATGATTTCGCCGCCGCAGGTTTCCCTGCCATGGCCAAGGGCGCAGCGATAGGCGTAGGGGTAAGGAATGTGCTCGACGCCACCCAGCAGCGTGCCGAAATATTTGCGTTGCGTGTTTTTGGATGCGGTCAGGGAGAGCGAACCGAGGGTGCGCCCGTGGAAGCAGCCGTAGAAGGCGATCAGCTTGTCCCGTTTCGTGGTGTAGCGCGCCAGCTTGATGGCGCCTTCGACCGCTTCGGTGCCGGAGTTGCCGAAAAATACCTTCCACTGGTGCGACTTTGGCATCGTGGCCACCAGTCGCTCCGCCAATTCCGGCATATGGCGGTGATAGAAGTCCGTCCCGGCGATGTGGATGAGGTCCGCAGCCTGCTTCTGGATAGCCCCGACTACCTTTGGGTGACAATGCCCTGTCGAGCACACCGCTATGCCGGCGCAAAAATCCAGAAAGGTGTTTCCGTCGGGATCTTCAACGATTGCGCCGCTTCCACGCTCCGCAACCATCGGATAAAGGCGCGAGAGCGACGGCGAAATATACTTGGCGTCGTACGCAATCACCTGCCTGGCTTTCGGGCCGGGCAAGGCCATTTTGATCTGGGGCAGTTTTGATTCCGTAGCCGTAATCATGATTCCTCCAAATTTCCTAAACTTGTTGGCGTAGATTGAAACTGCGGTGGAGAGAAAGCAGGCGTAAACGCGGACGGAGATGTCGGCGCAACCTGCTAAGGATAAAGGACTTAATCTACGCTGAAAAGACTGGGGCGGAGAGTGGACGGGCGAAATTTGCGAGGCACGCGGGGCCCTACCGCAACTCGGTCATGCTTTAGAAAGTGAAAATACTTCATTTGCGTTTCCAACGGACACTGCCGTCTTTCGTATCTTCCAAAATTATACCACGCTCCGAGAGCTTCTTGCGGATGCGATCGGCCTCCGCAAAGTCGCGCCTCTGCCGTGCAGCCTGGCGTTCGGCGACCAATTTCTCGATTTCCGCGTCGTCTGGACCGCTCTCGGCGGCGCCATATCCCAGGGCCTTGAGTTTTTCGCCGTCATTGTCTTCCAGGACGGCAAAAACTTTGTCGAACGTGGCGAGAAAGTCCGTCCCGGCCTTCACTTCACCTTGCCGGAATTCACCCTTGTCCATAGAGATGTTTGCTTCGCGCACAAAGTCAAACATCGCCGCCAGCGCCTGCGCGGTGTTCAAATCATCGGAAAGGCCGACATCAAAATCGCTGGCAGCCTTGGCGATGCGCTCGGCCATGCCCGCCTGTTTTCCGGATGGGAACTTTTCGTTTTTCAAGCGCGCGGCAAAATTACGCAGCCGTTCCACCGAACTGGTGGCTTGCTGCAGGCCGTCAAACGTGAAATTCAACTGCCGCCGATACGGCACGCTGGCCAGCGCAAAACGCAGCGCCGAAGGCTTGTAACCTTTCGCAAACAGGTCGCGCAGGGTGAAGAAATTGCCCAATGATTTGGACATTTTCTCGTCTTCAACCAACAGATGCTCCGCGTGCAGCCAGTAGCGCACGAAGGGCTTACCCGTGGCCGCTTCGCTTTGCGCAATTTCGTTTTCGTGGTGGGGGAAGGCCAGGTCGATGCCGCCGGTGTGAATATCGATGGTTTCGCCGAGATACTTCATGGCCATGGCGGAACACTCGATGTGCCAACCTGGCCGTCCCGGACCTATGGGCGTTTCCCAGAAATGCTCCCCTGGTTTCGGCGCCTTCCACAAGGCGAAATCCCGCGCGCTCTCTTTTTCGTACCGGTCGTTATCGACCCGCGCGCCGGCTTGAATCCCGGTCAAGTCAACCTTGGACAACTTTCCATAATCCTTGAATTTCGTGATGCGGTAATAGATGGAGCCTTCGGAATCGTAGGTGTAGGTCTTCTTCTGGAGCTTCTGGATCAGCGCGACCATCGAATCGATGTTGTCGGTGGCGCGAACCCAGTGTTCCGGCGATTCCACGCTGAGTGTCTGGCAATCCGCGAGAAACGCCTGAACATATTTTTCGGTATATTCGCGGATACCTACACCCGCCGCCGCGGCGTTGGCAATAATGCGGTCGTCCACATCGGTCAGGTTCATCACGTGAGTGAGCTTGAACTCGCGCAACCGCAGGAAGCGGCGCAAAATATCCTGGAAGACAAAGGTGCGAAAATTGCCGATGTGCGCGAAGTTGTACACCGTCGGGCCGCAGGTATACATGTGCACTTCGCCCGGCTTCAGAGGGATAAACGGTTCAATTTTTCCCGACAGGGTGTTGTGGACCTGGATCTCGTGCATGTACCTTCCGGTGTCTGTCTCCATTCTTCTGCAAACGAACGATTGTAACTGACGCTTTGCATGCGCTGCAATGAACCAGGTGGAGCGGTTAGCCAATTTGTAACGCTACCCGTGCTCCTCGCGCCCAGCGCTAACTTTCCCAGGCGGACCCCGCGAGGCTGCGGTCCTTTGACACGTTTTGTGCGGGTGATACAGTCGAAATACAAAGCAACAATGCAGCGGTCATGAGGTGAAGTGACGCCTGCTTCGAAAGGACCCGGATTTGGATCCGCGGAACATGAATGCCGTCTATTCTTCGCGCCGGATGAAGCGCCGGTACGAAGTGTGGTTTTTGCGTTGCGGCTTGGCCGATGGCAGCGGGGCGTGGTGGTTCCGCTTTTTGTTGATGAACCTGGGCCGCAATGGGTGCAACGCGGAGTCTTCAGGCCTGCCCGTGCAAGTTTGGGCCACGTGGTTTCCCCGGCAAGGAAAGCCGCAAACCTATATCCAAGGCTATCCCGCGGAGGCGCTGCAATTCACCGAGCCCGGCGAACTTCCTTTCCATATTCGCGTAGCCGAAAGTGGCATAGAAGAGCATACCTGTTGGGGCGACCTCCAAGTTGACGGACATTCGATCAGTTGGAAGCTTCGCTACCGATCGAATTTTGCCGTGGTCCTCAGCGACAAAGGCTGGATCGGTTTTTCGAAGTCGCCACACTCGAACGCGCTATTTTCTGGCGAAATCGTCTTCGACGGCGCCAAGTTTGCCGGCGATCCACTCGGCTTCGGTGTACAAGGCCATCACTGCAGTTACCGCCACCGCACTTACTGGCGATGGATGCACGCGTATTTCCCCGCGCCGCACGGAACCGAGAGCACACTGGAGGCGCTGGTTTATGATATGCCCTTCGGCATGGTGTTCCGCAAGGCGATCTGGTGGCACGATGGAAAACCCACGGCGCTGCGACGCTTCCGGGAAATCGAGTTGGAACGAGAACCTTCCAGGCTGCAGTGGAAGTTCGCCGGTTTGGCGGGCGATGGCTCTTCCGTCAGAGCCAGTGTCGAAGCGCTGGCGCCAGGAATTCACCAGCTTCCTTACACAAGAACGGATTGTTCCGGAACCTTCCCGGTATCGAACGCGAGCCTGGCTAATGTCGTCGTGCACTTTGGGAAAAATGGCAGCGAGGTCTTGGAGACTTGCGGTGGGGCAGTGCTGGAAATGGGAGGCGTTTAATCGTGGACAGAGGGCCGCAATGGAACGCAGAACTTTACGATGACAAACACTCGTTTGTCTGGAAGATGGCCACAGGGCTCCTGGATCTCCTCGAGGCGAAATCGGGCGAGCTCATCTTGGATTTGGGCTGCGGCACCGGACATTTGACCGCTCAGATCGCTAGTACCGGCGCGAACGTCGTGGGCATCGACAAGTCACCTGAGATGATCCAGCAGGCCCGGCAGAAATATCCTGCCATGCGCTTCGAAGTGATGGATGCGTGCGAAATTGCATTTCCGGAATCATTTGACGCTGTCTTTTCTAACGCCACATTGCACTGGATCAAGGAACCCGAACGGGCTATCGCTGGCATCTCGAAAACGTTGCGACCGGGCGGCAGATTCGTTGCCGAATTCGGCGGGAAGGGCAATGTGGGAGCGCTCATGGCCGCGATCGAGCAGGCTTGGCGGAAGCTTGGTCTGCACGAACACGCGCCAAAGCCGTGGTATTACCCCAGCGTGGCCGAATACTCAGGACTTCTGGAGCGGCACGGCCTGGACGTGACCTACGCGAACCTCTTCGACCGGCCTACCCCGCTGGAGGATGGCGAGCGCGGCCTGCGAAATTGGTTTGAAATGTTTGGCGGCGGCTTCCTGGAGAAACTTACTCCCCGCGAGCACGATGACGTTCTTGCCGCCGTGGAGCGGGAGGCCCGCCCGGCACTTTTGCGCGACGGCCACTGGGTTATGGATTATCGCCGGCTGCGCATTGTGGCTCAGAAAGGGTCGCCCGCTGATTTTTAGCCCCTGCAGACTTCTCGGTACTGATCGTCCGCTGCCCGTCTGGACTACTTCCGATTACCGGCCAACCGCGCACAATTCAGCGGAACGCAGCAGGGATTGATAGGTGCGGCGAATGCAGCCGACGTCGAGTGCTTCAGGCCATTCAACGTGACTCATTCGTGCTGTGGTCCGAACCGCCTATCACCAATCGGACGGAAATAGTTTTTAAAGACCCAATTCGCGACACGAAGACCCTGAGCTCGCGCGTTGGTGTCCGAGTTGCGGTAGTGGATACCGACGTACACACGCGCGTTGACGACCTCCTCCTCGGCCTGCGAAAAACGCGTGAAGGTGCGGGTCTTCTGCGAAGCGTTCGGATTAGTCGTGGTCATTTGAAAATTCAGCTCATCGGTACCGAAGAATAGTTGGAGCACATGAGAAATTGCCCCACTGGTGGAAGCATGGCCAGAAGGGTACTCGGGAAAATTCGGTGTGTTGATGAGTGGCTGCCAGTTAGCATCGGCTTCGGTGGCTGGATTGCCGTCACCCAGCCGGATGGCCGTGATCGGACGCCAAAAGCTGTAAAAGTACTTGCTTTCCCAGCAGGCGATCTGAGCATCGGCAAGCGCGGCCTCAGCCAGGGCATACATGCGCGCCGAGTCGCTTATGTCAGTCAGATAGTTCTGTGAGATGTACCGCAGGGCGTTCTGCCACAACAC
>JBAVHY010000280.1:0-3282 GCA_049686315.1 Candidatus Acidiferrum sp. | reverse complement strand
GCGGTACTTTGGCAGTCCCCGCGGTCTTGTAAGTATTTGTAAAACCTAACCACGTTACCCTGATAAGGGCGAGGTCGGTGGTTCAAGTCCACCCAGGCCCACCATAAATCCCCAGTATTTATTCGGTTATTCTCACTTCGCCCTTCTAGGGGAATTGCCATCAAAAAACCATTTTTCCAAAAATTTGCCAAATCTTCGCATAGGCCGAGGTCGGCACCATCCAGCGCCAACGCTGGGGCAATAATGCCACTAGACAGCCAACCCTCTGCCAGCTTGAAGAGTTGACCAGACCAACCAGACGCATGACAGGCGGCTCGGGAAAGAGTTCTTCACCGTCCCTCCAAGAGACTGGATAGGTTGGGATGACTGAGAGCTTTCTCGCAAACAAGCGCTCCGCTGTCAGCCACTCGCTGCCGTGCCGCGTGCCGGGACCCTCATAGACGACGCCTACGGGCGCAACAACAACAGGTCCTCAAACTGTGAGATTATTCCTGGACCAGTGACAGATGGTAAACGGCGACGATGGCTCACGTGAACGAATCTGATCCCAAGCTCATGGATCTGCGGGCGGCTCTTGCGGAGGTGCAGCGCTTGCTTGAGCATCAAGCTCCCAAAGAGCCCTCGATCAACGGAGAAATATGACGAGACGGAACAGTCGCCCGGCGGTTCTGCATCTGCGGAAGCTGAAAGCAGGACCTGGGACAAATGTCCCTTCACTCAGCCGGGTTAAGCTGATGCAACTGATCGAAGAAGCGGTGTTGGATGCTTACACCGAAGAAGAACAAGTAGCCGGGTTCCTCACGATGATTGAGGAGCATCTGGCGTTGCCATTCTCTGTGAAGATCCTTGGCGTCGACGCCGACATGGAGAAGGTCGACATGACACTAGATGGCCAAATTGTTGCCATTTGCCGCCGAGGCAAAACGCGGCAGAAGATCCCAATCCTGGACTTAGCGTTACCAACGCCGACTCCGGTAGGCGCGGAATGGATTGCCGCTTATCGCCATTGGTGCCGAGGTTCTCGGTGAGCGAATATCAGTTCTACGATTTCCGTACCCTCGACCGTCCGCTGACGAGAAACGAGATGCCACCGACCGGTTTATATATGGATGCTGGAACTGGCACGAAGAAAGAGCACCGGCAAGCTCTATCGGCGGGTGAAGAAAGATCCCTCCGGGGCGGCGCGATTCGACAGTCGATGGCGCTGGGGGCTGAATCTGGTTAGAATAAACGTATGCAAAATTGGCGCGAGCGAGTCAGCGTAAACCCGGCCGTCTGCCACGGCCGAGCGTGCATCCGCGGAACACGTGTCTTAGTGTCCGTAATAGTGGATAACGTTGCGGCAGGTGTACCGCGCGAAGGGATATTGCGGAGCTACCCGGCGCTGACAGACCCGGATATCGATGCGGCATTGGCGTACGCGGCTGAGTTGACCCGTGAGGGCACTGTGGATTTGCCGCTGGAAATCAAAGCTTGAAGTTTAAAGTCGACGAAAATCTTCCCACAGAATACGCGCCGATCCTTCGCGAGGCAGGCTTCGAAGCAGATACGGTCTCCGACGAGAAACTTTCTGGTGCTGGCGATTCGGTGCTCTCCGAACGTTGCCGCGCGGAAGGTCGTGTGTTGATGACGCTGGACCTGGACTTCGCGAATGTCCAAGCATATCCTCCAAAATCCCATCCGGGAATCGTGGTCTTTCGCTCTAAGTCCCAGGACAAGCCAACGCTTGTTGCTCTCTTGAAGCGCCTGATCCCCGCGTTGCTGCAATTCTCGCCAAAGCATCAGCTTTGGATTGTCGAGCCGGACCGGATCCGATATCGCGAAGAATAGTACTCTGGGAGCAACGACCGCAATACTGATAAGGGCGAGGTCGGTGGTTCAAGTCCACCCAGGCCCACCATAAATCTCCAGTATTTATGCGGGTATTTCGAAGAGCACGTTTGGCCATCTCCTTGAATTTGTGGGCACTGTGATCGACGTCACTGAACGTAAACGAGCAGAGGAGGAACTGCGCAGAAGTGAAATGGAGCTCCGGCAGATGCTGGAGCTCGCGCCTCAACAGGTTGCGGTATTTGGACCCGCTGGCGAACGTCTTTATGCCAACCGCATTGGGCTCGATTACCTCGGCCTTAGTCTTGAAGAGTGGCGGCAAACACCCGGGACTTTTTTTTCTTCCCCGTTTTTTCATCCTGATGACCGAGAACGGGCGGCGCGCACTTTTTCCGATAGTGCTCGCTCCGGTGGCTCCGCTTTCGAGCTGGAGTTGCGATTACGCAAACGTGATGGCACCTATCGCTGGTTCTTGAATCGTTTTAACCCATTGCGCGATGAACAAGGACAGCTCAAGCGCTGGTATGTTGCGTTGGCGGATATTGAGGACCGCAAGAGAGCTGAGGAGAGACTCCAGCATGAAAACGTCGCCCTCCGAGAAGAAATTGCCAAAGCCTCCATGTTTGAAGACATCGTTGGAACCTCTCCGGCTTTGAAAAGCGTACTCTCGCGCATTTCCAAAGTCGCACCGAGTGATTCTACGGTCCTTATCACGGGTGAAACAGGAACGGGCAAGGAGCTAGTTGCACGCGCCATACATCGAAGATCAGATCGTGCTTCACGCGCTTTCGTAAGTGTGAACTGTGCAGCAATCCCCCGCGATCTGATCGCCTCTGAGTTGTTTGGGCACGAGAAGGGTGCGTTCACGGGCGCGACTCAGCAGCGCCTGGGTCGGTTTGAGCTGGCAAATGGAGGCACAATCTTCCTCGACGAAGTCGGAGAACTTCCAGCGGAGACACAGATTGCCCTTCTGCGTGTATTGCAGGAGCATGAGTTTGAGCGCGTCGGCGGGACGCGCCGAATTCGCGCTGACGTTCGGGTGATCGCGGCTACCAACCGTGACTTGGAGGCCGCCATTCGCATCGGGTCCTTCCGCAGTGATTTGTTTTACCGTCTGCATGTCTTCCCGATTGAGACTCCTCCGCTTCGAGAACCAAGTGAGGACATCCCTCTGCTAGTCGAATACTTCATCGATCGCTACGCGCGAAAAGCTGGCAAGAACATAAAACGTGTCAACAAGAAGACGCTGGAATTGCTTCAGTCCTATCCTTGGCCGGGAAACATTCGTGAACTGCAGAACGTCATCGAGCGCTCGGTCATACTTTGTGAAACAGAGATTTTCTCGATCGACGAAAGCTGGTTACCTCAGCGGCCGCTGCAAACCGCAGAACCGAAACGGCAGGTTGATCTCCCTCGCAGACTCCTGGTCCAAGAAAAGGACATGATTGAGGC
>JBAVHY010000279.1:0-20593 GCA_049686315.1 Candidatus Acidiferrum sp. | reverse complement strand
GGCGACAGCCTAACAGAGGCACAACCAAAAGGAAAAGGCCAGCCGCTCTCTCAGGACGGCTGGCCCGGACTTTCGACTGCAGCTTCAGGATGCTCTGGCAAACAACTGGTGAAGCAAAAAAAACAACCTAACGGGCAGGCTCCGAATCCGGACGGTGGAACGGACGCCGTGCCAAATCTTCGATGGTGGCCACGCTTCGGCGAGCAGCAAGAATCATGGGCTGCTGACTTACAGCCACACGCGCAACTCCGGCCTCCCAAGTCTTGTGGAGGAAGTACAGCAGGCCGACGCAAGCGGCTAGGGCTCCGAAACCTAGGACGAAAAGCGCGAATGCCGCCAGGAGTTCGCGAACAGCGTAGAACTGGAAAGCGGCAAGGACCCCCAAAAACAGCCACATCCATTTCCGGCGGTTATCTTTTTTGGTCATCCCTTAATCGACTCCCTCTTTCCCAACGACCTGAACACCGATTCTAAGAGGCCAGTGAGAAGATCGGAAAACTTTGCGCTTAGCCTGACTGAAGGGGCTATCTTCTCTACCTGCCCCATTAGACAGGTATAAGGGCCGAAAACCTATAGTACAGGGGCACCAAAACGGGGAACAAACGAGCATCCCAGTACTCGTGACCTATATCACTCACTGGCGCTTACTACATTGATTTAGAGCAAGTTATATAACGTTAGAGCCTTCAGCATGTATTCGCTCGCCTTTCGCCATGCCAGGGCTGTGGAAAACCTGCCCGTAGGGACAGGGGACAGGTAGGCGATTATCCCAAAATGGAACCTCGCTGACAACCCCCTCCGACAGCACCCAGGGTGGCCTTGGCCTTCCCGAATGGAGGGAATTCAGGCCTTCTTGAGCAGCCGTGTGAGCCAAACCAGGATCACCGCACCCACGAAAGCAACGATGATGGAGCCGATGATTCCGCCCCCGGGCCATATGCCGAGCAAGCTAAATACCCAGCCGCCCACGAAGCCCCCTAGGATGCCGAGGAGGATGTCCACCAGGACGCCGTAGCCTCCACCCTTCATCACCTGACCAGCCAACCAGCCCGCGATTAGACCGACAACGATCCATGTGAGAAAACCCATAGGTATTCCCTCCCAGGCTCCGGCCATGGAGCCAAATTCACGCAATTGCGGTTACAGTTTGGCCTTTCCCATCTTCATTCGCAAGACCGTCAGGAGCAGTCGGATTCCACAGACGAAGGTTGACCATTGCTGCGCCCCATCACCTATAATTGGCCCAGGTCAGGGGCGAAGACAGGCACAGCACGGTAAGAGGGCCCAACAACGGACCTATGGTTTGCGAATTCGTGGCCCTCGGCTCGAGTTCTGCGGCACGCTGTGTTCCTGGAAATCAACTGGCTGCACGTAAGCAATGACATGGGGGGCAGCATTGAAACGGACAAAGAGGCTTGGTGTTTTTCATGGACTCCTGCTCATTTGTGTTTTCCTTCTGGGATGCTCCAAGCCGCAATCGGAGGCTCGGAACGCAGGGCCGGGCGGGCAAGCACTGCCTACCATCGTCTTTATGACCGACTTTGGCACGGCGAATGATTCGGTGGCGATCTGCAAAGCGGTGATGCTGGGAATCGCGCCCGATGCCCGGATCATGGACATCACACACCAGGTAACGCCATTCTCCATCGAGGAGGGCGCCCGGTTCTTGGGCGCAGTGACGCCGTATTATCCCTCAGGCACCATATTTGTCGCGGTAATCGATCCCGGAGTTGGCACAACGCGCAAAGCCGTGATCGTGAAAACGAAAAAGGGCCAGTATTTTGTGGTGCCGGACAACGGGCTCGTAACACCGGTAATCGACCGGGATGGGTTGGATTCCGCCAGGGAAATCACCAATACCGGCTGGATGATTGGGGAAAAGGTGTCATCCACGTTTCACGGCCGGGATATTTTTTCGCCCGCAGGCGCGCATCTGGCCGCGGGCTGGGATTACACGATCGCTGGGCCGGAAGTGCAGGAATTGGTGAGGCTAACGCCCAAGGTAGCGACGGTGACGGAGAAAGGTATTGAAGGCGAAGTCATCGCGCTTGACGACCCGTATGGGTCGCTGGTCACCGACATCGAAGGCGAGGATTTCCGGAGTCTTGGCTATAAGCACGGCGACAAGCTTACCGTGCTGTTGAACAAGAAGCCATTCCCACTTCCCTACGTAAAAACCTTCATGGACGTGCCCGTAGGCGAGCCTTTGCTTTACGTGGATTCGCGCGGCCGCGTAGGCTTGGCATTGAATGAAAGAAATTTCTCGCAAACAAACAAGATTACGCCGCCCGTGCCGATATTTGTTCCCAAGAAGAGCGCGCCCTCGATGCCCAAGTTATGAACGGGAAGCGTGACAATTCGCAGGCGCCGGATGTCGCGCAACCGGCTTGCGCATTACGCAGCTTTAGCTCTCACGATCTCGACCGAGCACTCCGCGTGTCGCGCCACATACTCAGCCACGCTGCCGAGCAAGAATCGCTTCACGTGCCCGTATCCGTGAGACCCCAGCAGGATCAAATCGGCATTCCATTCCTCGGCCATTCCCAGGATCGCCTTTCGCACTTCTCCCTGAACCACAACCCCTTCCGCGCGATATCCGGCCAGTCGAAGACGCGTAACCGCTCCGTCCACAAACTCTTTTGCCCGCTTCTTCACTTCTTCCAACTCCGGCGCATAGCCGGGAGCCATCTGGGGGGGCGTTCCCGCGAACGCACCCTCGACTACATCCACAACGCGCACCTCGGCCTCATTCCCCTTTTGGCCCTTGATCAACAGAGTCACCGCTGCTTCCGCAAAGCTCGATCCGTCGTATGCCAGTAGAATCTTCATGGCTGCCCCCCTCGGCGTATTGCTTTTGGTGGTAGCTTTCGCCTTCGAGCGCAAAGCTGCTGTATCTACTGTCACTTCCGCGTGTATTGGGCGTCACCTTCGTTCACGAGTCTTTAACTTTTGCGCCACTGTCGAGTTCACACCCGAGCGGGTACTGGGTCGTGGAGTCGCGGCTATCGCGCTTGCCGGCGCTTGCGGCTTGAGTGCCAAAGCTCAATGCCGATTGCCTTGAGGAAGTCTCGTCCCCAAATGCCAATGAGCAGGGCCGCTCCGAAAAGGATCACGGCGTCCAGGCTCACCAGGTCTCGCCGGGTCCAATAGATACCCTCCTGGACATTTAGCCAGAGCGCGAACTCGTCCAGGGTAAGGGCGGCGCCCACACCATAGAGCAAGGACATCAAACGGCTCGCCAGGAGAGACGACGACTGGCCTCCCGTCCCCACTTCGATCAGCCAGCAAAATCCCACCGCCAGCAGAATCAGAATCCCCCACACCAGATGATGGATATGCGTGCCGCCAACGTAAACGTAGTGAAAAGGGCCGACAGTTCGGTAAGCGGCGTAAGCCATCGAGCGCGCCACGGCAAAAGTGACGAAGAATCCGATAGCGGCCAGGAGAAGCCGGCGCTTCGGCCGATCCCGCACATGCAGGTGAAAAAGTTCGGCGACCTTGCGATTGCGAAGGAGTAAGAGAACGACGGCAACTGTCACGAGAACCGAATAACCGAGCAGCCAGTTCCTGGCCAGCATGATCGCGCCCTCTCCTTGCCTCGAACGGTACCTTGAACGTGGGCCAAACTAGTGCAGTATATATTTCGATGAAAAGAAGTCACATCGATTTGACATCGATCATGCGTCCCGGGAAGCGCAAATGCCAGACTCATGACGCAGACGCCGGACAGGAGGTGCCTAAATGATGATACGAATTCTGTTCGCGGGGATTCTGTCGGTGGCAATGATCGGTTGCAACAAACCGCAAAATCCTGGTGCGCGCCGAGACGCAGAGGACGAACGGCTGTCTGACAACCTGTTTCAAGAACAGAAGAAAATGATTGATTCGCTCAAACAGGACGTTCAGCGGGCGCGGCGGGTGATCGAAATTGACCAACAATTGATCGGCTTGCTCTCGTCCAGCGCGCAAGACGAATCGCGGTGTATCAAAGTGTTTACTTCCCATAACCATCGTGAGGAGCAGCGTTGTCTGGAGCGAATGAAGAAGACCTCCGAATCGTTGAAAGCTTTTCGTCCCGCAGTGGATGAGAGGCAGCGACTCCTGGATGAGTTGCGTTGAAGGGAAACTCAAAAAAACTGGAGCTGCACCATTTGTCCGATGATGCTGGTGGTCTCACTGTTTACCAGGGCTTGGGCAGTTACATCTAGTTGGATAGCCAAATCTTTTTCACCTGTGTGCCCGACCACGCGTAAACCAAGCGTGAGCTTGTGCCCTTTGAAAATCGTGTTTCTATTTACCCGAACAGTGCTAGTCTTCTTCAAAGCCGGTCTCCTTTTCCTTGCGCCTTGAGCGCGTCATTCATTGGGAGCGTATCGCATCCCTCGGGAGACCGGCCTTCTCATCCCATCTGATTTGTGGTGCGTAATCGGAACTGACGGGCTGCGCATTTCTGGGGAATTTGCTTTTTTTGGACGAGCAGCCGAAAATCGGAAAGATTGTACGGAAAGAGGTTGGCCATGGCCGAAGCTGTGATTGTTTCCTCTGTGCGGACACCCGTGGGACGGGGATATAAAGGATCGCTGCGCACCAGCAGGCCGGATGACCTGGCTGCCCTGGTCATCAAAGAAGCGTTGGCGCGCGTTCCGGGGCTGAATCCCAATGAAATTGACGATGTGATTCTGGGCTGCGCCATGCCGGAAGGCGAGCAAGGGATGAACGTGGCGCGCATTGCCGCGTTGCGCGCGGGATTGCCGGTGGAAACATCGGCGATGACGGTGAACCGCTTCTGCGCCAGCGGGCTACAGGCGATTGCACTGGCGGCGGAGCGGATTCGAGCCGGATCGGCGCAAGTGATTGTCGCCGGCGGAACGGAATCGATGTCCTTGGTGCCGATGGGAGGGAACAAAATTTCACCGAATCCGTGGCTCGTGGATCACTATCCCGACGCCTATATCAACATGGGCTTGGGCACGGAACACGTTGCCAGGAAATTTGGAATCACGCGCGAGCAGGCGGACCAGTTCGCGTTCGACTCGCACAAGAAAGCGGTTGCGGCACTGGCCGCGGACAAGTTCAAGGATGAAACCGTGCCCGTGGAAGTAAAGATTACTTCCGTGGCGAATAGAAATGGCGCAAAGGGCAAGGGCTCAGCAAAGCCTGCGACTCAGTCGTTTGTTTTTGACAAAGACGAATTGCCTCGCGCAGAAACTTCGATGGAAGTTTTGGCTGGATTGAAGCCAGCGTTTCACGTCAAAGGCACGGTGACAGCGGGCAATAGTTCGCCGATGAGTGACGGCGCCGCGGCGGTGGTGGTGATGAGCGACGCGAAGGCCGCGCAACTGGGATTGAAGCCACAAGCGCGGTTTGTATCGTACGCAACAGCGGGCTGCCCTCCGGAGGAATTCGGCATCGGCCCGGTGTATGCGATCCCGAAGGCGCTGGCACTTGCAGGGCTTTCGCTCTACGATATCGCGGTAGTTGAATTAAACGAAGCATTTGCCGCGCAGTCGCTCGCCGTGATCCAGCAGGCGGATCTGGCAGCCGAAAGAGTGAATCCGAACGGCGGCGCGATCGCGCTGGGCCATCCTCTAGGCTGCACCGGCTCAAAGCTTACAGCCTCCCTCGTGCGCGAACTGCAACGCCGCAATGAGCGCTATGGCATGGTCACGATGTGCATTGGCGGCGGCATGGGCGCCGCCGGAATTTTCGAGCGCCTGTAATATTTCGGCTAAGTCCGAACCCGGGTGCCCCACGGGCCGATTTTGCACGTGGCGTATTCAATCCGTCATTCCGCCGCCCTGAGCGAAATCGAAGGGAACGGAATCCGCGGAGTGAAGAATCCCTCTTCAACTTCGAAATTCAGGCTAAGTTTTCGCCTTCCACAAACCGATGGTGTTGCCTTCGGGATCTTGCATCCAGGCGAAGGTGCCGGTAGGAATCTCCACGGGCGGGACAAGGGTATTGCCGCCGAGAGACTCCGCCTTTTTCAAGTAGGCTGCGACGTTATCAACGTCCACGTAGAAGGTTGTGTAGTGGTGCGGTTCATGGCCAAGCGTGGTGATGTGGCCGCCAATTCCACCTCCTTCAGCAGCGATCATGGCTGCCGGTCCCATTGCTTGAATTTTCCAATCGAATAATTTGGCGTAGAACTCCTGAGTTTTCGCGGAATCGCGGCAGCCGATTTCGAAATGAACGACGGGACGCCCCATGGGTGTTCCTCCTGTGTATGAACGGACGCGTTGGCGCGAAGGAGTCTGCCACAACAACCGAAAATTTGCACCTAGCGGAAAGCAGCAGGCATCCGCAATACTTGCGCGGAGATTCCTGTGTCAAGCTGGTGCAGTTCCTTCGTACAATGGCGGAGAGGAAGCCCATGCGGTTATCGCAAACGTGGCGGAGAATCGCGTCAAGCGATTTTGGAATTTTAGTTCTGCTGGCACTCTTCGTTATCTTTCTGCACCTCCTAACCAACGGCCAGTACGGCTTTCATCGCGATGAACTACTCTCAATGGACAACGCGGGCCACTTGGCTTGGGGATACGTGGTATATCCACCGCTCACGCCGTTCCTTGGCCGCGTGGAATTGGAACTTTTCGGCACTTCGCTGAGAGGTTTCCGTTTTTTCGCGGCTATGTCCCAAGGCCTCGTGCTGCTCCTTACCGGCCTTGCCGCTGGCGAACTCGGCGGCAAGCGCGACGCGCAGCTTGTGGCTGCGTTGGCAGCAGGAATCGCAGGGCCTTCGCTGGTTTCCGGGTGGTTCTTGTCCTACACATCGTTCGATTATCTGTGCTGGGTGCTGGTGGCCTACTCTGTGGTCCGCCTCCTCAAGTCGGATGATCCGCGCTGGTGGGTCGCAATCGGTGCGGCCATCGGTTTAGGCATGATGGCTAAATATGCGATGGCTTTTATGGCGTTGGGCGTCGTCGGAGGCGTGCTTCTGACGCCAGCCCGGCGATACCTGAGGAGCCCATGGTTGTGGTGCGGCGCGGGGGTAGCGACACTAGTGACGCTGCCCAATATCGTCTGGCAGATTCAGCACCATTTTGTCACCTTCGAATTCCTGAAAACTATTCACACGCGCGACATTCGCTGGGGCTGGACGGATTACTTTTTACTGAATCAGTTCTGGAAAAGCGCGAACCCCGTCACGGTGCCGCTTTGGTGCGCGGGGCTTTGGTACCTGTTCGCCGTACCGGACGGCAAGCGTTACCGGTTGCTTGGCTGGATGTATGTCATTCCGCTCTTGACCCTCTTCGTCGCCAGAGGACGCGACTACTATCTGGCCCCAGCTTATCCCATGCTCCTCGCGGCAGGAGCCGTTTGGGGCGAGCAGTGGTTGTGTACACTCAGCACTCGCGCCGCTTTGGCAGTGCGACGAACTACCTGGCGAGCCCTGGCAGTGGTGGGCCTTGCCACCGCCGCGGTGACAGTCCCTGTTGCTCCGCTGAACTCTGCCTGGTGGCATGTGGCGGACTATGCAAATGGCGGCAATTTCAATATGCAGACCGGCTGGCCGGAGTTGGTTGAAACTGTGGCCAGAATCCGCGACTCATTGCCCACCCAGCAGCAGGCCAGGGTGGGCATTCTGGCGGGTGATGACGGCAGCGCGGGCGCGGTCAATCTCTATGGCCCGGCTTACGGCTTGCCAAGAGCCATCAGCGGCTCAAACTCACATTGGTATCGCGGCTACGGCGATCCCCCACCAGAGACGGTGATTGCCGTCGGTGTTTCCCGCGACGTTATCGACAGGGCTTTTGAATCTTGTGAAGTGGCCGGCCACCTCGCAAATCCCTACGGGATCAACAACGACACGACCAAAGGCTATACCGACGTTTTCGTTTGCCGGCGCCTCCGAAAACCCTGGCCTGAATTCTGGAAACAGTTTCGATGGTTTGGATGACCGCTGGACCAGAATAAATTCATCAAATCATGGGGAATTAGACAGGCGGGACAAAAGGAGAGAGGCGCTCGGTAACCTCACAAGCGCCTCCTCTACTGCGTCAACGTAAACCGTACCTCACTGGATCACCTCCTTCTCGGCAGGAACACCGATGTCGACAAGAATGTCGAGTGGTCCGAGTATAACGCGCTTCCCCGCGAGCCACCAGAATTTGAGTTCGCTTTTCGGACATTGCTACTCGTGTTCGCCGTCGTCGGCATTGTGGCGACGAAGCAAGAAATTGTCGAAAACAAAGTCACCCAATTGATCACCTAATCGCTGGCCTGCATTCTCGTCGAAGCGGAAATGCTGGCCGGCGAGGACACGGCTTACCGTGGCTTCCGCGGCAATGTCAGAGATGGTCTTGAAAGACCGCACCACGCCGGGAAGCGTTTCGGAGGTCACTTGCTGGTCGAAGCGATTGGAATCAAAGAAGGAGATTAAAACCGTGGCGGCGGCGTGACTGATGGACGCATGAGCGCCCGGATAAGAAGGATCCGGAGCGGTGTTGGTACTCTGTGGAAGCCAGTTTGGATCGGCCAACGTCTGCGGATTATTGTCCGTGTCCGCGGCCCGGATCGCGGTTACCGGACGCCAGAAGTGAAAATTGTACTTGGCATCATAAAAGGCAATTACGGTGTCGGCCAGACTGAGGTCGAGTAGAGCAAATAGCCGGGCATTCTGGGCCGTCGTAAGACCGTGATCGATAGAGAGTGTCTGCGCGATTTCATTCCAGTAGTTTTGGATGGCCCCATTCCAAAAAAGCCCGATCTGCTTCTGGTCTGGCGTTGCGGTTGTCCCATTGAGGATTCCGATAGACTTGATTTCGTTAAAGGAATCCGCATAGGTATCACTGGTTAGCGCTGGAGGAGGGCCGGGTCGGAACTGATTTGCGAAATCAATCGCAAAAGGAGTGACGCGTGGCCAGTGCGTGAATTGGGCCGGCTTAAAATTGGGCGGCGTTAACTGGTAGGAGCCAGGCACATTGACGGGAACGAAAGGCGGCGGTGTTACATCCGACCCGTCATGATTTCGTATCGCCAGGATATCGTCCGCAACCGTCTGTCCGATATCGATTCCTTCGATCTTACCCTGGCTGTCGGCGATTCCGGCCAATAATTGTTGGAACTGGCTATCCAAAGTCGTTTGAAAATTCGGGTACAGCTTCACGAGGATTTCGTGGGCAGCTGCGTCCACCGCTGCATCCTGAGAGGCCTGGGGCGATACTCCGGGAAGCTGGACCAGGTAAGGTTTATGGGTCTGATCGATGGAATTTACCGCATCATAAGTCGCCGCATGCAAAATCGCGAAGCTGCGGGTTGCATGCACTGTTGCCGGCTGCGCTCCAGGTGTACGAACAATCGTAAGCAGCGTTCGATTCCACTGTACGACTGGGTTGACCGTTTGCGCCGCTGCCGGATTAACCGCAATGAATACACCGGCAAAGAACAGAGAAGCAAGATGCAGAGTCTTTTTCATGGGGAATAATTTTCCTTTCCAACTAAACATGCGTCTCCCTGCACAGTGGAGACCTTGGGATGAACTGATTTATTCCCCGTAAGCCCAAAATTAGGAGCCACGCTTCCGTTTACCAGGTATTACAACGCTTATGCTAAGTTCAGAAACCTACCCAGGAGAGATCGATGCGCCCGAAAACTGATGGCATTCTTGAATCCTCATTGTACGTGACCGATGTGCCCCGCTCAGTTCGCTTCTACGAGGAAACTTTCGGGTTCCGCGTCATCAGCGAGTTCGGTGAGCGTGGTTGCGCGATGCAGGCAGGCACACATCAAGTGCTACTGCTGTTCAAGAAGGGAGCTTCCCACACGATTCAATCGCCTCACGACGGGGACGGGGAGTTACACGTCGCGTTCGCTATCGCGACCGACGAACTGGCCAACTGGGAATCGTGGCTCCAAACGAGAGGAATCGCAGTGGAAGAAAAGCGGAAGTGGGAGTTGGGAGGCTGGAGTCTCTATTTTCGAGACCCGGACCGCCATTTGGTTGAAGTGGCCACGCCAGGCGTTTGGTCGGTGTATTGAAAAGAGATTTCCGGGACCCACATTTCTGGTTGACCGGGCCTATTGCAGAAGTATGCCCCTGAGGGTACAATCTCCCGATTGAATTTTTTCAAACAGTTGTTTGAATTTTACCGCGGCATAAGGCCGGCAAGGAGCAATAGCCATGGCGACCTCAATTCTCACCAAACCCGCAGCAAAGGGCGGCAGCTTTCTGTTGGAATCCCCCGCTCCGCAGGATGTTTTCACGCCGGCGGACCTGAGCGATGATCAGAAGCTGATCGGCCAAACCGCGGAAGAGTTCGTAATCAAGGAAGTATTCCCGTTCGTGAAAGACCTGGAAGCGAAAAAGCCTGGGTTGATGCCCGAATTGGCCCGGAAGGCCGCGGAACTCGGCTTGATGAGCGGAGGCACGCCCGAAGAGTACGGCGGCGCCGGACTGGACAAGGTTGCCACTACGGTTCTCACGGAGAAGATCTCCATCTACGGCGGGTTCGCTACCACGCACGGAGCACATGCCGGAATTGGCACGCTCCCCCTCGTTTATTTCGGCACCGAAGAGCAGAAGAAAAAGTACCTGCCGAAGCTGGCGAGCGGTGAATACATTGGGGCCTACTGCCTCTCCGAGCCGCAAGCCGGCAGCGACGCGCAGAATCTGTTGACCCGCGCCGAACTCAATAAGGAAGGCACGCACTACATCCTGAACGGGCAGAAGATGTGGATCACCAACGGCGGCTTCGCGGACCTGTTCATCGTGTTCGCGAAAGTGGACGGCGAAAAGTTGACCGCGTTCATCGTCGAGAAGAATTTTCCCGGCTGCAAGCCCGGCAATGAAGAACACAAGATGGGCATCCACGGCAGTTCGACGACACCGGTGTTCCTCGAGAACTGCATGGTGCCGAAGGAAAACGTGTTGCACGAAATCGGCCGCGGGCATATCGTCGCTTTCAACGTGCTAAACGCGGGGCGTTTCACCTTGGGCGCATCGTGCGTGGGCGGCTCCAAACACGTGCTGATGACCGCCTCCAAATATTCGAAGGAACGGAAAGCCTTCGGGAAGCAGATCGGTGATTTTGGGCTGATCAAGGAAAAACTGGCGGAGATGGCCATCCAGATTTTCGCGGTGGAGTCCATGATTTACCGTAGCGCCGGGTACATGGAAGCGGCCATGACCGCGGCGGCGGGATCCGGCAACAAGGCGCAGAACACCATGAAGGCGCTGGAGGAATACGCAATTGAAAGCTCGATTGCCAAGGTTTACGGGAGCGAAATGCTGGATTTCGTGGTCGATGAAGCGGTGCAGATTTTTGGCGGCTATGGCTTCCACGAGGACTACCCGGTATGCCGCGCGTACCGCGACTCGCGCATCAACCGCATTTTCGAAGGCACCAACGAAATCAACCGCATGCTGATCATCCAGATGCTTATGAAACGCGCCATGGGCGGGCAACTACCGCTGATTCCCGCGGCGATGAAACTGGCCGACGAGATCCTGGCGGGGCCATCGTTCGAGGAAACCCCCGAAGGCGTGTTGGCGGAAGAGGCGCGCACGATCGCGAATGCCAAGAAAATGTTCCTGCAGGCCGCGGGTGGCGCGGTGCAGAAGTACCGCGAAAAGCTGGCGGAGGAGCAGGAATTGATTGGCGCCCTGGCGAACATAGTGATGGAAATTTATGCCATGGAATCGAGCCTGTTGCGCGCGCAAAAATCCGCCGCCAGCAAGGGCGAAGACGCGGCAGCCCTCATGATCGAGGCCGCTCGCGTGTTCATCGCCGATGCCGCGGAACGCGTGGATCACGAAGCCAGACGCGCCATTGCCGGGGTTCACGAAGGCGACATGCTGATGACGCAGATGGCGGTTCTGAAGCGATTCGGCAAGCGGCCCGCCGTGGATACCATCGCCCGGCGCCGCCTGATCGCCGCGGCGGTCCAAGCGCAGGACCGCTATCCCTTCGAAGGCCGCTGACGAGCACATCAAATTCTGGGGCTCCACTCGGGTCATTTGTGGAGGAGTCCAGGTGTGCGTCGATAGACGGCACCCTGTAACAAGCCGGGCACAAGTGACCCGATTAACTTTCTTCGCAAAATGAAACTCCCCTAAACTTAGAGGGTGTCGTGCAGTACTAGGACTTAGAATTGCGCCTCAAGCAATTCCCGCGCCCGCTGGCCCTGGCGGCACTCGCCGTCTTGATTAGTCACGCCTTCTCGGTGGTCTTCCTCGGCACTTCTTCCCTTGGTTCGTTGCTTGGTAACCTTCTGCAGATCTCCGCCAGCTTTCTGGCGGCGAGCATGTGTTTCCGCGCAGCTCGCAAGTCGCCCGGATTCACTCAGTCTTTCTGGACATTGGTTGGCCTCGGAATCGGGATGTGGGGATTGGCGGATTTCGGCTGGGCCTACTATGAGGTTGTCCTCCGGAGCGAACCTCCACCGGGCTCTCTGATACGTTTCCTGTTCGACACCCGCGGGATGTTTTTCGTGATGGCCATTTTCCTGAACCAGGAGAAGACCGATTCCCGGGTCCAATCCGGGGAAGCACTGGATTTCATCCAGGTGGGGATCCTCTTCTTTCTGGTTTATTTTGGAACGTATTACCTGCCAGCTTTGAACCTCACCCAAAATACCGCCTTCACACGTGAGCTCTATGTGGCACTGTGGGCCGATGTGGGAATCATTTTCCTGTCCGTGCTGCAATGGCGTCGCGCGCGCTTTCCCCAGGTGCGAATGTTGTATGGAGGGCTGGCGCTGTTCCAGCTGGTCTACTCTGCTGGCGAGGTCCTCACCGTTGTTTTCCAGGTCCAACAGGAGAAACCGGCGGGCACGTGGTTTGATCTGGCGTGGTCGATACCGCTGCTCTTTGGTGCGTTTTGGGCCGCTGCTTGGCGGCCGGATTTGGTGAACAAGTCGCACTCTCACGTGCGGCGGAAAACAGTTGCGGACATTTTGATCACGAACGGGATTTTTGCCTTCGTGCCGATGGCGATTCTTTTTTTTGTGGTCGAGCTGGGACCCGGCTGGAAACTGATCCGATTCAGTCTGCTTGGAATCTCCTTTGTCTGCTACGCGCTGCGCATTGCCATGAGCCAGTTCCGCCAACAGCGGGGCGAGGAAACGGTGCGAAGGCAGGCTCTTGCCATGGACACCTCCGTCGATGGGATTGCTCTGCTGGACGAAAACGGCTTGCACAGCTACGCCAATTCCGCTTTCGCCAGCATGTTCGGATTCGATGGTCTGGGGCGAATCGTCGGGCGTCCATGGCGAATTGTGTATGCATTTCAGGAGATTAGCCGTTTGGAACCAGAGGTCCGCAAATCGCTGGAGCGAAAAGGCAAGTGGTCTTCCCCGCTTTCCCTGCGCCGGCCAGACGGAAGCACCCTATCGGTGGAAATGACCGTGGCGATGTTGCCGGACGGGGGAATAGTGTGCGCTTGCAGGGATCTCTCGCTGCGGGAGCAAGCGGAAAAGGCGCGCGCCGAGGCTGAAGCGAAGTACCGCATGCTGGTCGAGCACGTCAACGCAATCACTTACATCGCGGAAATTGGCATGGAAGGGCAATGGTATTACGTCAGCCCGCAGGTGGAATCGATTCTGGGTTACACCCCCGAGGAATGGCTGCCGATTTCGCACGCCTGGGCCAACATGATTCATCCTGACGACATGGCAACCGTGACGGCTGCCGAAGAAGCGAGCAGAGGGGGCGAGCCATTCCAGGCGGAGTTCCGGATGAAAAGGAAAGACGGGAGAGAAGTGTGGCTTAACGATACCGCGGTGGTAGTGCAAGGCAACAATGCACACCCGGTCATGGAAGGAATCATCGTTGATATTACCGAGCGAAAAGTGCTGGAAAAGCAGCTTCAGCAATCGCGAAAAATGGAAGCGGTAGGACGCCTCGCGGGCGGAATCGCGCACGATTTTAATAACCTGCTCACCATCATCACTGGCTACACCGACCTGGTGCTCAGCCGGGCGTCGGTGCCACTGGAATTGCGCGCGGATATCGAACGAATTGAAAATGCGGCGGCACGCGCCGCGGCACTGGTGCGGCAACTGCTGGCGTTCAGCCGCAAACAGGTGCTGCAACCGAAGACACTGGACTTGAATGCCATCGTGGTCAACATGGACAAACTGGTGCGGCGGCTGATTGACGACAACATTCGCATGCAGACACAGATTCAGGACGGACTTGGCAAAGTGAAGGCTGACCCGGCGCAGATCGAACAGGTCATCATGAATCTGGTGGTGAACGCGCGAGACGCGATGCCCAAGGGCGGGCGGCTGGTGCTGGAAACATCAAACGTGGATCTGGATTCAACCTATGCCATTGAACATACAAGCGTAAAACCGGGACGCTACGTGATGCTTGCCGTATCGGATACCGGTGTGGGTATGGACGCGGAAACGGTCACGCACATTTTTGAACCGTTCTACACCACAAAGGACAGCGCGCGCGGCACGGGGCTTGGGCTCTCCACCGTGTATGGAATTGTCAAACAAAGCGGCGGATATATTTGGGTGTATAGCGAACCGGGAAGGGGCAGCACTTTTAAGGTGTACCTGCCGCGCGTGGAAGATTTGGTCGAAGAGGAGGCGCCAAAACATGTTCCCTTCTCCGAGCGGCGAGGCACGGAAACGGTTTTGCTGGTCGAGGATGAAGAAGCCGTTCGCGACCTGGTGCAGACCATTCTTTCCGGACAGGGCTACGAGGTGCTCGTTGCGCGCGACCCCCGGCATGCGGAGGAAATTGCACGTGAGTTCGCCGGGGAAATTCATTTGTTGCTCACCGATGTGGTCATGCCTGGCATCAGTGGCCGCGAACTAGCTGAGCGGATTGAGGCGAGCCGGCCGGGGATCTGTGTTCTGTACATGTCCGGCTACACGGAAAACGTGATTACCAGCGGCGGGATGTTGGAGCGGGGCCTCGCGTTCCTGCAAAAACCTTTTTCTCCGGCGGTGCTGATCCAGAAAATCCGCGAAGCGCTCAGCCACACGCCGGCGGCCTGAACAGCAGCGCGGGAAGCAAATCATTGAGGCTTGGAGGGTGGGTCAGCCGCTTCTTTCGGCTTGTTGATGGTATTCAGGGTTTCCACATTGAAGCGCTTGTAATCGGAATAGCGCGTGGTCACATTCACCCGGAAGCCTTTCACCAGCAGCAGCCGCAGGCCGATATGAGCTTCAAGGTAGGTGGGTAGCCAGACTTCGTTATTCACAAAAGCTTGTTCAAAAGTAAAACTGGTGCCCTTCTGCAGGTTGATGAGAACCCCGCCGGCAATGTGCACGTCGCCCACGAAATATGCCTCTAACCTCACCACGTCTTTCGCCTTCTCATCAATCCACACCACACCAGCTAGTTCTTTCACAATGCGTTCTTCCAGTTTCTTCGGCTTATACTCCGGATTAGGCTCAAAATCGAAAACCAGGACGTCCTGGCCGCGAAAACGCTCGCGGCGTGGATTCACAAACTGGCAGACCCGTAGAAAGACTTCGATGCCCGGCTCGTCGTTCTCCTTGCCTTCTTCCTTGGCCTTTTCTTTCTTCTCTTCTTTCTCTTCCTTCTTCTTCTCCTTCTTTTGCTCTTCCTGGATCCGCTTCTGGGTCTTCTCGTTCTCTTTCTTTTGCTCCTCTTCACTCAGCGGCTTGCCTTCCTTCTTCACCAGCGTGGTGATTTCATCGCCGTTCAGGTAGAAAAATGTGTACTCCTTTGTTTCTTTCTTGCTCACCTTTCCCGTTTTGTCGTACTCGGTTTCTTCCTCCACCTGCGTTCCCGCGTAGTCTTCCTTGATTTTGTCGATCTGCTTCTGGTTGGCATCGATCTCTTCGAACAGCTGTTTCAAATCCGGAAGTTTCACTTGCGATTTGATGGGGAAGTCAAAGACGCGCTCGCCGACCGTATCATTCGTAGCTGCCCGCGTGACGTTGACTACGTATGTTTCCGTGCCGCGATGGATTTCCATCTTGTAGGGCACTTTCACCCCGTTCACCGCCCGGTAGTCGTCATAGTAAATTTCCCGCGCGATGTCCGCTATGGACCCCTTTTCCGCGGCGATCAGATGAGATTGCTGATCGAAAAATACTTCCCACTGAATTCCAGTCGGGAAGGTCAGTTCGATTTGAGAAGTTTCATGGCCACGCAGAGAAACCGGACCTTTGAAGGCCACTCCAATTTTCCTCTTCGAAAGAGCCAAAAGCCGCGAGTTGTAGTACTGAGCGGCCGCCTCGATCTCCAGCGCCTGCGAAGCAAGGAGCGTCGCAATTTCGCCGGACTCGGTTTGGTGCCACGCCGATTTTCCGTTGTAAGCTTCGATCAGCGTCCTTCCCTGGGATCGCACCTCGGCGTAGTAGCGGTTTGGCGACTTGATCCGCAGGGTGTAGGTGCCGGGCTGCTCGCTGCCGGCAACCTGGATTGTCCCGTCCACAGATAAGGTTTGAATCCTCGAGAGGGTCTTACCCCCTCCGGCAGCTTTTGCATACTGGTCAATGAGTTTGGACGCGTCCTGGGCGTGGCAACAACGGGCAGAGAGGAGCGCGAAAGCAAACAGGGTCAGAATCGCGTGGAATCGTCGCATGGTGTTACTACTACATACGCGGAGTGGCCGAAAAAGTTGCGCAAAAGTTCCCAAATGTTGCAAAAGTTTTCTCTTTTCCACGATTGTGCAACGGAATTCCTGGAGACCGCACTATTCCTGAGCATGGCGCCAACAACGTGCCACTCGAAACTCGAAAAAGTCGCATGTTTATTGGCTATTTGCTTGACAGCACTGGGGAAGACAGGCAGAATGTCCGCTGTTTTGCACTCATAGAAGCTGAGCGCTAGTGTCCTTTCTGCTTCTCTCATTGGGAAAATTACATCGGTTGGCTGTGACCAACGAAGCGTTGCAATTCATACGAAGGAGAGTTAGATGAGATTATTCAGGATGTTTCCGCGCAAGATCACTTCTATCCTGGCGGTCGTAATTTTCCTATGCCTTGGCGGGCGGCGGGCAAATGCGCAACAAACCTTCTCGTACTCTGATTTCAGCAGCACAGCAGGATTGCAACTGAACGGGAGAGCTGCACCCGTCGTGAATGGTAATGGCCTTACCGTGTTGAGGCTTACTCCAAACACGCCAGGAGTGCCCTCAAGTGCGTGGTACACAAATCCTGCCAATAGTGTCGAACTACCTGTACCTCTTCCTCTCGCGAATGGATTTTCCACAACTTTCACATTTCAGATTACCGCGCCGGCGGGCATAGGCAGCGCCGACGGCATCGCGTTTGTAGTCCAAAACGACCCGACTGGCACGAGCGCGCTCGGCGGCGGCGGCGGCGGGATCGGCTTTGCCGGTCTGACCGAAAGCTTCGCTATCGAATTTGACACCTTTTGTAACGGCGGTGATATTTGTACGCCAGCCGGTACGCCAAACGCTAAATACAGCAGCGCGGACGAACTCAGCGTCAACAGCTGCGGCCCAAACGCAAACACTTCTGACCATACGGTATTGGGCGGACCAAATGGAGTCACGTGCACGTTTGGCGCTGTGGACCTGAGCGTATTGAAGTCGCCCATTTATCTGGCGGATGGCAATTTTCACACCGCTCAAATCACTTACGTTCCCCCAGCTACCTATGATGGATCTTGCCCTCCAGGCTCCGCTCTTGGTATCGCGGCTTGCGGCAGCCTGACCATCATTCTCGACGGCCAGTCCGCGCTAACCGTTCCGTTCAGCACGGGATACCTGGGCCTCGACGCAAACAGTGACGCGTTTGTCGGATTTACTGCCGGGACGGGGGCCGGGTATCAGAACCAGGACATCGTGAGCTGGAGTTTCGGCGAAAATGTCGTGACAGTGGTGAGCCAGCCGATTAACACCACGACTCCCCCGGATCTTGTTGTGACCTTCAATTCCACCCCGGGCAACATCGTTCAAGAGGAAATTGATTTCAGAACGGCCGGGGCAGGAATCACCAGCCCTATAGCCAATCCCGTGCTGCTTTCGATCAACAGAACGCTCTCTCAGACCAACGCTTGGTCTCAATACGTTGCCGGAACACCATGGGCCGTGTCTCTCTGCACTATCAAGGCGGGCAACGGCGGGACGGATCTGTGCTCGTTGTACGTGAATGCGTGCTATGACAGCACGCTGGGGCCAGCCACGGCAACCGACGCGAACTGCCCGACGGTCAACGATCCGAATTACGAAAATTACGTCACCTTGAAAGACACGTTTGACTGGAAGCCGGGCGAAAAGATTCAACCCCTGCCCGGAACAACTTTCTCGCTAATCGACTTTACACCCGCGACTGGCACTCCCAATGAGATGTGGAACCCGAGCGCGACGTCCCCCAACCCAGTGTGCACCAATGTGTCCGCGACTCTGAACGCCTCGACTACACCGCCGACCACCACTCCGAATCAGTGCGACATCAGTGACTCGCTTGTGGATATCTACGGCGACCAGACCACCACGAGAGGGGGTAAACCGAAGAAGGGCTGGCTCATCTCCGTGTACAACGTGCCGATGCCTACGACGACCGTTGAAGCTGCTCCCAACCCGAATGACCCTCGCTGTCCGTTAAAGACCGCGGTGGTTCTCAACAATTCCTCTTCGACTGTCTGGAGTAACGGGGCGTGCCTGCTGGACTTCGTGGTGAACCCTGCGGTGCCACCGACTAACTTCAATGGCTACCAAGCCGCACCTCCGGCAAGCCTGTTGTATGGTGCGGGAACTCCCGCTGTGCAACCCGGCCCGCCCCCGGAGGGTGACAACGTGGTGTTTAATCCCAACCCCGCTCTCACTTGTCACCCACCGGAACCCTGTTTTGCCAGCCCGTGGGACACAGGAGTGAACATCCCGCTTTCAACGTTCGGTGGAGAAGGCTCGCACACCATCCACTGGTCTTCGAAGGACACCGTAGGCATTGGGGAGAAGAATGTCCAGCTGATTCCGACTGGGCCGTCTACCGCATGTCACAATCCGGACAATGATCCGAACCTGGCGCCGCCGTGCTACAACACGGACTACTTCACAACCTCCGTGAACATCGACAACACTGCCCCTGCAATCTCTGCCGCGTTCTCGACACCGGGCTCACCAGCAGGTTTGTTCGCGCTGAACCAGGTCGTCTACCCCGTTTACACCTGCTCGGATGCCCTTTCGGGCGTTGCGGCCTGCGGCGGTCAGCCTGTTGCCAGCTGCCCGTTGGCTCCGCCGGCGTTCACATCGACGACTGCTCTGAACACTTCAACACCTGGTGTTCACAGTTACAACGTGACGGCGACAGATTGCGCGGGCAATACCTCGCAGCCTCTGACCGTAAGCTACAAAGTAGCTTCACCCGCCGATGTCGCTATTTTCGAGCAAAGGACCTCGGATTATCCCCTGCACGGAACTAACCTGACGTACATCGCCTGGGCACTGGACTTGAGCAAGACATCCGCCTTTGGCGTCACCATCACCTTCCAGATTCCCGCCCCGGCGGGAATTGTGGGAGGCCCGATTACGGGTACCGTGGCAGACGTCTCCTGCACACTGTTCGGCTGCTCCGCAATGCCGCCTTCGGGAGGCAGCGCTTGCTCTGTGACGTCCAACAACACGGTCACCTGTTACGTCGGACCTTTGGCAAGTCTCTGGACTCTGCATGGGGCTGTGGCCAAGATCACCGTTCCGATCGCTTCCACCGCAAAGCCGGGTTCAACTTTCAAGATCATCGCGACGGTAACCAGCGACAATGATCCGAACGCCAGCAACAACATCACCACCGATACCATAACGGTGAAATAGCAAACCCGGTTGTGGGATTGACAAAACAAGGAATCGAATAGAACTCTAACCACAGGAACTCCGGAACCGGCGATCGGACTTCGCACGGTTCCGGGGTTCCTTATTTTTGAAAGGCTAGCTCTGCTATCCTACACACATCGCTATCAATAAATTGGCGGAGCTTCCATGGCACTCCAATCCCACGCGGCGCTGGCTGAGATTCGCGACTCCTTGCTCGAAACCTACGCGAGCAACGACGCAATGAACCAGCTCATGCTCTCAAATCTCGACCCTCGTGCGTGGCGCGCCCAGCCGCCAGGTCAAACAGGAAATGGCAGGACAATCGCGGCCATCTTCGCGCATCTGCACAACAGCCGCCTCGTGTGGCTGAAGAATTCCGCGCCGCATCTAAAGTGTCCGCCGCCACTCGATCCCGACCGCTGCACCATGAAGCAGGCTGCTGCCGCGCACAGGAGAAGCGCCGCACAGTGCCTGCGCATGTTGACAGATGCTCTGTCGGCGGCTCCGGATCGCCGCGTTACAAAATTCTCCCGCGGCAGTTGGACGCAAACCTGGCCCGCTGGAGGAACCATGTTCGCTTACATGTTCTCGCATGAGGCGCATCATCGCGGTCAGATTTTGATGCTGGCCCACCAGGTCGGCTACCGCGTCCTTCACAAGACTCCTGGCGTCTGGCATTGGCAGAAGCTCTGGAAACAGGCCGGCCTTACCACGCGCCCGCGCTGATTCCCGCAAGAATCTTCTTGTTTATGATTGGAATCTGAAGTGGAAGAGGGACTCCGCTTTAGGACTTGGTTCCAGCTCCACGCGCTGCTGCGGCATTGAGGGCCTTCAGATCGGCGCGCTCCAGGAGGTGCTCCGAACCTTGCTCTCTCTTGATT
>JBAVHY010000278.1:0-4748 GCA_049686315.1 Candidatus Acidiferrum sp. | reverse complement strand
TAGGGGCGCAGCACCGCTGCGCCCCATGGCCGCAAGATCACCGATTCTTCTCGCCTCTGGGTTCTCTTGCTTTTCTCTAAAACGCAAAAAACTTGAGAGCTAATGGGGAACGGGGCTATTCATTGTGCGCACGATCTCGTACGTATTGAGCTTCCCGTTGGCGTCAAAATAGAAAGTGACGCGCGCCGTGACCGGCTGCAGTCTTTGCGTGTCGATGTGACGGATAATCGCGACGATTGTGCCCGGCTTTTCGGAGGCTTCCGTTGGATAACCGCGTATCGTCAGGAACTGGGTTACCGCGCTCTCTCTTGTGCCCACGGGCAAATTCGCTTCCAGCATGCTCTGAATGGGCTTGAGCTGCGGATCGTTGACCCTCATCATTTTCGAGCAACCCGCCAGCAGAAGCATGCCAGTGACGGCCACAAAGAAACCCACACGAAGCGAACAACGGAATTCCGGCGTACCCAGCTTCACGAGAAGTTGTCTCATGTTCAGCTCGGCCTTCTTCGTAGGGGCGCAGCATTGTTGCGCCCCATGTCCCCAAGATCTCTTCTTCGCGCAAGAGAGCCCATTGAATTGCGCCCTAATCGACAATCTCGAAGCGGTATTCCTCGATGACGGGATTGGCAAGCACTTCTTTCGAGATGCGCTCCAGTTCTTCTTGCGCTTCGTCGCGGCTCCAACCGTTCAGGTTTAGCACGAAAAATTTCCCCTGCCGAACGTCTGCCACCTGCGAATAACCCAGGCCCGAGAGCGCGTGTTGAATGGTCTGTCCCTGCGGATCGAGCACTGTGCGCTTTGGCATTACCCAAACATGAGCTTTCATGAGCCCAGTATAGCATTGCCCGCCGCAGCTTCACGCTGCCCACAAGTTCATCTCGCCCTTCTTCGCAGGACCGCAGCACTGTTTACCCTGGGTCGCGAAGGGATCACTCAGAGCCCCGAAGGGCTGCGCCCCATGTCCGCAAGAACTTTCGTTCGCGCAAGGTCCGGCGTACCCAGCTTCACAAGCATGTAGCAGCTTAATGATGCCTCTGGCCAGTCTTACGCTCAGCTATGGCTCGCCCGCGGCATGGAGAACGCATAGGTGAAGCTGTTCGAAACGAGTTGAGTCAATTCCATGTCCGTAAGCCCCATCTCGTGCGCCAGCCGGTACTCGCCGAGGAGGGAGGTATGAAACATAATCGGATCGTCAGTTGATAGCACCACGGGAATTCCGTGACGCAGAAGCCGCGGAAGCAGGTGTTCCTTGATGGATGCCTCAGCTGTTCCCAACTGTCGGGCCAGTGCGCCGGTGCGCAGGTTGCTCGCAGGACAGAGTTCCAGAGCGATCCGGCGCGCGGCAAGTAAATCCATGAGCGCGGGATCGTGGATCGCGGCAATACCATGACCTATGCGTTCCACATCCAGCAGTTCGACAGCCTCGCGGATTTTCTCCGGCCCGCCAATTTCCCCGGCGTGGATGAGTCGATGCAAGCCGCATTGCGATGCCTCGCTGTAAACCGCCCGGAACTCTTTGCTCGCAACACTGAGCTCGTCCCCGCCAATGCCAAACGCGACGATGCGCGGAGAATGGCACCGCTTGGCCCAGTTGACCACCTGTCGAGCGAGGTCTGGGCCATATTGCCGCACCGAATCGAAAATCCAGTTAAGGCGCAGACCCTTTCGTTCCAGTGTTTCAGTGGCGGCCAGTATGCCTTCGAAATTCGCTTGCGGGTTCTGTTTGCGCAGCAGCATCACTCCCACCGAGAGTGTGACCTCGGCATAAATCACGTTTTGCGACAGCAGTTGCTCGCCCAGGTCCGAAGCGATTAGCGCGAAGTCCGCCGGATCGCGCAAGAACGAAGTCACCCATTTGAAAGCCTCAATAAACGCCATGAAATCCGCATACGTATACCGTTGGCGGACTTCGTCCTCCGTAAGCGCTATGCCATGGCGAGCGGCCAGAGCACACGCAATCTCCGGCCGAATCGAGCCCTCCAGGTGGAGATGCAACTCCGCTTTCGGCATTGTGGCGATTTTGGCGGGGAATTCGCGCTGGTTCACGGCAGCCAAATCAATGCGGCAATTGCGGCTTGCCCGCATTGGTCCACGCCGTCAGCCAGTAAGAACCAACATCCGTGGAAGCGTCGGATAGCTGCCGGATGAGAGAAGCAGCCGTCAGGTTGTAGAAACGGTCGTAGTATTCGTCTGTATACGACCCCAACCCTAGTCTCGCATGCCGGTCAGCCAGTAGGACGGACTCCACCAGGCTGTGTGCGTTCAAGCAGGCATCAAAGGCAAAGTCCGTCGAGTCGCTGATGAAAGACGCGTCGTGTGGGTTCAAGGGGAAGAAAGAGCCGTAGCGGTCGACAAGGACGGTGTTGAACCGGTCATTCACGCCAGTCTGCCCGGTCATCTTGCCGTCATAATTTTCCGTGGTGTTGAAAGGATCGTGCGCCTCGGCCACGTAATTGGCCAGGAATGCAGCGTCGAGCCTGGCCTCATCCCAGCGGCCATTTTTCAAATCGTCGGTAAGCTTGGCGCTGAAGACCCCAATTTGCCACGGAAGAAGGCCGGTGGAATCGATTTTGGATTTGCTGTACTTGGTAAGCGCGGCCTTGTAACTGCGCGGCAAGGCATCGAACGGGAATTTGCCATACTTGTCCAGTTCGATGAAATGGTTCTGGCGTTCGTTGGGCCGCTTATCCAAGACGTTCAGGGGATCGTTGACGTGCTGGATGAGATAGTTGCGATTCGCCTCGAAGAACGGTCGCAACTCGTAAGGAAGCGTATCGACGGCATGATTCACGATCAGCCGCTGAGCATTGTTGCCCCACGCCAGCAGCCTGAACGGCGCGCACCATTCGATCACCGCAAGAATCAGCAGCACTTTTCCTGTGCACCTCACATACGCCAACAATCGCCGGGGCATGAATCGTGTCCTTGACACCCTCTCACTTATTGCGCGCAAACAACCTTAGCGTACTCTTCTTGCGTCCATAAAAATAATAAATCACCAGGCCGATTAACAGCCATGTGAAGAAGCGTAGCCAGTTCATGATCGGCAAACCAGCCATCAGCAACAGACAGGTCAGAATCGTCACCACCGGGGCCAACGATCCGCCGGGCGCGCGGAAGCTGCGGGGCCGGTCTGGTTCGCGGTACCGAAGAATCAGCACGCCCGCCCCTACCAGCGCGAAGGCGAACAGCGTGCCGATATTGGAAAGGTCTGCGAGCGTACCGATATCCAGCAGGCCCGAAGGAACCCCCACCACGAATCCTGCCAGCCACGTGGAAAAATCCGGCGTCTGAAAGCGTGGATGCACCCGGCCAAAAAGGCGCGGCAGCAGGCCATCGCGGGACATGGCAAACCACACCCGCGCCTGTCCCAACTGGAAAACCAGCAGTGAAGAGATCATGCCCATCAGCGCGCCGCACAGCACGATCAGGCGCACCCCGCCAAAGTGCAATTTCTTCATCGTGTTGACTACCGGCGCCGCGTCGTCCATCAGCGTTTGCCACGGCACCAGGCCGGTGAGCACCACCACTACAGCGATGTAAAGAATCGTGCAAATGACGAGAGTGGCGATGATGCCACGCGGTAAATCTCGCTGTGGATTCTTACACTCCTCGGCGGCGGTGGACACGGAATCGAATCCGATGTACGTGAAGAACACAATGGAGCCGCCGGTCAGGATGCCAGGCCACCCGTTCGGAGCAAACGGATGCCAGTTTGCCGGATGGATGAAGCGCGAGGCGAACCCCACAAACACCAGGATGGCGACAATCTTCAGCAGCACCATGATGTTGTTCGTTTCCGCGGACTCTTTGATCCCGCGCACCAGAATTACCGTCAGCAGCATGACGATGATGAACGCGGGCCAATTGAAGCCAAAATGCCAGCCGGGGCCATAGATGGCGTTGCCCTGCAAGTCCATTAGTCCCGCGGGCAGGTAGGCGGGGGAAATCCACTTGGGATCGGGATGCCAGCCGAACCAGTCGAGCAGACCCACCATGTGTGCGGAAAAGCCCACGCTCACAGCCATGTTGCTCACCGCGTATTCCAGGATCAGGTCCCAACCAATGATCCAGGCGATTAACTCGCCCATGGTTGCATAGGTGTAGGTATAAGCACTGCCGGCGATCGGTATCATCGCGGCAAGCTCCGCGTAGCACACGGAAGCAAATCCGCACACGATGGCCACGAGCACGAACGAGAGTGCAATCGCGGGCCCGGCGCCGGGTCGTCCAAAGGAAGTGGATCGGGTGAGCAGGTATTGCAGCAGCGGGGCGTTCAGAACCGAGGAGACCTGCAGCTTTTGCCCAGCGATGGCGGTGCCAATTACCGTGAAGATGCCGGAGCCAATCACCGCCCCGATCCCGAGCGAGGTCAGACTCAGCCAACCAAGCGACTTTTTTAGCCGGATTTCTGCATTTTCGGAGTCTGACAGAAGCTGGTCAATGCTTTTGCAGCGGAACAGTTGTGACGCCACCAATGCTCTCCGATCGCATCCGGGTGCGCATCATACCTGGTAGGAGCCGGACACGTTACGTGGGAATGATAGCGCCTCACTGTAACCCGAGTCTTGACCTCGCGCAACCTCGCGTCCCTATTCCCAACTAGTGTCCCGTCCCCTAAGTTCGATGTACTTTTCTTTTGGGGTCAGGGCTTCAAGACCGGCGCTTTTCTCTTGGGTTCACTCTTCTCTTTGGCGGGTGCCCCATGTGCCGGTTTTGCACCTGGGCTCTTGGGTTCCTCTTCGTAG
>JBAVHY010000277.1:0-1754 GCA_049686315.1 Candidatus Acidiferrum sp. | reverse complement strand
GTTCAGGGCCATTGCTTTGGAACCGGAACACCCATTTTGTCAGCCAACCTGACCAAGTCAGCTAAGGACTTCGCACCCATTTTTCGCATGAGTTCGCTGCGATGGACCTTGACCGTTGCCTCGCTAGTTCCGATAGCGTCGGCTATTTGTTTGTTCAGGAGACCGGAAACGACCCATGGCAACACTTCTTGTTCCCGAGGCGTTAGAGATTCAAAGCGGTCCCGCAGCGTGGCAATCTCTGCCTCACGTTGCCGCGTGGCGCGGTCCCGCTCTAGCGCAAGCTGAATCACATCCAACAGATCCTGATCGCGAAACGGCTTGGCTAAGAACTCGACGGCGCCAGCCTTCATTGCTCGGACCGACATGGGGATGTCGCCGTGGCCCGTGATAAAGATGATTGGAATATCAATGTTAGCCTCCGCCAGCTCACGCTGAAGGTCGAAACCACTTTTTCCCGGTAACCTGACATCGAGGACCAGGCAACTCGGCACATCCGGCCGCCCACGTTGCAGGAATTCCTGTGCCGAGCCGAAAAGCTCCACGCGTAGACCAACCGACCGGATCAGACTCTTGAGTGCATCGCGGACTGATGCATCATCATCGACAATAAACACAACGTCATGCAGTTCAGTCATGTTGACTCTCTGCCCTTTGCAGGGTGAATTGAAAAACCGCTCCGTAGGGTGAACCAGGAGTAGCCCATAAACGGCCGCCGTGAGCTTCAACAATCGAACGGCTAATCGATAGTCCCATTCCGATACCATTGGGCTTGGTGGAGAAGAACGGTTCGAAGATTCGATCTGCTTGCCCGGGATCGAGTCCCTTTCCGGAATCTTGAACTTGGATGAGCACACCCTCCGGCAGCTCTGCCGACTTGATGACCAGTTCACGCGGCCGATCATTGATCGCACTCATCGCGTCGATTCCATTCATGATCAAGTTCAGCATTAGCTGCTGAAGTTGAATCCGATCGCCGAGCACCGCGTGAATGTTCGTCGGCAGTTCGGTCTTCACCGTGATGCCCGATGCTAGCAGCTCGTTGCGGGCCAGAGCCAAAACTTCGCGCACGACTTCACTTACGTCGAGCCGCAGCATCGGCGGTGGCGTCTTTCTCAGCAGCGCGCGAATTCTCCCGATTACGTCACTTGCTCGATTCGCCTCCCGAATGGCCATGGTCAGTGCTCCCCGCGCCTCATCCAGATTAGGCGGATGTTGAGCAAGCCAGCGCAGAGAAGCACTTATATCCGTGACGACTGCAGTGAGGGGCTGGTTGATCTCATGTGCGATGGATACCGTCAATTCACCCATGTTCGCAATTCGGGCGACATGGTCCAGCGCTACCTTCGATTCTGCCAAAGCGAGTTGCCGACGTTGAGCGTAGAATCGCCGATCCACAGCGGATGTCAATACCGCCACCGCCAGGACCAGCAAGGTAACCATGGAAATTCCCAGGGTTTCGAGCGAGGAGATACTGGCAGTGTGGGACAAATCGACTGGAGTGCCGGAGGGTATGAAACTGGCAGAAGCCATACCACTGTAATGCATCGCGGAGATGGCAGTTCCCATCACTAGCGAACTGACAAACTTTCGTAACGGCGTCACCCTGGTCTCCTCTCGAAGGTCAAATGCGAGTAACAGGGCGACCAATGAAAACGCCATTGCAAGCACAACGGAGAAGACCACGATAAGAGGGTTGAACTGCATTACGGCAGCCAGACGCATGGCGGCCATGCCTATGTAATGCATGGCCGCGA
>JBAVHY010000276.1:0-4945 GCA_049686315.1 Candidatus Acidiferrum sp. | reverse complement strand
GAACTTTGGAAGGGTTGACGGAACTTCGCAGGGCGGCAGAGCGGCCTAGGAAGTAACTTCCTCGAAAGGATTGCCCCAGTTTCAGGAGTTGTCGAGAACTGAGTCGAGTTTGTCACGGAATGTGGGGTTAAATCGGGAAAGGCCTCATGACGGATGACAGCTTAGCCGGAAGGCATGCGCCTACACGAGCGCGAAGTCCCGTTGGGTAAGAAACATCGGGCTTAGAGGCACATTTGGCGCTTCCCGCGTCGATGGAAATCAACGAACCACGTGCAATCGGTAAGGTCAGAATTCCGAAACCTCCAAATTCCTCGTATCCTTAGAGTGGAAAACCATGCGACGACGGATTCGCCCTTCATTCGTAACGGAGGGCGACGAGCGGATCGACACGTGCAGCCCTACGCGCGGGGAGGAGGCAGGCTGCGAGGGTGACGGAGAGGAGGAGGGAGACGACGGTGGCGAGGGTGAGGGGGTCGGTGGGGGTCACTCGAAAGAGTAGAGCGGACAAGAGGCGGGTGAGAGCAAAGGACACGGCCAGGCCGAGTAATACGCCGATGAGAGCCATTTTTGCGGCTTGGCGCAGAACGAAGCCGAGGATGTCCGCGTGCCGCGCCCCCAGGGCGACACGAATGCCGATTTCGCGAGTGCGCTGGGAGACGATGTAGGAGACCACGCCGTAGATGCCGACGCTAGAGAGAAGAAGAGCGAGAGCAGCGAAGAGGCCGAGAAGGATCATGGAGAAGCGCCGGTCGGCGAGAGAGGTGGCGATGATTTCATTCATCGTTTGCGGGGAAAAGACCACTTGCTGATTGCTGATCTGGCGGTTGATTTGGCGCATGGAGGCGAAGACCTGCGCAGGCTTATCGGAACGAACGATGACACCGAGGCCGGAGCCGGCGCGAGCCATGTTGTCGTTATCGAGCTGCATGAAGGGAACGTACAGTTGGGCGCGTAGTTCCTGCGTGGTGTCAGAATCGAGGCCCCACTGATTGATGTGATTGGCCACGCCGATGATTTCCGTGGTTTGGTCGTCGTTGTTGAGATAAAGGCGCTGACCGATGGGATTGATGCCTGGGAAGAATTTCTTGGCCAGGACCTCATCGATGACGGCGACGTGAGGCGCGTGCTCATTGTCTTGTTCAGTGAAGAAGCGGCCGGATTGGAGATGGATGCCCATGGCTTTGAAATAGTCGGGGCCAACGACGTAATCGAGAGCCCAGTTCATTTCGGTTTTGCTTGCAGGTTTCGGACCGCCGTCGATCCAGAAGAGCCACTCGTCGTCGTAGCCGAGAGGGAGAGCGCCCCAGGAATAGGCCACGTACTGGACGCCGGGAGCGGATTCAAACTTCTGCTGGACCCCGCGGAGGGCGGCGCGAACCGCATCGGGGTTGGCGTTCATCATCGTGGGAGGAAGAGAAAGGCCGAAGGTGAGGATTTTGTCCGCGTCGAAGCCGGGATTTACGTTGCGGAGAGCGGTGAGGGTGCGAATCATGAGGCCCGCGCCGATGAGTAAAACCAGCGCGAGCGAGATTTCGGCAGCGACGAGCACGCCTTGGAGACGATGCCGCTGACCATTGCTGCCGCGGCCTCCTTCCTGGAGAGCTTGCTGCAGGTTGCGGCGGGCGGTTTTCAGGGCCGGGACGAGGCCGAAGAAGATTCCGCAGGCGAAAGAAAGGACGAGGGCGAAGAGGAAGACGCGAACGTCGATGGAGATTCCGTCGGCGCGCGGGAGGCTCGTGGGCAGCGTGCGGAGAATGGCTTGCGTGCCCAAGGCGGCAAGGAGAAGACCGGCGGCACCTCCGAGGGCGGCGACGAGAACGCTTTCTACTAAAAGCTGGCGAATGATGCGGGACTGACCTGCGCCGAGAGCAGAGCGGATAGCGAATTCGTGCGCGCGAGTGATGGAACGAGCGAGAAGAAGATTGGCGACGTTGACGCAGGCAATGAGTAGAACGAAACCGACGGCACCGAACAGAACGAACAGATAAGACTGAACGGAACCGAGATTCCACTGGCGAAATGGGATGAGGGCGGCGCCTATGTTTTTGTCGGCGTCGGGATAAGCGGCAGCGAGATTTTGCGAGACGCGCTGCATATCGGCGCGAGCTTGGTCGATGGTGACGCCGGCCTTGAGGCGTCCGAGGCCACTGATGCCAAGCCCGGCGGTGCGGCTGAGCAAAGCGGTGTTGTTCCATTGGCCGATGGGCTGGTAAACGTCGATGGAACGGAAGACCCCTAGAAAATCGAAGGAGGCGGGGACGACGCCAATGATGGTGAAGTCTTTTCCGTCGAGAGTCAGAGATTTGCCGAGGACTTCAGGCGAAGCGGCGAATTTTCCCTTCCAGAACGCGGCAGCGAGCATGACGGTGGGCGCGGCGCCGACACGCTCTTCGTCTTCGGTGAAGGTGCGGCCGAGTACGGGATTCACGGCGAGTTGTTCGAAGAACCCGGAGCTGAGAAGCATGGCGTTGACTTGTTCGGCGTCACTGATGCCGGTGAGCGTGAGCGTACGGCCGCCACGCATGACGGCCATGGACGCAAAGGTGCGATTGTCTTTTCGCCAATCGAGGAAGTTGGGGAAGGAAACGGAACCGGTGGCGAAATTCGGTTTGCTTTCGCGAAGAGTGACCAGTTGCTCGGCGTGCCGGTACGGAAGAGGACGGAGGAGGACAGCGTTGACGATGCTGAAGAGGGCAGTGTTGGCGCCGATGCCGAGGGCGAGGGCGAGGATGGCGGTGAGGGCGAAGCGCGGGTCGTGGCAGAGTGAACGGATGGCGTAGCGCAAATCGCGCAACAGGTTTTCCACGTGCGTTTCCCAATGAGCGTCTCGGACTTCCTGTTTGACGCGTTCGATGCCACCGAATTGGATGAGCGCATCGCGCCGAGCCTCCTCAGGTGCCATCCCAGCGGCAAGGTTATCGGCGATCTGTTGCTCGAGATGGAAGCGGAGCTCCCGGTCAAGTTCGCTTTCAGCGCGGGAGTTGTGAAAGAGCCGGCGAAACCAACCCATGGCTAGGACTCCTTTTCGGGTGCTCTCAGAACCAGGGCGACGGCGTGGCAAAGTCGCTCCCAATCGCGGGCTTCCTGCTCCATCTGTCTGCGCCCCTTCTTCGTCAGCGTGTAGAACTTGGCTTCGCGCCCCGTCTCCGATTCCTTCCATTCCGCCTGCAGCCAGCCGCGATCTTCCAAACGATGGAGTGCGGGGTAAAGCGAGCCTTGATGGACTTGGAAAAAGTCCCTTGATATTTGCTGAAGGCGTTGCGCGATCGCATAGCCATGGCTGGGGCCCAAGGCGACAACCTTCAGGACCAACATGTCGAGAGTCCCCTTCAAGAGCTCGATTTCGGTTTCACTCATTGTGATACCTAGAGGTTCGACATATATGCCAAGGCAAGTTGAATGTCAAGGGCTTCCGCCAACCATCAACCTACTGCTTAGAGAATCTGAAGCGCGAAACGCTCTGGTACCCGTTGATACGCCTTGGGCTCGCTGCGCTCGGAATTGTGAAAATGGAGAGGGATTCTTCAATCGCGGGCCTCGTTTGCGTTGGTGGCGCGGTTAAGTTGGCGGACCGCCTCAGAAGGCGGCCCCTACAAATTCTCCGATTCTTCCGAGTGCTGTGCGATTCTCGATCAAATCCCGTTCTTCGGCGTTGCGGCCTCTAGCTACTCACCGCAAATGCGGGAACGAAACGCGCACGCACTACGTATCTTTTAAATAGAACCCATGCGCCGACGAATTATTCGCGTTCTGTTGATCTTGCTTTTCGCCCCGTCCGTTGTTGCCATGGTGCTTGGCTGGCTGGTTGCGCCCGCTTTCTTGCATCCCGTCCGGCGGCCACTCACGACGGACCTCGTCCGGCAGGCCGACGTTTCCTTTGCGCAAATCGGTGTTTACCGCCAGCCGTTTGATGTTCGCGCGCCCGACGGCGTTCTTCTCCACGGATGGAAAGTCCGCGCTCCGCAGCCCAACGGTTCCTGGGTGCTGCTCTTCCATGGTGTCGCGGACAATCGCACGGGCATCCTCGAACACTCTCTGTTCCTTCTGCGCGCCGGCTACGGCGTCACTCTCATGGACGCTCGCGCCCACGGCGAAAGTGAGGGGCCAATCGCCACGTACGGTTGGCTGGAACGCAACGACACCCGCGCCATCCTCGACGCGCTCATAGCGTCGGAACATCCGGCTCACATTTTTGCTTTGGGTGAATCCATGGGCGCGGGGATCGCGCTGCAATCCGCGGGAGTTGATCCGCGAATCGAAGCGGTGGTTGCCGAGGCATCCTTCGCCAGCCTGCGCGAAGCGTCCTACGACTACGCTGGCCTTCAACAATACCCGCTGCTGGGCAAAACTTTATTCGCGCCCGGGGCCTGGGTGATGCTTGCGCGTGGACAGTCCCTCGCCGGGTTTCCCGCCGCCGAGGTTTCTCCGGAACGCGCTGTCGCCGCGAGAGCTTTTCCTATTTTTCTCATCTGCGATGCCGGCGACACCACACTTCCCTGCCGACATAGTGAGAAGATCTACGCCACCGCGCGCGGCCCGAAGTCACTTTGGGTTGTTCCCGGTGCGTTCCACACCGCTGCACTTGGCTACGAGCCGGAAGAATTCAAGCGCCGCGTGCTGCACTTCTTCGCGAATCCGGCCGGCGCCACGGATCAGCGCTAGGCTTCCCTTCGCGGCCCTGGGTCCCCCGCGGGCTCCACCGCCTGCATTTCCCATTCTTCGCTTAGCCGCCGCACCGTCTCCCTCATGCGCACTGCCAGCGCCGCGATGGTTTCCAGGCGCGATTGCGCCAGCGGCGTCAATTCCATCTTTTTTCCCCGCGATTCCACCAACAGCAATTCCGCGTTTCCGAGAATTCCGGTCAAGGGATTATTCAGTTCGTGCCACTTGCTGGTCCTACAGTAAAACGGGCTCTCCGAAGGTCGCCTCGGAGAGCCCGCGTTCT
>JBAVHY010000275.1:0-1742 GCA_049686315.1 Candidatus Acidiferrum sp. | reverse complement strand
GCCGATGTCTGATCAGGAAGTCACCGACGTAGTTGCGTGGCTCGCCTCGCGGCGGGCTCAGTATCCGGGGCAACCTTACTCAACTTCGAATTACGTGCAGCACTAGGAGTCTGAAGATGTCGAATGCAAACACACTTTCGCGCCGCGGGCTGCTAATGAAGATCGGGATGCTCTTCAACGGCGTGGTGGCAACTGCCCTGGCGGTACCGGTTGTGCGGTTCCTGTTCTCTTCGGTTACGCGGGGACGCGCAAGTGCCTACCTTTCCTGGGTTCCTCTTGGCCACGTCAGCGAGTTCCCAGAAGGCGAGACTCGGCTCGCCACGTTCCGCAATCCCTTTGTGACGCCGACCGACGGCAAGACTGTGGAGACAGCGTGTTGGGTGCGGCGCGTCGAAGGAGAGCAGTTCCAGGTTTTTGCCATTAATTGCGCGCACCTCGGCTGCCCAGTCCGGTGGTTTCCGCAGTCGGGTTTGTTCATGTGCCCCTGCCACGGCGGCGCTTACTACCGTGACGGTTCGCGCGCCTCAGGCCCGCCGGAACGTGGACTGTTCGAATATCCGTACAAGGTCGAGGACGGTATGGTTGCGATTCAAGCTGGCGAATTGCCGACTCCGGGATCCTCAACCGCCTCTTTCTTCCGCAATACGCCGCCATGCAGTCCGCGGAACGAGTTGATTTCCATCGAGAGCAAGCTGTCCGCCTCCAACGAAACGAATGCGGTGCTCGGAAAGAGAAAGACATGCGCGTGATCGGACAAATCGGGCAATGGTTTGATCGGCGCTTGCAGCTCGCGGCTCCGATTCGCGAAGTTGTCGAACATCCCGTACCACGAAACACAGCGAGCTGGTTCTACGTATTTGGCAGCGCAGCGCTCACCGTCTTCCTTCTCCAACTCGTTACTGGAATCTTGCTGGCCCTGATTTATGTTCCTTCAGCGAGCGAAGCTTGGGGCAGTCTGCAAGCGCTGAACCACGATGTAACTTTGGGCTGGTTTATCCGTGCCATGCACGGGTGGGGCTCGAATTTCATGGTGGCAATTGTTCTCATCCACATGGTCCAAGTTTTTCTATTCGGGGCCCACAAATTTCCACGAGAACTCACCTGGATTATTGGCGTGTTTCTCTTGCTGATGACGCTCGGCATGGCCTTCAGCGGACAAGTGCTGCGCTTCGATCAGGACGCCTATTGGGGACTAGGAATTGGAGCGTCGATCGCTAGCCGTGTTCCCATCTTCGGCCCCGCGATCGTTAAACTAATGTTGGGTGGCCCGATCATCGCCGGCGCGACGCTTTCCCGATTCTTTGCGCTGCACGTCTTCGTAATTCCGGGAATGTTGATCGGCTTCGTAGCCCTACATCTCTTGATGGTTATAAAGCTTGGAATCAACGAATGGCCTATGCCGGGACGCATTGTGAAACGCGCGACCTACGTGAGCGAATACCATGAATTGACCAAGAAGGATGGTGCGCCCTTTGTTCCGTATGCGGTATGGAAAGATCTGTTCTTTGCCGCTTTCATCCTGTTGGCCGTCGCGGCGTGCGCGGTGTACTTTGGGCCGTTCGGTCCTACCGGCCGCCCGGACCCGACGGTCATCCAGACCGCGCCGAAACCAGACTACTTCTTTTTGTGGCTGTACGGTTTGCTGTCCTACTTGCCGCCTTCCATGGAAACGCCAGCTCTCCTCATTGGCCCTGTAGTCGCTATCGCGTTTCTTGTTTTGCTGCCATTTCTTTCTGGTGAAG
>JBAVHY010000274.1:0-1784 GCA_049686315.1 Candidatus Acidiferrum sp. | reverse complement strand
GGCCCCATCGTTCACCCGTTGTCAGGCTGGCCCAAGCCAGCATCTTCGGCAGCATCGGGTGCTCGCTATTGACGCCGACCAAGTGTCCGTGTCGATACTCTTGAACGGCCGCCCATTTGGCCACCTCATCCTCGGACAGGCTATTAAAGTCGACCCGGTAGAGGCGAACCGAGAATGCCAGGACCGTCAGTAGGAGTACCATCACGGCTTCCCGATACCGGCTAACGCAACGATATTGAACCTGACTCAGCACACATGCTCCGGTTCGCGGCGCGAACGCGATTGGATGATTCCGTTCTCGATGGATTGAGCTGTTTTCGTGTCCCGCGTACCTCTTCGTGTGCTCACGAATTCACCTCCGATGTGGTGGCAGCTTTCCGATTGGCAGGCTGATCAAGCACCTCCGACACAGCATAAGGTCTACGCTCAGATCGATTGAAGTACTGCCAGACGTTCAACTCGCCAAGAAGTCCGAGCGCGATCAGTTGGAGGCCCACCAATATCAGAACGGCCGCAAAGACAAGCAATAATCCGTGTTGCTGCAGAACATCGATTCCAGTAACGAGCTTCCACATCAGCAACCAGAGTGCGAGTGCCGATCCCACGCCCATGTTGATCGCGCCGAGCCGGCCAAAGAAATGGAGCGGACGCGACATATAACGCAGGAGGAATCGAATCGTCATGAGATCGAAAAACACCCGGAACGTACGAGAAACGTTGTAGTGCGACTCACCGTGCTTCCGATGGTTGTTTTGAATGGGTATTTCACAGATCGAGGCTCCGTAGGCGGAAGCTATTGCCGGGATAAACCGGTGCATTTCGCCATAGAGCGGCAATTGTCGCAGCAGGTCGCCCCGGTACGCCTTGAACGTGGTCCCAAAGTCGTGAATGTTGACGCCGCTCAGCTTGGCCATCAGCCAATTGGCACAGCGGGAAGGAATCTTTCGGAGCAACAAGTTGTCGATGCGGTGGCTGCGCCACCCACTCACGACGTCATAGCCTTCGTCTATTTTTTCCAGGAACACAGGAATCTCTGCGGGATCGTGCTGAAGATCGCCATCCATGGCGATTACGTATTCACCGGTGCTGTGCGCAAATCCAGCAGCCAGCGCTCCGGTCTGCCCAAAATTCCGCCGCAGCTTGACAACGGTCACGTGCGGGTCAATCAGCGCGACTTCCTTCAGCAGCTTGTAAGTAAGGTCCGTGCTGCCATCATCGACAAAGACGAACTCGTAGCTGCGACCGAGCTCCTGCATGACGCCTTGCAGGCGGCCATACAGTTCAATGACATTAGGTTCCTCGTTGTGAAAAGGAACAACAACAGAAATCGTGGGGGCTGTCTTGATATCAGGCATGCAGTGCCATCCTTCTGGAGCCGAGATCGTGCGCATTGAGCCATTCCCAGTCCTGCTCGTTCAGCAACAATTCGGACTTGCGGCCCAGTTCGTTGAGTAGCGCGCATAGCCAATTTGCAAACTCCCAATTTTGGTCGCAGACGCTCAACACACTTTGTCCATCGCGCTGGATCGCGGGGACGCCATTGACTGTTTTTGTGGCGTACATATTGACTCCTTTGTTCCTACTTGACCTTTCATGCAGCGGTAGCTCTGCCGAAATTGCGCTCGAAGCAGTTCAGCCATCGACGTATCGCAGTGTGTTAAGGCATTTAGCTCGCCAAAAGACGAAGCATGGCAAATCACTGAATTGCAGGAGTATGGACGAGCAGCGGACTGAAGATTGGTGCCCACATTGCGGCAGTGACCTCAAACGGTCACGACAGCCGG